>JANPDI010000180.1:0-24118 GCA_031431435.1 Burkholderiales bacterium
GATACGACACCCCTCTGATTGCCGGGAAATCACGTGTGTCTTTGTAGTCGGCCATGCGCCCGATAAAATCGTCGCGCAGCGCTGCCGCACCGGCCGCGCCGCATGTCACCATCGACAAGATATTGGTGCGTATGAAGCCCATCGATTCAAGCATTGGTATTGGATCGGCAGGCTTTGTTTGCCTTGGCGCGGCCAAGTGGGCTTGATAGCGTTCAACCGGGAATGGCTGCAAATGCGCTTCATCGACTTTTTTTAGCCAGGCATTTTTGTACGGCGTGAACACACTGAAGGGTTTGCCGGCCAGCGTGAGCACCTCGTCTTTCTCGAAAATGACGTGGTCTTTGAATGACTCGAAGGCAATGTTTTGCGTCTGCAAGGCTGCGGCCACTTTGGTGTCCCGCGCAATGGCGCCCGGTTCGTAATCGGTATTGGTGAACACGGCATCAACAGCCAACTCTGCGGCCAATGCCGGAATCACATCGGTGGCGTGTCCATATCGGACCAACAGGTCACCGCCCATTTCGCGCAACATCAACCGCAGCGCAACCACCGATTCCCAGATAAATTCGACCCGCCGATCCGCCTTGGTTGGCAACACATCAAGGATTTCGCGGTCAAAAACGAATACACAATGCACCTTTTTGGCGGATTTGAGCGCCAGATACAAGCCGACATTGTCATTTGCCCGCAAATCACGGCGGAACCAGAAGAGTATTGATTGCATCGGGAAATGATAGCGTGCAAATCCACATTCACGTAAAATGCTGAGTTTGATGCAGACCATCAATCTCACCAACCATTTTTTGATCGCCATGCCCGCCATGGCCGACCCGTATTTTTCCAAAACGCTGACCTACATCTGTGAACATTCAGAGCGCGGCGCGATTGGTTTGGTGATCAATAAGCCGATCGACATTACCGTCGGACATCTGTTTGAGCAGGTCAATATTGCCTTTGACGATGACGCGTTGCGAAACGATCCGGTGCATTTCGGCGGTCCGGTCAAGGTTGAATGTGGCTTTGTGCTGCACCAACCCCTCGGCGACTGGAACTCAACGCTCAAGGTGGGCGCGGATATCGGCATGACCACGTCCAAAGACATTCTCGAAGCAATCGCCGAAGGTGCCGGCCCGTCGAAGGTGCTGGTCACGCTCGGCTATGCCGGCTGGGGCGCCGGGCAACTTGAGGAAGAAATCAAACTGAACGGCTGGCTGACGGTGGAAGCCGATCCCAATCTCATTTTTGACCTGCCGCCTGAAGAAAAACTGGTGGCGGCCATGTTGAAGCTGGGTGTGCGTCCCGAAATGTTGTCTGATGCCGTGGGACACGCGTGACATGAATGCCCACGCAACCATCATGGGTTTTGACTTCGGCGAAAAGCGTATTGGCGTCGCCGTCGGTAACCTGACCATCGGCGTGGCGAGCGCATTGACCACCATCCACGCCGAATCAAACGCTGACCGGCTGTCTGCGGTGGGCGTACTGGTTCGTGATTGGCAGCCGACACAGTTTGTGGTTGGCGAGCCGACCTTCCCGGATAACACGGCGCACCCGGTTGCACACTTGGCCAAAAAATTTGGCAATCGATTGCACGAAAACTTCAAACTGCCGGTCGATTACGTCAATGAGTTTCTCAGCTCGACCGAGGCGTCGACATTGCTCGCCGACCAGGGTATCAAGGGCCGCAGCCAGAAAGACAAAATTGACGCGATGGCGGCGCAGGTGATTTTGCAGTCGTGGCTTGATCAGAAGAGGGTCGGCAATGCAGCTTGATGCGGAAAAATTGATTGACATGCTTGCCGAAAAAATCGGCACGCCGGTGGCCGATACCGTGATCATCGGTATCCATACCGGTGGCGCATGGGTGGCGGCGCGATTGTCAGCAAAGCTGGGAGTGGCGCAAGTTGGCACCCTCGCCGTGACGCTGCACCGTGATGATTTTGCCCGGCGCGGTCTGCACCCGCAGAAAAAAGCCACCGACATCGGCTTTGCCGTCGAAGGCAGTCACATTCTTTTGGTCGATGATGTATTGCAATCGGGACGGACCATTCGTGCCGCGTTGAACGAGTTGTTTGACTTTGGCCGACCGGCAAGTGTGAAACTTGCCGTATTGATCGACCGTGGCGGACGCGAGTTGCCGATTCTTGCCGACTATGTCGCGATGACCATGCCGCTGGAGGCCACACAAAGCCTCGAGCTGACCGACGAAAACGATGTGCTGCGGTTTGAAATTCGAGAGCAATAGAGGATCTGCTGATGCTGACGACCAACCCACAATTGACCGCCGACAAAAAACTGCGGCACCTGCTGACCACCGAAGGGCTGCCCAAGGCCATTATCGAAAACATTCTCGACACGGCGGATCAGTTTGTCTCAGTCGGCGATCGGGACGTCAAAAAAGTGCCGCTGCTGCGCGGCAAGTCGGTATTCAATTTGTTTTTTGAAAACTCAACGCGTACCCGCACCACCTTCGAAATTGCCGCCAAACGATTGTCGGCCGACGTCATCAACCTGAACATCGGTGCGTCCTCGACCAACAAGGGCGAATCGCTGATCGACACCATCGACAATCTGGCCGCCATGGATGCCGATTTGTTTGTGGTGCGTCACGCACAATCCGGCGCGGCGCATTTGATCGCCCAACACGTGAACCGGGTGCGGCCGAATATCGCGGTGATCAACGCGGGTGACGGCCGCCACGCCCACCCGACCCAGGGTTTGCTCGACATGTACACCATCCGTCACTACAAAAAATCGTTTCACAATCTGAGCGTGGCGATTGTCGGTGACATCCTGCATTCGCGGGTGGCGCGTTCCGGCATCCATGCGCTGACCACGCTGGGCTGCCCCGACGTGCGGGTGATCGGCCCAAAAACATTGATCCCGACCGAATGCGCCCGCATGGGTGTGTCGGTACACCACGATATGAAACGCGGCATCGAAGGCTGTGACGTGGTGATGATGCTGCGTCTGCAAAACGAGCGGATGGAAGGCCCCCTGCTGCCCAGTGCACAGGAGTTCTATAAAAGTTACGGGCTGACCGCGGAAAAATTGGCGCGCGCGAAGCCGGATGCAATTGTCATGCATCCGGGGCCGATGAACCGCGGCGTTGAAATTGAGTCGACCATCGCCGATGGCAGACAGGCGGTGATTTTGCCGCAGGTCACGTTTGGCATCGCGGTGCGGATGGCCGTGATGTCGATGGTCAGTGGCGGCACGGTCGATCACGCCGGAGGTGTGGCATGAAACTCGAGATCCGAAACGGCCGGCTGATCGACCCGGCCAGCGGTCGTGATGAACGCACCAACCTGTATTTGTCGGACGACAAAATTGCCGGTATCGGCAACAATTTTGATGGCTTCATCGCTGACAAGATTATCGACGCCGCCGGCAAGATTGTTGCGCCCGGTTTGGTGGACTTGAGTGCGCGTTTGCGTGAGCCCGGCTTTGAACATAAAGCCACCCTCGAAACAGAATTGATGGCCGCATCCGCCGGTGGCGTGACCACGCTGGTGTGCCCGCCCGATACCGAACCGGTGCTGGATGAGCCCGGGCTGGTTGAAATGTTGAAGCGCCGCGGCTGGACGTTGAACCAGGCGCGCATTTATCCGCTTGGTGCACTCACGGCCGGATTGCGCGGCGAAAAATTATCGGAAATGTTGGAGCTGACCGAGGCCGGCTGCATCGGCTTTTTCCAAGCGGATAAACCGATCATTGACACCATGGTGTTGTACCGCGCCATGCAGTATGCCGCGACATTTGGTTTCACCATCTGGCTGCGCCCGGAAGACGCGCATTTGGCAAAAGGCGGCATTGCCCACGATGGCGAAGTAGCGACACGACTCGGCCTTGCCGGTATTCCAGCCAGTGCGGAAACACTCGCGATCAATACCATCACCACGCTCATGCGCGATACGGGGGCCAAGGTGCATTTGGCGCGGCTGTCAACGGCGGCTGGTGTGGCGATGGTGCGCAGCGCCAAGGCGGAAGGACTGCCGTTGACCAGCGACGTCGGCATTCATCATTTGCTGCTGACCGATCGCGACATCGGCTATTTCGATTCACAGTATCGATTCTCACCACCGCTAAGATCACCGGCTGATCGTGACGCCCTTTCGGCCGGCGTGATCGATGGCACCATTGACGCGATCTGCTCGGACCATACGCCGACCGACGAAGACGAGAAAAACGTCCCGTTCGGCGAGGCCACGCCGGGCGCCACGGCACTTGAAATGTTGTTGCCATTAACGTTGAAATGGGCGGAACACGCCGGCGTGCCACTTGCCGATGCGTTGGCAAAAATCACCACCCATCCGGCAAACGTGCTGAACAAAACGCAGGGCCGGTTCGAAATCGGCAAACCGGCCGACGTCTGTATTTTTGACCCGCGCGCGTTTTGGGCGGTGACGCGTGAAACGCTGGTCTCACAGGGCAAGAACACTCCCTACCTGTCGCGCGAGCTACAAGGCAAGGTGACACACACCGTCTGCGCAGGACGTATTGTCTATTCGGCATAAACCAACACCGTGGATTGTTTTTTAGGAATTTTCTGATGAATACATTGCTCGATTTTTCTGGTCTGCCCCGTTTTGCGTCGTTCACGCCAGACCTGGTCAAACCCGCCATTGCGCAACTGATTGGTGATGCAGAACGCTGTGTCGCCGAGGTCACGGCCTCCGAGCAGCCACCAACCTGGACAAACGTGATCACACCGATTGACGACGTCACGGAAAAATTGTCGCGTGCGTGGGGCATGGCGGCGCATCTGAATGCGGTGGTGAACTCGCCGGCATTGCGCGACGCGTATAACGGCATGTTGCCGGCAGTCACACAATTCTGGTCGGGACTTTCACAGAACGAAAAACTATTTGCCAAATACAAGCAAATACGCGCGTCTTCAGACATTTCTGCCCCAAACAGCCCGCCAATAGGCGATATTGAAATGTTGACCGCCACCCAACGGCGCGCACTGGATAACGAAATTCGCGATTTCCGACTCGGTGGCGCCGAACTGCCGGATGACAAAAAGGCGCGTTTTCAACACGTACAAGAGGAATTGTCGACACGCATGTCGAACTTTAATGACAACGTGCTTGATGCCACCAATGCGTTTGCCTACTTTGTCACCGATCAAACGCAGCTTGCCGGTTTGCCGGATGATGCAATTGAAGCCGCACACGCCGCGGCAACAAACGACGGCAAGCCGGGCTGGAAATTTACCCTGCAAGCACCGTCCTATATGCCGGTGATGCAGTACGCGGCGTTTCATCCGTTGCGCGAAGCGATGTATCGGGCGTATGTCACACGCGCCTCGGAGCTGGGCGCTGATAAAAAATGGGACAACACGGACATCATCAAAGGCTTGCTGACCCTGCGTGCCGAAGCGGCCGAACTGCTGGGGTACAACAACTACGCCGAGATTTCACTCGCGGCAAAAATGGCGGAAAGCCCCGCCGAAGTCATCGCGTTTCTGAACGAAATGGCAACCAAGTCGAAACCATTTGCCGAAAACGATTGGCGGGAATTGGTCGCGTTTGCCGCGGCCGAACTCAACATGGCCGACGTCAAGGCTTGGGACGTCGCCTATGTGTCCGAAAAATTACGTGAAAAACGATACGCGTTTTCGGACAATGACGTGAAGCAGTATTTTCCGGAAGCAAAGGTGATTGCCGGATTGTTTCGTGTGGTTGAGTCGATTTACGGCGTGCGGTTTGTCAAGTCGTCGACAGAAACATGGCACAACGACGTTTTGTTTTTTGACGTTTGTGACGCCGGCGACGAGGTGATCGGCCAGTTCTATTTCGATCTTTACGCGCGTGACAACAAGCGCGGCGGCGCCTGGATGGACGACGCCATCAACCGCCGTATGCTCAATGGCCGGATACAACACCCGGTAGCATTCATGACTTGTAATTTTCCGGCCCCGGTCGGCGGGCGGCCGGCGCTATTCACACATGACGATGTCATCACGCTGTTTCATGAATTCGGCCACGGGCTGCACCAGCTGCTAACCGAAGTCGATGAGCTGGGTGTCTCGGGTATCAACGGCGTCGAATGGGACGCGGTCGAACTGCCTTCACAATTTATGGAAAATTTTTGTTGGGAGTGGGACGTGTTGCAACATATGACATCCCATGTTGATACCGGTGCGCCATTGCCAAGATCGCTGTTCGACAAAATGATCGCCGCCAAGAATTTCCAAAGCGGCATGGGATTTGTCCGGCAGCTGGAGTTTGCCTTGCTCGATATGCACGCACATACCGACTTTGATGTTGCCAACGAAAGCATTCTCGAACTGGCAAACCGCGTGCGCGCCGCCGTCGCGGTGATTGACTATCCGCACTTTAATCGCATGCCACATTCGTTCGGCCATGTATTCGGCGGCGGCTATGCGGCCGGCTACTACAGCTACAAATGGGCGGAGGTGCTGTCAGCCGATGCGTACGCGGCGTTTGAAGAAACCGGCGTGCTCAACCGTGACACCGGTGCGCGGTTTCGCCGTGAAGTGTTGGCGCGCGGCGGCAGCCGTGGTGCGATGGAGTCCTTCATCGCGTTTCGCGGCCGCAAACCCGAAATCGAACATCTGCTGCGTCATAACGGCATGAAGTTGGCCGCCTAGTGATCTCGATGCGATCTCGTTCATGAAAATCGCCACGTGGAATGTCAACTCACTCAACGTGCGGCTACCGCATGTGCTGGCATGGCTGAAGACTTCACCGGTCGACGTGTTGTGTTTGCAAGAACTCAAACTTGAAGACGCGAAGTTTCCGCTCGAGGCGATCGAGGAGGCGGGCTATTTTGCGGCGTTTAACGGGCAAAAAACCTATAACGGCGTGGCGATACTGTCGCGCGCCAAGCCGGAAGATGTTGTCAAGGACATGGCCGGTTTTGACGACCCGCAGAGACGGTTGATTGCCGCCACCATCAACGGCGTGCGTATTGTGAATGCCTACATCGTCAACGGGCAAACGGTTGACTCAGACAAGTATCAATACAAATTGGCATGGTTGACCGCGCTGAATCAATACATGCGGAACGCCATCGCGACTTATGGCGACGTCGCGTTATTGGGTGACTACAACATTGCACCCGAAGATCGTGATGTGTATGACCCTGCCGCCTGGGTCGGACAGGTACTATGCACCGATGCCGAACGTGCACATTTTCGCGGCTTGGTTGATCTTGGTCTGGTCGACGGCTTTCGCTTGTTTGATCAGCCGGACAAGAGTTTTACATGGTGGGATTACCGCATGAACGGCTTCAAGCGCAATCTCGGTATGCGGATTGACCACATTCTGCTCACCAAGGGCCTCGCCACATCAACGACCAGTGCGGTAATTGATGTGGAACCACGCAAATTAGAACGGCCATCGGATCACACGCCGGTGATTGTCGCCATTAAGAGTTGACCGACCCGCCGCGCGCCAATTGGCGTGGATTCTCCTCATCGTGCCGACCAAAACACGTCGAGTTTCCCACTGACGCGGAAAATTACAAACGGTTGTTTCGGACTATCTTGATGAACGTCGCTTGTTGTTTTGGTGTGCTTACCGGCATGCGGCGAAAGGCCGCGCCATCTAGCTGTACGTCCGCAAAAACACCGGCAGGGTCTTCATGAAAGTGCCGATAGGCACTCGACTTCCGGTAGAAAATTCCCGGCTTTTTTTCGATGCGTCCCGGCATTCTATGAATCTGATCCAGTACCGGTTCGAGCGCCCTCAGCGTTTCGGCACCTGCGTGTTTCATCTGCCTAATCGAACCCCAACATCAGCTCAATATTCTGCAGCGCGGCACGCCCCGCACCCTTGCCGAGATTATCCAGCCGCGCCATCAGGATGGCTTGTTCAGCGGTGGGGTTGTCAAACACAAACAGCTCAAGCAGATTGGTGTCGTTTAGCGCTTCGGGGTTGATCTCGGCCGGCGGTTCTGATGCATACGGTTTGACGTCGATGGTGTTGCAACCGGCGTAATGTGCGGCGAGTGCGTCACGTAGTGCCGGCCCGGTCGTTCTTTTCGGCAGCGTCCATAAATTTAACGGGACTTCCACCAACATACCCTGACGAAAATTGCCGACCGATGGCGTGAACAAGGGTGCGTGTGCCAAGCCGGCGTATTTCTGCATTTCCGGCAAGTGTTTATGCGCAAGTTTCAGGCCGTAGGCGATGAAATTGGTTTTGTTGGTTTGCGCCTCAAAGGCCTCAATCATTTGCCTGCCACCGCCAGAATAACCGGAGACACCCCAGGTGGTGATTGGAAAATCAGCAGGGATGATGCCTGCGTCGACCAACGGACGCACCAACGCAATGAAGCAGGTGGACCAGCAGCCCGGGTTGGCGACGCGGCGTGACTGGCGGATGTGTTGCGCCTGCTGCCGGTCAAGCTCCGGAAATCCAAACGTCCAATCGGGCAGGACACGATGTGCGGTTGACGCGTCAACAATACGTGTGTGGTTGTTTTCAATCATCGCCACCGATTCACGCGCGGCATCGTCCGGCAGACACAACACAGTCAGATCAACCGCATTGAGCAGCCTTTTTCGCTCGGCGAGATCTTTACGTTTGTCCGGCGCGATGCTGACAACATCAATTCCGCCACGTGCGAGCAATAGTTCGCGGATCAACAGGCCCGTGGTGCCGTGTTCGCCGTCAATAAAAACTGTCGGGTTGGTCGTCATAAATATGGACGGGTCTCAGGTGGGCAGAATTTGATTGTGTCGCTTGCAATCAGTCGCAATCAATTTCGTCCGGCTGAAGATTCGGCCAACCGGGACGACTTGATCACAGAATAATGCGCGCTTAAACCGCCGCCAACATTGTCTCGGCGTTTGAAACTTCAAACTTGCCCGGTCCTTCGACGTTGACAACTTTGACCACACCGTTGTCGACAACCATCGCGCAGCGCTGCATGCGCATACCGAAATTTTTTGCGGAGAGATCAAGCTCCAGACCAAGTGCTTTTGTCCAGGTCGCCGAGCCGTCGCCAAACATGCGCACCTTGCCTTCGGCGTGCTGGTCTTTTGCCCACGCGCCCATGACAAACGGATCATTCACCGAAACGCACCAGATTTCGTCAACACCCTTTGCCTTGAAGTCGGCGTAATGCTTGATATAGCCCGGCACATGCTGCGCGGAGCAGGTTGGCGTAAAGGCACCTGGCAAACCGAACACAACAATCTTCTTGCCCTTGACCAAATCTTCCACCTTAAAACTGTTTGGTCCCAATGCGCAGCCTTCTGTTTCAACGGCAATGAATTCGCTCAGTGTGCCGTTTGGAATGGTGTCGCCCGCTTTGATCATGATTTTTCTCCGGAAAAGTTGATGGGGTATTACGTTGAATAGGTGAACGAGTCGGCGAAAAATTCGTCGTCAGGCAAACCGCGTTCAATAAAAGCTTTTTGGCCGACTTCGATCATGACCGGTGCCCCGCATGCATAGACTTGATAACCTGCGAGCGATTCAAAATCGTCAATCACCGCCTGATGCACAAAGCCGGTTCGGCCGGTCCAATTATCCTCCGCTTCGGGTTCGGACAAAACCGGTATAAACGTAAAGTTCGGGTGCTCCTTCGCCCATTGTGCCGGCAGTTCGGCCATGTACAAATCGGCGCGTGACCGGCATCCCCAATAAAGCACCATTTCCCGATCGATATGTTTGAAAAAAGCGTGTTCCAAAATGGCCTTGATCGGTGCAAAGCCGGTGCCCCCTGCAACGAGGATGATCGGCTTGTCGGAGTCTTCGCGCAGAAAAAATGACCCCAGCGGCCCTTCAAAACGCAGGATCGCCCGGTCGCGCATTTCATTAAAGACAAAACTGGTGAACTGCCCGTCCGGAATATGGCGGATATGTAATTCGACGTATTGGTCACGATGTGGTGCGTTCGCCATTGAAAAGCTGCGGCGTTTACCGTCCTTCAACAGAATATCGATGTATTGCCCCGCCATATATTGCAGCCGTTCCTGAGCTGGCAGTTTGAGCGACAACACCGCCACGTCAGGCGCGGGCTTTTCGACTTTTTCGACACGGCATGGCAACGTGCGAATTTGAATGTCACCAGTACCGCCGATTTCGCGTACCTCGAGGGTGAGATCGGAGCGCGCCTTGCCAACACAAAACAACGCCTTCCCTGCGGCCTTTTCTTCCGGACGAAGGGTGCGTTCCTGATATTGGCCGTAATCAAAATCGCCCGACAACAATGTTCCCTTGCACGACCCGCATGCACCGTTGCGACAACCATAGGGCAGGCCGATACCCTGGCGCAGGGCGGCTTCGAGGATGGTTTCATCGGGGGAAACAATGAAGGAATTGCCGGACGGCTTGAGGGTTACGGTGAATTCGGTGCTCATAATCACGATCGAGGGGTGGCAAACAATGTGACGCCCAAAGGGCCGCACAGAAAACGTCAACTATACTTTGCCTGCATGGCGATGGCGAATATCGAAACGAACGTGTTGATTGTCGGTTTTGGCGACATTGGCCAACGGGTGGCGAAATTGTTGCGGCCATCGTTTGCGGTTACGGCTCTGATCCGTAATGCCGGGCGCGTGGACATTGCGCTCGCCTGTGGCGCCGAACCGATAATCGGCGACCTATCCGACCTTGAATCATTGTCAATGGCGTGCGCCGATAGCACAATGCCGGCAACCATTTTTCACTTCGCGCCACCGCCTTCAACGGGAGCAGAAGACATCCATTCGCGCAACTTGTTGCGCGTATTGGACATGCTCCCGGTCGGACAGCTTCCGCGCCGCCTGATTTATATCAGCACCACCGGTGTGTATGGCGATTGTGGCGGGGCCGTCATCGACGAAACCCGACCAGTGAATCCGCAATCTGATCGTGCCAAACGCCGGGTCGACGCCGAGACCGTGATGACCGCTTGGGCGCAGGCGCACGGCGTGATTCTGGTAATTTTGCGTGCGCCCGGCATTTACGCCATTGACCGCCTGCCGCTTGCGCGCCTCGCGGCAGGAACGCCGGCAATCAATGCTGACGAGGATGGTTATTCCAATCACATCCACGCAGACGATCTCGCCGCTGCCTGTGTCGCATCGATGGCGCTTTCGAACAGTTGCATCTTGAATATCGTTGACGAAAGCGATCTCAGAATGGGCGATTATTTTGATCTGGTCGCGGCACACTTTGGCTTGCCGCGTCCGCCCCGGATCTCTCGACATCAGGCGGAATCAACGATTTCACCCGCAACGCTGTCGTTCATGCGCGAGTCAAGACGCATTCAAAACAGCCGGATGAAGGCAATGCTCCAACTTCAATTGCGCTACCCGACCGTTGCCGATTTTCTGGTCGCAGTGCGCCCGCAATAGAAGCGGGGGACCTATCGTTCGCGCCGGAACTCGCCCTCGATGACGCCATCCGGATTCACCGGCCGCGGTGAATGACGGTTTGGCCGGACGCCGTTTGCCGTACGCGCGATGGCGGGCTCACGAATGGGGATAAGCAAAATGGTCAGGGCCAGAATATCCGACAGCACGCCTGGAAAAACGAGCAACAGTCCGGCGATGACCGTGCGGAAACTATCGATTAACGCGGCAAGTGAAAATTGACCATGCGCCAGCGCCTGGCCAAGACGGGCGATCAACGAGAATCGCGCTTGTTTAATCAACACCACGCCGGCAATCGCCGCAAATATTACCCACGCGAGCACCCAGCCGGCGTGACCTTGCTCACCCGCGGCCAGCTTGTACAGCACGGCACCTTCGGCAAGCGGAAATCCAACTAAAATGATCAGGATAAAAAAGCGCATGGTAGACCCTATTCTGACGCGTCAACAATCGATCGACAAACAATAAATGCGAGCCATCATCGTATTTGCAACAGGTCGCACCATCAAATAACTTTTGCGTCAAACGCGATGAGACATCTCGCCTGTGTCTGCTGCCGATGCAAATTCGGCCACGCCGAATGAGCCGGTGATTACCTGCGCTGATGGCGGTCAACACCCATACGTGTGCATCGCGGAACTTCAAATGCGCCATTGGGGTCTCTATTACTTATTAGAATAGTCACGTACGCATGCAGGCAACGGTATACACGTAACAATCGATTCAGAATCTGACAGAGGTCGCAAAATTTGAAACACTCAATTGTGAAGTTGGTACTCGCTTTATCGGTGATTGGCGTCTTTCCATTTGGTTATGCGTCAGACTCGTCAAAGCTTGTGGCATTGACGGGGTCGGTAAGCGCCGTAACACCGGCAGATTTACTGGATCCAATCGACGCATTTCGGCCAAAGATGCGTATTCGTGATGCATTTACGGCGGAGATCACGGTATCCATTGCGCCCGGCTATTACCTTTATCGTGACCGGCTGCGGGTTGAATTGGTCGACCAAATGGTTGCCGGCAAATCCAGCAAACAGTCGCCGGCGAAAAATCCCGCGTCAAATCCCAAACAAAATCTGGCCCTGTCAATTCCAACCGGCAAGCCAGTCTACGACCCGACCTTTGGCAAGGTTGATGTGTTTGAGGACAGCGTCACGTTGTTGGTCGATTTGGCGAGGTTCCAGCAGGTATTTGCCAACGGCAACACCAGCAAACAAACGCTTAAAGTTGCTTTCATTTCACAAGGCTGTGCGGCGGTTGGCGTTTGTTTTCCGCCGCAGCGTCAGACCTTTGTGCTACCGCTAATTGCTTCCGGCGACTGGACCATGCCGAAAGACGGGGCTAGTTTGCCGTTTGGTAAGTCCGGCATCAGCGCGATGTCGCCACGCGTCGAGCCTGCCACACCAGTTAGACCGGTCGCGACCAAATAATGCGACGACAAAAAATGGCATGTCTTCCGATGCGGCTGTTTTAGGTGATGCCTAAAAAAGTTGCCGTATTTGTTGGTATCGCTGCAGCGATATTGGGCCTGCTTGCAATATTGGCCATTACCGCAGATCGCACCAAGAATCCGTCTTCGGCGGCTAACACCGTTGCGGCTGGATCTGCGGCCACGCCGTCGGTCATCTATTCAACGAGTATGGCCGATCAATTTGGCAACCAACAATCCCTTGGCCAGTGGAGCAATAAGCTGCTCGTCATCAATTTTTGGGCGACTTGGTGCGCGCCTTGTCTTGAGGAAATGCCGGTTTTTGTCCGTCTACAAGAGAAATATGGGCCAAAAGGCCTCCAAATTGTCGGTATCGCCGCCGATAGCGCGGCAAATTCTCGCAAATTCGCTGAAAAGCTAAAAATTAACTATCCTATTCTTGCTGACGAGGCAGGCGCGATTGCATTGTCCAAACGGGCAGGAAATCGGCTTGGGTTGCTGCCATACACAATTGTCCTGACTGCCAGTGGCCATATTTTGATGACAAAGTTGGGCATGGTTGTCGAGGCAGAATTTGAAGAAGTGATCAAGAATAATCTCCCTCACCAGAAATACCGGTGAATTTTGTTGCAAAAGTGCGTATTTTCAGCGAATTCACAACAAAATCACCCCCAATTGTCGAGCGACTGCGTATTCCAAAGCAGTTAACCGCGTTTTTCGTGCGCAGGTTAGGCTTGCGGTGGCAAAACACCGACAGCGGTGACTGGCGAGTCATTAACTTCGGCGAAAAATCACGCAATTTCTTGTATTTTCAGGCAAACTACCGCCATGAAAAGCATTCTTGTACTGCACGGGCCTAATCTGAATCTGCTTGGCACGCGTGAACCAGAGGTCTATGGCACCGATACATTGGCCGATATTGACAGCCGCTTGGTAAAAATTGCAGCGGCGTTGGGTGCCCAGTTGGTTTCATTCCAGACTAACGCCGAGGGAATGTTGATTGACCGGATTCATGCGGCCAAAGGCGAGTCAGTCGGATTTATTGTCATTAACCCGGGCGCGTTTACCCACACCAGTATCGCCCTGCGGGACGCATTGTTAGCCGTCAACATCCCGTTTATCGAAGTTCATCTTTCAAACGTCCATGCCCGGGAGCCGTTTCGCCAGCATTCATATTTGTCAGACAAGGCGGTGGGTGTGATTTGCGGGCTCGGGTCGATTGGCTATGAATTTGCGATTAACGCGGCGGTTAAGCGGCTGTCGGCACAAAAAACATAACAATCCCTTCCAATAGAAGAAAAACGGACTGACCTGCGCGCGTGCAGCTTGCGCCGGGCACCGAAAACAACAAGCGCGCCGATCCCTCCGGATCGCGCCGATGCTGGAGACAAAAAATGGACTTACGTAAAATCAAGACGCTTATCGATCTGGTTCAAGAATCCGGTATCGCGGAGCTGGAGATCACCGAAGGCGAGGAAAAAGTTCGTATCAGCCGTCATGGTGTGCAAAATTTCACACAACAGCCGATGATGATGCATGCACCGGCCGCGCCGGTTGCCTCGGCACCGGTTGTGGCCGCCGCGCCGGCCGCGCCGACTGGCCATACGCTCAAGTCGCCGATGGTTGGCACGTTCTACCGGTCACCCTCCCCCGGCTCATCGTCGTTTGTCGAGATCGGCCAGACGGTTTCAAAAGGGCAGACGCTTTGCATTATTGAAGCGATGAAGCTGTTAAACGAGATCGAGTCCGACGCTGCCGGTGTGGTGAAGTCGATTCTGGTTGAAAACGGCCAGCCGGTTGAATATGGCCAGCCTCTTTTTATCATCGAATAGCCGCGGAGTTTTGTCATGGCGGTATTCGGCAACAACCCCAGAGCCGGGGCCATGTTTGAAAAGGTGCTGATTGCAAACCGCGGCGAGATCGCGTTGCGTGTGCAGCGCGCATGCCGCGAAATGGGCATCAAGACCGTGGCGGTACATTCCGAAGCCGACGCTGACGCAAAGTACGTCATGCTTGCCGACGAGTCGGTCTGTATCGGGCCCGCCGCCTCAAAAGACAGTTATCTCAACATCCCCGCAATCATCAGCGCGGCGGAGGTAACCGATGCACAAGCCATTCATCCGGGTTATGGCTTCTTGTCGGAAAACGCCGACTTCGCCGAGCGCGTGGAGAACTCCGGGTTCGTGTTCATCGGTCCCAAACCGGAAAACATTCGCATGATGGGCGACAAGGTTGCCGCCAAGGCCGCCATGAGAAAATTTGGCGTGCCTTGTGTGCCCGGATCCGAGGGCGCGTTGCCCGACGACCCAAAAGAGATTCGCGCGATTGCCGCCGAAGTCGGTTACCCGGTCATCATCAAGGCGGCCGGTGGTGGTGGTGGACGTGGCATGCGGGTTGTGCATACCGAGGCGGCGCTGGTCAACGCGGTACAGATGACAAAATCA
Organism: Burkholderiales bacterium; assembly: GCA_031431435.1. Classification (GTDB taxonomy): domain Bacteria; phylum Pseudomonadota; class Gammaproteobacteria; order Burkholderiales; family Usitatibacteraceae; genus UKL13-2. The sequence goes on from JANPDI010000180.1 coordinate 15,212, forward strand.
GAGGCGCAATCGGCGTTTGGCAACCCGACCGTTTACCTTGAAAAATTTCTGGAAAATCCGCGCCACATTGAGATCCAGATTCTTGCCGACGAACACAAGAGCGCAATATTCCTTTGGGAGCGGGATTGCTCAATGCAACGGCGGCATCAAAAGATCATTGAAGAGGCGCCGGCGCCGGAGTTAAAGGCGCGATTGCGCGACAAGATCGGCGAGCGCTGTGCGGACGCCTGTGTAAAGATGGGCTATCGAGGTGCCGGCACCTTTGAGTTTTTGTTTGAAAAGGATGAGTTTTATTTCATCGAAATGAATACGCGCGTGCAGGTTGAGCATCCCGTATCGGAGATGATCACCGGGGTCGATATCGTGCAAGAGCAGATTCGCATTGCCGCCGGCCACAAACTGCGCTACCGGCAAAAAGAAATTCAGTTGCGTGGTCACGCCATCGAGTGCCGCATCAACGCCGAGAATCCAGTCAGCTTTGTCCCGTCACCGGGCCGTATAACCCGCTTTCACGTACCCGGTGGTCCCGGCATCCGGGTTGACTCACATGTTTATGCGGATTATTTTGTACCGCCGCATTATGACTCGCTCATTGCCAAAGTGATTGCACACGGCGACACACGGCAGCAGGCTTTTGCGCGCATGCGCACGGCCCTGTCGGAAATGGTTGTTGAAGGCATTCACACCAATCTGCCGCTGCATCAGGAATTGCTGAGTGATGCGGCGTTTATCCGGGGCGGCACTTCCATCCATTTCCTGGAGGAGCGAATGGCACGCCTGAAGAAGATTTCCGGCGACGCCGATTAATCTGCGCAGACCGCCCTTGCCGCGCCGTCTTCCCCCCGCACACCCGCCATGCCGTTATTGTCAATCACCATCCTGCTCGATCGCGAGACCGCCGATCCATTCGGTGATCTATTAATTGAAGAAGGCGCCTTGTCGGTATCGGTCGAAGATGCGGATCAGGGCACCGTTGCTGAACGGCCGATTTTTGGTGAGCCCGGCGCCACAGGCGGGCTCTGGGATCGCTGCGAGTTGACGGCACTTTTCCAACATGACGCGGGTGCGGGAATTGAAGCTGTCTGGCGGGCTGCGGGCAAATTGGACATTTCGACGTTGAATTTCACCCATAAGAATGTTGATGACATCGACTGGGTAAAACAGAATCAGGCCCAGTTCCAGCCTATTCCGATTTCGGCACGGATCACCATTGTGCCGACTTGGCATCCGACCAGCAATAGCGCCGAAAATGCCATCAATATTGTGTTGGACCCCGGCGCGGCATTCGGCACCGGCAGCCATCCGACCACCCGTCTTTGCCTGCAATGGCTCGAGCAAAATGTGCTGCCCGGAAACAGCGTTTTGGATTACGGTACCGGATCCGGCATATTGGCCATTACCGCCATGAAGCTGGGCGCACGAGAAGCCTTTGGTGTTGATATCGATGCGATCGCGATCGAAACGGCGCGATACAACGCCATCCAGAATGGCGTTGAAATCGCCCTGCAAACGACCGACAGAACCCTCGATTACGCCGCCGATATCACCGTGGCCAACATACTGGCAAATCCGCTGAAGATATTGGCGCCGCTTCTCGCCAGCCATACCAACATCGGCGGAAAATTGGTGCTGGCTGGCATACTCGACGAACAGGCAGACGACATGATTCAAATTTACCGACCCTACTTCGATTTGTCGGTCTGGCAAACCGCCGAGGGCTGGAGCGCGATTGCCGGAATTCGTGTGTGCGCCCCCGTGGAGTTTGCAGGCTAGAATTCAGGCATGCTTCTTTCCACTTGTCCGAACTGTGCCGCGCAATTCAAGGTCGCCGCCGAACAATTAAACGTCCGCCAGGGACGCGTGATGTGCGGCCGTTGTCGGAATGTATTTAACGCCTTTGAGTCGCTGAAGCGGATTGAAGACGGCGGCACCAGCAAGACGATTGATTTTTCAGTTGTCGATTCGCGGCGCACAGAGCCGCCTGCTGAAACCGCGGGCGCGGAAAACGACCAACCGGTGGCACCTGAATCGAATATTTCGGGCGGAATGAGTGCCCCGCTGTTGGTCGCAGAAACACAATTTGAAATCCCGTCGGCGGACACGCCGCCAGATTCGCAAGCCGATAAATTGCGTGATAATTTTGACGGCAGCGATGCGGCAGAACATCACCGGCAGGATGCGCCTGATAAAACACTGTCTGACCAGCTGCCCAATGTTGTCGGGGCGACCGATGGCAGCAATATCGTGGCCGGATTTTCGGATGATGCGGCTGGTTCAGTCGATGTGCCTGAATCGGACAATCCGCTCATTGCCGGTCCAATGCCTGTCATTCGCAGTGAACACGGCAGCCGACACTGGCGCTGGCTTGGCGTGCTGGCCGGCGCAGTGTTGGCGATACAAACTCTGTATTTTTTCCGCAGCGAAATTGTGCAGCAATATCCGCCGCTGCGGCCACACTTTGTGGCCGCATGCAAGATTGCGGGCTGCACAGTTGCATTCGGCCGCGACGCTAACGCCATCAAAATTGAATCATCCGATTTGATCGAGCCGCCGGGAAAACCGGGCGGGATTTTGCTCACCGCCGCGATTGCCAATCGTGGAAATATGCCGCATGATTTTCCATTCTTGGAAGTCAAGCTGATGGACGCCAACAATACCGTGTTGTCTAGCCGGGTATTGAGCCCAGGCGAGTATCTGGGGCGGCTGCCGGCGCACGACGAAAGCATTGCCGCCAATGCCGAGCTTTATGTAAACCTCAATCTGGAACTCGCCGGCAAGTCACCCGCCTCTGGTTATGGCCTGCGCGCTTTTTATCCCTAGTTGCCGCCAATACCCGACCCTGGTTTACGCATCCGCGCAAACAAATTTGTGCACCATTATCATGGTAGCTTGTGAACTCACTTTTCAGTCGCCTCTGATTGCCGCGTTGCATCCGTCAATTTCAATGTGCGATCGGCGGCGTTTGCGGCAATAGTTTGCGCCGTCACCGACGTAATGGCGGCAATGGAAACCGACGTGGCGACCAGCATGAGATACCGGGCCAAAACGCGACGATGCCGTGCGACCGTCCAATGCATCACAATCGAAATCGATGTCGACAAGTGTTGTGCCTGTTTTCTCTTCATGCGGAAGTACCTGACAACGAATTGACCATTCGACCGACGGCGCGGTCGATCATCGATGACTCCTCGAGTACCCGCGCTGTGCCTTTGCCGAGCTGACGGTGCAGTGCGTCAGGCGCAATCGAAAGTGCCTCGGTCGCGCCCGGATTGGTAAACAGATACACGCCCTTGAGCGGACTCACCGAGGAAAGTTTGGCGCGAATCTTTTTTCCGCCCTCGTGCAGACATTCCACCCATGTTCCGCGCCTGAGTTCACGCCGGGCGGCTGAACCGGGGTCAGCCGCACCATTGCCGGACGTAAACTCAAAATGGTTGGTCGCTGCCGTCAATTCGCCCGCGTCGGGCCGCCTGCTCTGTTCATCTTGCGCCGGCGGCAATCAATGCCGTCTGTCCTGCAAAATTCCATCGCCTGACTGTCTGGCAATCCCGCTATCGTCGGGCTTTTATTGCATCCTTTAGACCGGAGACTTTGCGTCCTCATCTTTCAATGAGTTTGCCCTGTTTCAGAATTCGCTTCGTCATGCCGTCGCGTGTTTCCAATTGCGATCGCCGTCTTGGACGCGGCGACAAAACTGGAAATTGCGACTCGAAGAGTGCGCCAGCACATGAAACAAACTAACGACATAAATTTCGCATTCCACAACAGCGAAGTCAACATCATTGCCCCGGCCGGGCAAAAAATAGTGCCCCGAAGCGTCCCCGGATTGCGACAGACACACCTTTACCGGGCCTTGTTTTCAGGGCGACGGCGGCTTTTACGCACTCGCTATAATGGGTGTTTGCCCAGACAACTTAACGGAACCCCCATGCCAGCTTTGATTTGCGGCTCAGTCGCGTACGACACAATTATGGTTTTTCACGGGCGCTTTGGCACCCACATTCTCCCGGACCAGATTCATATCCTGAATGTTTCCTTTCTTGTGCCTGATATGCGTCGCGAGTTTGGCGGAACCGCCGGAAACATTGCCTATAACCTGCATCTTTTGGGGGGCGAGCCGCTGATCATGGCCACTGTGGGTGACGATTTTGCGCCGTACCGCGAGCGACTCGACTCACTCGGTATTCCGCGCACCCATATCAAAGAGGTGCCAGGCACCTTTGTGCCGCAGGCCTTCATCACCACCGACCTCGATGCCAACCAGATCACCGCGTTTCACCCCGGCGCGATGTCGTCTTCATACATCAACAAGGTTGGTGATGCCCGCAATGTTGGCCTCGGCATTCTCGCGCCCGACTCGCGCGACGGCATGTTGCAACATGCAACCCAGTTTGCCGACTTGAAAATTCCGTTTATTTTTGATCCCGGCCAAGCGATGCCGGTGTTTAACGGTGATGAACTCAAGCATTTTATTGAACTGGCGGATTACGTTGCGGTCAATGATTATGAGGCGCGGGTGCTTGAAGACCAGACCGGGGAGTCGCTCGACAAACTCGCCAGCCGGGTCAAGGCTCTTTTTGTCACAAAAGGGGCGGAAGGGTCGGTGATCTATGCAGACGGTCAACAGATTTCGATACCAAGCGTTAGTGAAAACAGGCGGGTCGACCCAACCGGATGCGGCGATGCTTACCGCTCCGGTTTGTTGTACGGGATTGAACGTGGGTGGTCTTGGGAAAAAACCGGCAGGCTCGCCAACACCATGGGCTCGATCAAAATTGAGTACCGTGGTCCGCAGGGCCATCAGCCGACGCGTGATGAAATCGCCGCGCGTTATCAGATGGCGTTTAACGAGTCACTTTGGGATTAGATTAAATTTTAATGCCTGCTGGTTGGCACCGGGTTGACGACCTTTTCCCGGACACGGAAAGCCAGCCGCAGCGCTATCGAAAGGAAAAATATGCAAATGAAAAAGACAATCATTGCCGGCGTGTTGGTCACAACCGCATTTTTGGCGGGCTGCGCTTCGCCCGGTTTGGGCGGCGGCAATTACACCCGCAGTCAAACGCGGGGCGAAATGAATGTTCGTCTGGGCGTGGTTGAAAGTGTGCGGGATGTTGTGATCGATGCGCGTGATTCCGGAACCGGCACATTGGCCGGCGCCGCCTTGGGTGGTATTGCAGGGTCAACACTTGGTCGTGGCGACAAAGCCAGCGTGGCGGGGGCCATTGCCGGCGCGGTGGTTGGCGGATTGGTCGGAAGCGGCATTGAAAAGTCCAACAATGACAAACGGGGTGTCGAGGTTACCGTGAAACTTGAAGGCGGCAAACTCATCGCCATCACCCAGGAAAAGGACGAGGAATTCCGCGTTGGTGACCGGGTTCGTATTTTGTCAGGACAGGGCGCGACCCGCGTATCAAGATACTAGCTTGTTTGATGGCGGGGGCAAAAACGGGCATTTTCATGCCCGTTTTTTCGTGACAACGGCGGAATATCAATCCGCTATTTTGGCAAGCTTGAAGCGCACGTTGCCCGCGACATTGCTGTCCAATGTGAATGCATAACCGGCATCGGCGGCCTGTCGAGAGGCTTGGAAAATGCCGATTCCCAACCCGCCGCCGCGTGAATTGCCGACTGGTCCATTAAATAGGTTTTGCACCGTGGTCGCGGCAATGGCGCTGCCGGTATCAGCCACCACCAGTGTCGGCGAATCGCCCGGCAATAGCTCAACCAAAATACGAATGTCGGGTTCACGCGACCGTTTTTTGAGTGCATTTTCGAGACAATTTTCCAGTACGGTATCAAATACATTGGCCAACACGTTGCCAAGCATTTTTATGTCGCCTATAAAGGTGATATTGCCGGTTTGATGGCGAATCTTTATGTCGTTCCACCATTGGGATGCCGGCACAATTACACTGGTGGCGGCAATGGCCGGATTGCGCAGCTTGTCCAGCGTCACCTGCAACCGTTGGGTAAGCTGTGGCAGTTGACGTTCCAACATGCGCTCAAACTCCGAGGCTTCGCGTCGCTCGGGCAGATCTGCCGGCCGCGACTGCCGCCGTTCGCGCGAGACGGCACTTGCCGATGTAATTGCATACATCGATTGCAATAGGTTTTTGATGTCATGCGTCAGCCGGGCGCCGGTTTCATGGACGGCCTGCATGTAGGCATTTTGTTTCATTGCCTGTTCTCGGCGTTTGCCCTCATAAAATTCACCGATTACCTGGGCGAGCAACCTGACGTGCAAGAAGAGCGCGGGTGACAACGCGATTTCAGTGTAGAACGTGACAGTAAGGTCGTGATAGCGAAACATTGCCGAGTGTCCAGACTCATGACCAAAACAATTTGGGCCGGTTGCGTCATCTGCGGCCTCGGGCGACTGCCACTTCGCACCAAGAATCCACGGCAATGTCGCCACTTCGGCCATGGCGGACTCCAGAAATCGCGACGGGGATATTTCTGTATCGGAAAGCTCGGCGATACGGCGCATCCACAACTCGAAAGGCATACCGACGGTCATCAAATATCGCGAAAAATAGGTTCGTAATCCACCAAAACCGGCCCTTGGCCCCCAAAGGATCGCGAGAAACAACAACGCGCCTGCAAACGACAAAACAGTTAGCAACACCGCCGGGAAATACTGATTGCCCGTCACCCGCATCGCCGCAAGACTGCCCAAGACCAGTACAACCACCAGCTGAAAAACGAAAATGGAATAGAAAAAATCAAACACCTGTGCCGTGTGTTCATCTTCTGCACGGAATGGCAGAAAAACCATCGCGGTCAGAATTAACGGCACCACCCACGCGGCAAGGTTTCGCATCCCATCCGGCAGGCTTTGGCTGAGTTGCAGCAGCGAAACGGGCACCGTCCACGCCAGCAAAATCGCAAACAAATAAAGCACGGCGACCAAATAAAAGCGGCTGCGCTTGGCAGCCTGCGATGTGAACACCTTGCCACCCATGATGGCGATCAAAATCGCAATCCATGCAACCAACATCCAGCCCGCCAACGAATAAAGAATCACCGCAGTAATGCCAAGTAACAGCGCCACCGCAATCACATTTAATTCACGCTCGGCGGATACAAACGGCTGCCAGATTAAAAAGAGTCCGAAATGTACCATCAGCCATACACGCGAAAACAGGCTGTCCGCCTGCGAAAGCAGCGCGAAGTGCAACGACACCAGCATGGCAGTGATGAGCCAGCGGCGCTGTCGGATCAGCCAGGAAGACGGATTGGGATTATTCAGCGGCGTGAGGGTTGAATTCAATTGAGGCGCGCAATGATAGGAGTTGGATTACCGCGATTGTGGCATAGCAACGCGACCTCGATTCAGGCATCGTGGCGGACCCATAGCGGCGCTTGACGCCCGCCCGACTAAACGGCGTCCATATTGCAAGACAGACCTGTTGAAATTCCGGACACATGCGTCGCGTAAGCCGACACGCGCCGATGTTTAGGCGGGGAAATATTACGAAATTATTATTGCAATCAGGTAGTTAGCAAGTTGGCATGAAAGCTGCTCTATGGTCTATGTACCCTAACAACGCCTTCGGAGGCTACCATGAACACAATGCACAGCATGACACCCAACATTTCCTATAACGTCGCCATTGCGGCATTGGTGGTTGGAATGGTCTTTGGTATTGTCGCTAAAGTTTTGTTTTAGTCCGCGGGATTGCCAGTCGAACCAACAGCGCACCATCAGATTACATAAAAAGGAAACGTCATGAAACGTCAACAATCCGGTTTTACCCTCGTTGAAATTGCCATTGTATTGGTGATTGTCGGCCTGCTGCTCGGCGGCGTGCTGAAAGGTCAGGAATTGATCAACAGTGCAAAAGCAAAGAGCTACGCGCAAGATTTCCGCACCGTTCAAACCGCGCTGTATGGTTTTCAGGATCGTTTCAAGGGGATTCCGGGTGACTTGGCGGGTGCTACTACGAAAATTTCGGGGGCAACTACCGCTGGAGATGGAAACGGTCAGATTGGCGGCGCATGGGATGGCGCTGCGGCCACCGAGGCTTGCAACGCATGGCAACATATGCGTCTAGCGGGTTTCTTGGCAGGGAACACCATTGTGAATTGCACGGTGGGTGATCCTTATGTTCAGATCAATGCGGACGGTGGACGTGTTGGCATTTCTAGCACCATGTACATCACAGGTATGACTGGGTCTTACAACATCTGTTCGACAGGCGTCCTCGGTAAGATTGCTAAGCAGCTGGATACCCAATTAGATGATGGAGTTTCGACCACAGGGTCTTTTCGCGTTGCTGCTCTGGTGGCTGGGCTTCCCCCAGCGGGGCCGGTAGCTGCAGTAACTCCTGTTGACGACGCGACCTCCTACACGGTCTGTTTGGCGTTCTAGCAAAAACGTCCTGTAAAAAAGCCCGCCTCGGCGGGCTTTTTTAATGGGCAAGACTAAATCGGCTCTTGGTGGTCACGAACCTGCTGCTCGAATTTGGCGTCATCCTTGAACGCACACAGATTGCCGGCAGGGTCACGAAATTTCGCCACCGTTCCCCACGCGTGTGATTGAACGTCAACCAATATGCCCTTGCCTCGCAGAACATTTGCGCACGCTTCAACATCTGGCACATTTAACCGCAAACAAATGCGGTCGTCGCCGGGCAACACTTGCGGCAAAGCGGCATCATCACGCTTGACCATAAGATAACTCACGCCAAGGTCGAAGCAGGTAAGGGTATCTGTGAAAAAGAGAATGGGCAGTGTCAGGACATCCCGGTAAAAACCAACAGTCTCTTCGTATTGATGAACATAGAGAATTAAACCCGTGCGTTTGAATGCCCTCCCGCCGCCGGTGACTGACATGGCCGCGGGCCTATTTTCGGCGTCGGCGAGAGTTGGTGAACGCCGGTCAATTCAATCAAACATATTTTT
>JANPDI010000181.1:0-2205 GCA_031431435.1 Burkholderiales bacterium
TTATCGAATTTAATGAGTGCGACCATCGCCGGTATTTTCCTGTCGGCGAAGTATTGATTGATCATGCTGGCGCAGGAGATCATCCGCAAGAAACGTGACGGCCTCGCGCTGAGTGCGGCGGAGATCGCCAGCTTTGTGCACGGCGTTGCCGCTGATACGGTCAGCGAGGCACAGATTGCCGCCTTCACCATGGCGACGTATTTAAACGGCATGTCGCTCGCAGAGGCCGTCGCCCTGACCATGGCGATGCGTGATTCCGGGCGGGTGCTCGATTGGCAATCGTTCAACCTGTACGGGCGGGTGGTGGACAAACATTCCACCGGTGGCGTGGGTGACGTGGTGTCACTCATGCTCGGGCCGATGGTGGCCGCGTGTGGTGGTTATGTACCGATGATTTCCGGCCGCGGGCTGGGTCACACCGGTGGCACACTCGATAAGCTCGACAGCATTCCGGGCTATCAAACCAACGTTTCGATTGAAAAATTTCAACGCGTGGTGGCGGACGTTGGCGTGGCCATCATCGGCCAGACCGATGAACTGGCGCCGGCTGACAAACGTATTTATGCCACGCGCGATGTGACGGCCACGGTGGAGTCGATTGCGTTGATCACCGCCTCCATCCTGTCAAAAAAATTATCGGCGGGTCTCGACACCCTGGTGATGGACGTCAAAGTTGGTTCCGGCGCGTTTATGCCGAGTCTCGACAAATCACGCGAACTCGCCAGAAGCATCGTTGACGTGGGCAACGGCGCGGGCATGCGAACCACCGCCTTGCTCACCGACATGAATTCTCTGTTGGCGCCGTGTGCCGGTAACGCCATTGAAGTGCAATGCGCGGTCGATTACCTCACCGGTGGTTATGTACGTGCTGATTTTGCGCGGCTGCACCAGACAACGATGGCGTTGTCGGCCGAATTGTTGGTGTCTGCTGGTGTGTTTGCCACCAACGCGTTGGCGGAGGCGGCGTTGCTGCACAGTCTGGCATCCGGACGTGCCGCGGAGATATTTTCGGCGATGGTGGCGGCACTTGGCGGGCCGCGTGATTTTGTCGAACGCGCCGAACATTATTTGCCGAAGGCCGCCGTGATCAAGCCGGTGTACGCCTCCCGCGCCGGCACCGTCACCGCCATCGCCACGCGTGCCATCGGCATGGCGGTGGTGGCAATGGGTGGCGGACGTTTGCGCTCGACCGATCAAATTGACCACGCGGTGGGTCTGCGCCGGTTTGTCGCGCTGGGTGCGGTCGTCGGCCAGGGTGATCTGCTCGCGGAAGTGTGTGCAAAGTCGGATGCCGATGCGGCGGACGCGGCGGCGGCGATTCAAGCGGCCGTCGGCATCACAACCGAATTTGATCAATCACGCCGCACGCCGATGGATGGCGTCGTCGAACGCGTCACATAAACATCACGGCCTGGCCCGGACGCGTTCATGCGGCATACTGGCAGGCCTCCAATCAACCCCAACGCGCCCGTGAATGGATGCAACGATTGCACTGTGAACCCAATGGACCCTATTGAAGACCTCGCCTCGCGCCTCGGTTTGGCGCTGCACAAACATCAATTAATGCTGGCAACGGCCGAATCGTGCACCGGCGGCGGCATCGCCGAAGCGGTGACGCGTATTCCCGGCTCTTCGGCGTGGTTTGACCGCGGTTTTGTGACCTATTCGTACGAATCCAAAGCCGATTTATTAGGTGTGCGTCGGGAAGACCTGCTGGACTTCGGCGCGGTATCGGAAGAGATCGCCAAACAAATGGTGGAGGGTGCCATTGCCCGTTCGCGCGCGCAGGTGGCGGTGGCCGTGACCGGCATTGCCGGGCCCGACGGGGGCCAGCCGGACAAACCGGTCGGCACCGTTTGGTTTGCCTGGAAATTTCCAAAAAAATCAATTATTTCAGAGGTTTGCCACTTTGCAGGCGATCGCGAAGCCGTTCGAAAACAATCCGTTTCGCACGCGATAACAAGGCTCCTGCATAATCTCGGCTAGACCCCGCGTCGGTGACACGTAACCCCCGAAAGGCCGGTTTTTCCGGCTTTTTTTTAAAACCCCTTGCATTTGGCTGGTCAGTCCGGTACTGTACGGAAATACAGACTGTATTTTCATACAACCCTTATTGAAAACCAATAATTGACTGGAGACTAGCCATGAACATGAAAGAACCCTTTATGGACGAAAACAAATCAAAAGCGCTTGCCGCGGCGCTTT
>JANPDI010000182.1:0-4142 GCA_031431435.1 Burkholderiales bacterium
AAATCCTTGGGCGTGATTTTCTTTTCTTCTTTCGGCTGGTCTTTGGCTTCGTCGCTGCGGCGGCCGCCTTCACCAAACCCACCCAACATCGAGAACATCGTCGACTTCACCCGCACCTTGGTTTGCCAATCCGGTTCCCACGCAATTTTTGGATCGGTCGGGCGTGGCGGAAACGCAAAAAACGCTTCAGAACCATAAGCGATCATGCGCAACATGCCCGCCGCCTGCTCACCAAAAATGCCTTTTGGTACGGCACAACTGGTGGCGGTCGCCGGCAGAATGACTTTTTCCTTGATCCATTTATCGATGTTGGCATTTGACTGGTAATCGACCAACCCGAAACCCATGTCCGGCAATTCGCTTGACGTCCAGACAATCATTTCGCCGCTGTCACCACCATCGGATTTGCCACCCATGACGGCAATAAAGTAGCCGCGTGCGTGTGGAATGGTTTTCCAATCCAGATTGACGCCGCCGTCCTTTTTGACTTGATTGAGTTCAATCGCCGGCATGAGGTCTTGTGGCGCGCCGAGACTGCCCTTGAATGTGTCTGGAACGCCGTTGCCGGTGAAGGTGTGTTGTCCGACCAGCGACGCGTTGTCTGGTACCTTGCGGTCATCCTGCTTGTTCGGCCAGGCCGGATGTCCCGGTTGTGAACGCGCACCCTTGGTGGTGTTGCCACGCATGACAAAAAATTTGCCGTAGTCCTCGATCGACGCCTTGGCCACATCCAGCGTGCGTGGCTGACCGGGGCGGATGGTTTCACCGCAGCCCCAATACATCGAAATCTTGCCCTTTGGTTTTTCGTATGTTGGCTCGACCGTATTTTCGTCAACCACGCTTGGCACTGGTTTGTCCGGCACTGGTGCAACAAGCTTTAACGACTCGCCGAGATTCATTGCCATCGGGATGGCTTGGGTCGCGTCGGTGAGTGAACGGTTCTTGTTGGTAAAGACCGAGACATCGACATATTTGCCGCTGCCAAAGCCCATCGACCGGGTATTGCCAAAGGTGTTGCCGCGATCACTCACGCCGCCGACCGCGCCGCGCGCCAATCCACCGAGTGCACCGAACAGACCACCCGACTGGCCACCCTGTGCCGCACCGGCCATCATATTGCCGCCCGGCATATCGCTGCCGTTGGTCGCGACATCAATGTAGGCGAGTGCAATCGGCGGCTTGACCACTTGCACCGGCGCTTTGGATTGCGCAACCGCGGCAAATGGGATGGAGATGACACCGCAGGCAGCGAGTGTCTGGATAAACAATGGTTTGAAGCGTGGCGGTTGGTTCGCAGGCATGTGAGACTCCTTGAATAACGACGTCAACGGGATGCGCTTGGATTATTTTTTTGTGATTTATTATCGGACGATTTTGCGCGGCACGGCAAAATAAATGCGCCGAAAGAGGCGTCCGGCCATCACGCAATCAGGGGATCGCAATCGCCCGGGGGCGATGAGACAAAGCCGACGTTATCGGTCCGGGCCGGTGATCAGGGCGGCCATCGCGTGTTTGCCATCGGCAGTCAATCCATCAACCACACCCGCACGATCATCCGCAGGGCGGTTCTGGCTGACTTTCCACTTGCCGGTGAGCCGGGTAATTTCGATCTCGATGCCGACAATCGCTTTCACCAGGGTCTCGGTGTAATCGGGCGGTGCGTCGGCGACCTTCCACGGATTGGGCCGACTATTTTCATTGGCGTCGGTCATGGTCGCAACGTGCGCCAACAGCCAAGTCGGATCGTTGATGGCGCGCAGCGTGCCTTTTGCATGCACCACCGCATAATTCCACGTCGGTACCACTTTGCCGTGCAATTGTTTGCTCGGGTACCACGACGGCGAAACATAGGTTTGCGGTCCTTGAAAGATCACCAGCACCGATTGTTGAGTGGCTTCCTGCCAGAGTGGATTGGCGCGTGCGATGTGACCGACCAGCGTGCCGGATGCGCCGCGGGTGGGATCAATCAGCATTGGAATATGGTTGGCGGTCAGACCGTCCGGCCCGTTGTGAACAATGGTCGCGAGCCGGTGGGCGGTGATCAGCTCATGCATGACACCAATACGGTCTTCAGCAAAATGTGCCGGAGAATACATCGTGATCCTTGATGGCGTCAGGGCGCTCGTCGATACCTAGTCAAGCTTGACGTTGGCTTTTTTCACCGCCGCCTGCCAGCGTATGCCTTCGGCCTTTAAGTACGCCGCAAAGGCGGTGGAATCAAGGTAGGCTGGATCCGCGCCTTGCGAGATCATCTTGGTACGCACGTCATCTGAGGCCAAGGTCTTTTTGAAGGCATCATTTAGTTTTGCGAGTACATCGGCAGGCAGTTTTGCCGGCGCCAATACGCCGTAAAAGCCGACCACTTCAAAGTTCTTCACCCCGACTTCCGCCATGGTTGGCGTATCGGCGATGGCGGCGTTACGTGTCGTACCGGTCATCGCGAGGGCGCGGACTTTGCCTGCCTTCACATACTGCGTTGCCTGCGGAATCGATTCCGCCATGAATTGCACCTGCCCGCCGAGCAAATCGGTGAACGCGGGGGCGGTGCCTTTGTAAGGGACATGCACCATCGAGATACCGGTGGCGTCTTCGAGCATTTCCGGTACAAGGTGTGAAATACCGCCGTTGCCGGCCGAACCATAGTTGATCTTGCCCGGATTCGCCTTCGCGTAGCTGATGAATTCGGCAAAGGTTTTGGCCGGGAATGCGCTATTGACGATGAGTGCCAACGGCTGCTGCGCGGTACGTGCCACCGGTGTGAAGTCGCGCAGCGTGTCGTAGATGTTCTTGGTGTACACAAACGGGTTGATGACCATGGTGCCGGTGTTGGCCATCAGCAGTGTGTATCCGTCGGCAGGCGACTTGATCACTTCATTTGCGCCGATGGTGCCGCCCGCGCCGGGTTTGTAATCCACAATCACCGGCTGGCCCAAATGCTTTTGCAATTGATCGATCAATACCCGCGCGTGGGTATCGAGTGGGCCACCGGGTGGAAAGCCGACAATGATTTTGATCGGCTTGTTCGGATACGCGCCGGCAGCGGTTGCATTCGTGGCGGGCTGTGCAACCACGCTGGCGCTGAACCCTGCCACGGCGGCGACAACGGCAAATTTGGCAAGTGTTGCAACAGCGGCGGCGGTGAAATGGCGTGTCTGGCGGTGGTTGGTCATCATGTTTTTCTCGTTGGCAAATGAATAATTTTGCTATTTCTGGGCGGTCCAAGAATCTTTGAGTGTCACCGCACGATTCCAGACCGGTGTTGACGGGGTTGAATCAACCCGGTCGGCGACAAAATAGCCGTGACGCTCAAATTGAAAACGATCGTCGGCCTTGGCATATTTGAGAGACGGTTCCAAATACGCGGTGATGATGTTTTTTGACGCCGGGTTGAGGTCGTCAAGAAAATTTTCGCTGCTGCGGCCGGGGTGGGGCGCCTTGAACAGTCGATCAAACAAACGCACCTCGGCCGCGTGGGCGTGCGCCGCCGACAGCCAGTGGATGTTGCCCTTGACCTTGACGCTGTCCGCACCCGGCGAACCCGATTTTGTTTCCGGCAAATACTCGGCAAGCACATTAACGACATTGCCCGCCGCGTCTTTTTCACAGCCGGTGCATTTGATGACAAATCCATACCGCAGCCGCACCATGTTGCCGGGGAACAGGCGGAAGAAGCCTTTAGGCGGTGTTTCTTCAAAATCTTCGCGTTCAATCCAAAGCTCGCGTGAGAACGGCATTTCGCGTTTACCGAGATCGGGCTGTTGCGGGTGATTCGGCGCGAGGCAGATTTCTGTTTGGTCGGCGTTGTAATTGGTGATGGTGAGCTTTAACGGATTGAGTACCGCGACACGGCGCAGGCTTGACGCATTCATCACCTCCCGCTGGCAATCCTCAAACACACTCATGTCGATCCACGAATCCGACTTGGAGACACCAATGCGTTCGGCAAACAACTGAAAACCTGCTGCCGAAAATCCGCGTCGACGCGCGCCAACGATGGTCGGCATACGCGGGTCATCCCAACCATCGACATGTTGTTGATCGACCAACTGCTTCAAATAGCGTTTGCTGGTGATGATGTAGGTGAGGTTGAGGCGTGAGAACTCGATTTGTTTGGGCAACGGACGCAGTAATTCGCCGACTTC
>JANPDI010000183.1:0-7899 GCA_031431435.1 Burkholderiales bacterium
CGGACTGCCTGAGATAGCGTGCAGCACCTCTTCGAGATTTCTAATCGTCTCCACTTTCTTGAAACCGCTGACCGAGAGCGAAGATTTCAACAACGCCAGCGCGGCTTGCCGCTGTTCGGGGGACATTTGTTTGATCGGCACCCCCTGCCGCGCCTTCGGCACAAAATGCCAATTGAGACGTTCGTCAGAATGAAAAGGGAAATTCGCTTTTTCACGCTTGGCGGTGTCGAGGGCGGCGAGAAACGCATTTGCGGCCTTGGCCATCGACGGTGCCGGGTCTGGCGCGTCCGCCGCATAGGTAGAGGCGTTGGCAAAAGCACATAGCCAGACGATAAGGCAGGCATAGCGGATCATGGTCATCATTCTTTCGGTATGGTTAACGGTCGGGCGGCAAAACGCGATTGCAGGTGATTGGGCAGAAAAATACGAGCCTGGCCCCTTTAATCTGCTGCGCCGCATAGGTAGCGGCGTTGGCAAAAGCAACGAGCCAGACGATAAGGCAGGCATGGCGGATCATGGTCATTGTTCGTTCGGTATGGTTAACGGTTCGCGGGGCAAGACGCGACTACCGATGATTGGGCAGCTCAGTCTGTAGCTCTTTTTGTCTTTTTGAAATATGCAGAACGCCATTTGGCGGGGTGTTTGGAGCACTTTTGCTCCAAACACCTCGCCACTGCTAGGTTTTTTCCTTTTGCGTAGTGCGCCGCTTCGGCTTGGCCGACTCGCTCGGCAGCAGGCTGGTGTATTGCTGATAAAGCTCAAACAGATAAGCCACGCGCTCGGCGTCGCTCTTGAAGGTGCGCTTGCCATACGCGGCATCAACCACGGCATCAAGTTTCTGGTGCGCCCTCACCAGCACCGGCGGCATAGTCAGCGGATCGTATAAATCGGCCAGGGAAGAATCGGGGAATTCGGCACGGGCATCGAGCACGGCTTGGGCGGCGGCTTCGATTTTTTGTTTTTGTACGTCAGATGGAGAATCGGGCCAGGGGAAGTTGTTGTATACGATATCTTTTGAATAGCGGTAGCGGCTTTCTAGTCTGCCGCATGTGTACCGAACCCACGCCATGTGCATAGTTGAACTCATGACGCCAAAATGGAGCAGCCCCGCATTGCCAACGAACAAACATGAGTCGGCCACGATGTCATCTTTAGTAAAGAAACCGAGCGGAATGAAGGCGCGATTCTCGGACGAGTGACGCGGAACCAATAGATAATCCGACTCGGGTTGAGCAATCTGGCAAAAAAGCGACGGCGTCTCAGCAAATTTTCTCGTCGTTGCGGCTTTGCTTGCCAGACGAAACGCTTTGACTAGCTGTAGCCGCTCCATGATCTCCGGAATACCACGAAGCTCGCTCGGAGATGCGCCAACCAACCACAGGCACCAACGATTCTCGTTATTCAAAAATTCCTTCGCGCTTACAAAGTGCTTAACAAATTTCTTCGCGGAAGGCGCCGAAATAAGCAACTGGCGCTTTTCTTCGTCTGAAAGAAGTAGCTGGCCGTCATCGCGCGGCATGTTGCCAAATGACATTTCTGGAACAGCAGAAATCGGCGTCGATTTGTTTGAAAGAAGCACGGTTGGTGCGTCGACTAAATATGCATTAATTCGTCCAACATCAACTGGATGGGGTTCGCCTGTAATCGTCTCGTACTCGAAAATCGTCTTTCGGTCCGATTCATAAGCCGCAAACCCAATAATTACGCAATGCACTGCAGCTACGCCGCGCGCCTCGTTCTGCCATTTAAACGTACGGTGGGCAAAATGAATTGATATTCCGTAACGCATAAGTTCGGCCCAAAGTATTCCAACCTGTTCGCCTTGGCTTAAAGAGCTGGTGGATACAAATCCACAACTTACACGCGTATTCGCTATATACCGGGCTGCCAGCAAATACCAAGCCGCAACGAAATCCAATACTCCTGCGCCCTTAATCTTCCCAAAGACATAATCGATGTCGCGATGTTGTGCATCAGACATGACCATTGCCCCAACAAACGGCGGATTACCCATCACATAGCTACAACGCTCCGGCGGCAGCACGGTTGCCCAGTCGATGCGCAGCGCATTGTCATTCACCACATGTGGCGACGACTTGAGCGGGATGCGCGCGAAGTACATGCCGAATTCTTCACCAACTTTCACGTTCATCTGGTGATCGATCAGCCACATCGCCACCTGCGCGATCTGCGCAGGGAATTCTTCAATCTCGATGCCAAAGAACTGATCGACATCAAGCTTGATTTCCTGGTGGATGTCGAGGAAGCGCGAGCCAGCGTCCTGATGCACCACGCGGAGCACCGCCAATTCCAGCAGGCGCAGCTCGCGATATGAGATTACTAGAAAATTGCCGCAGCCGCAGGCCGGATCAAAAAACGTGAGCTCGCGCAGCTTCTTGTGAAACTCGAACAGCTTGTTGCGATTGCTTTTTACTTTCTCGAACTCGGCCCACAACTCATCGAGGAACAGCGGCTTGATGAGCTTGAGAATGTTTTCTTCCGAGGTGTAATGCGCGCCGAGGTTGCGACGCGCCTTGCCGTCCATGATGCTCTGGAACAGCGCGCCGAAAATGGCCGGCGAGATGGCGCTCCAGTCGAGAGCGCAACAATCGAGCAAGGTCTCGCGCATCTTGCTGTCGAAGGAGGCCATCGGCAGGGTTTCTTCAAAAAGCTTGCCGTTTACATAGGGAAAGGCGCACAGTTGCTCGTCGAGAGTCTTGGCACGCTTATCCTCGGGCGTGTTCAGCACCTGAAATAGTTGCGCGAGCTGCGAGCCGAGATCGGTGCCGTCCTCGCGGGTGCGCTCTTCCAACCATGCGCGGAACGCTTGCGCCGGCAGAAATATCCCTGTGTCGTCGGCAAACAGACAAAACAGCACCCGGACAAGCAATAGCTCTAACGGATGCCCCACAAAGCCCGATGCCTTGAGCAGGTCGTGCAACTTGCCCATCTGCTCGGCGGCCTTGAGGTTGACGGGGTCCTGTGGCTTGATCTCGACGGCCTGGTAGCCGGCGATGAAACCGAAGCGCTTGATGTGCTTGTGCAGATCGCCTAGCTTGAAATGGATTTCGTTGTCCTGGCCTTCAGGCGCTTCGAGGTCGAACAGGCGAAAACGCGCGAAGTCGGAAACGAGGATGTAGCGCGGCAGATCGCGCTCGGCGATGCCCTCGAAATAATCAGTGGCCTGTTTGAAGGCGCGGTCCAGATCTTGATCAGCGCTCTTGTGCTCGATCAGCAGCACGCCTTTCCAGAAGGCATCGATGCGACCGTTCTTCGCTTTCTCGCCGACGCGCGAAAGCTTGACCTGTTTCTCGAAAATGGCGACACGGCGGCGGTTGATGCCGAAGATGTCGAAGAAGTCATTCCAAAAACTTTGCGCCTCGGCGCGCTCGGAGGATTCGTCTTCCCACTTCTTGGAGAAGGTAACGGCGCGGGATTTTATTTCGTTCCAGGAAAGAGGCATTTCTCAACGTTGAAGTGGGGTTATCGAGCCGAACATCGTATTTTGGAGCAAGGAATCAAAGGGGGCAGCGTCATATTTTTCTCGGCGAGCGCAAAATAATCGTCGCTGGCCCCTTTTTACTAAATTGCAATGTTAGGCGGCGCGAACATCAACGCGCTCAGCCTTGGAAGTATGCACACCTAGATGTTTCGGACAATACCGCGCAGTGGCCAGATATTCAAGAAGAGCACGTTGACGATCACTCGGCACTGCCAAAAATTGATACGTATACCCACGGCGCAAGCTGTTGCCGTTGCGCTTAAGGAAAACGATCGTAAACGAAGACTGAGCCGCTAGGTGATTTTTCAACCGTTGGCGCAAGCCAGCCTTACCTCGATAGGTTCGCCCTACGTGCACTACGCGGCCTTTTGCCGTCCGAAGTACATATACGCCTTGACTGTTCGGCGCATCAAGCGGCTGCCGCTTAGCCGGAAAGCGATAACGCGGCTGGCGTTGTAACTCCAAAAACAACTCCCGGATTCGAGCGGCTTCAGCGCTGGGATTCACAAGGTACCTAACGACCAAGATAAAAGGCGCCGGGCTTTTTCGGCGACCGAACTACCGAAGGGAGAGATTTTGACCGCCGAGCAAGGCCTCATGCTTTCTCCCCGGCCTGAACCTTGGCCCTGATTTTCCCAATGAGCTCCCGCCAGTAGGCCAGCGCCGCGTCATCTGGTGTGTCCCCAAAGTGATGCCAACGCCGCTGCTCAAAATATAAGCACGTACGAAGGTCCGACAGGGTGCTGTGCTTGCGGGAATTGGCGACCTCAGCGCACGCCTCGAACGAGCCGCAGTGTTCATAACCATCAAAAGTCAGGGCGAACCTCATAAGAGCTTCAACGTCCGCATGCAGGGGAGGTATGCTTTTTAGCTTGAGGCGTTGATTTGAGATGAGGGGCATGCTGACTCTTGCTAGGTGGCAAGCCCGGCCCCATTCCATGTCGGCTTCAACTGCGAGATAAGTGCATCTTCCAGGCCAGCCGCAAGGTTTACGTGAAACCCCCCGTAGAACAGCAAGCCATTATCAGGAAGCGCATGGACGTGGATAAATTTGCCCTCAGAAAGAAGCTGCTTCAAGTACGTGTTGCCCTTGATGTTTGTGTACTGCGTCGGACCTGGACGCTCGTAGCCGTACAAGCGTTTTTTTAAAGTCTGAACGCTCTCGCCAATATATAAGACAGCGTCATCGCAGACAAAGGCGTAGAGGATGTTGCTCGCGCTACCGTGCTCCTGAATTACGCATTTGAGTTTGTCGGAGTCAGTGTGCCACTGGCCCACTCTTCGAAAGCCCATGTGGTCGAGACGTTGGACGGGTGACATCTTAGCAAGATCCATGTGACGATTCCAACATTCCGAGGTTCGCTGGTCTGGAGCCTAACGTAGAGCTAATTGGCGCGGCGCGGCATTATCGCGCTGCGTCGGTGTGGACTGCCGTGTTAGCGCCCTATGAAAACAATGCATCGAGCAACTCCCCAGTGTTCAATGGACCTCTAAACTTCCTTCTCGGAATATCGCGGTAGTGAAGCCGGGCCTTTTTCTTTCCGTCTGCTCCGCGCTTGATTGGAGAAACCGAAGCCTTCTCGTTTGCGACGCTCGGCATTGGCTCACCTGACGATGCGCCAAAGAAAAGAAAATGCTCAACTTGCAATTCGGACTCCGAATGAACAACCACGATAACGCAGCTACCGGGCAACTGTGTGAACTCAAGTCTGACAGAGAACTTGCTCGCCTTACCGCTCAAATGAACCTGCTTCACTTGGATGTACCGGAGCTTATCGGCACAGGCAAGTACAAGATCAAAGCCGGCATCGTCCACCTCGGCGTTGAAGATGTGAAGTGGTGAATTTGGATCGCGGCGCCATGACTCGCCAGCGAGGCTAGCAACCAAGCGATGGACAAGAACGTTCTCAACGTATGAAGAACGCTCAGCAAGGGCCTTTCGATATGTGGATGACTCGGGCATGGTTGAGGGACTATTTGGGGACAGACCACGATTGTTTTCTGCCAGCGATAAACGGCAGCTTGTTCGCGTCTGCTACGCGCTTTGCTTCTTTCGAAGCTTGCTTCAGCGCTTCCAGCACGCGGGCGTCCTCCGCCGAAGTCGTGCTTATGGTTTTTTTGCGAGTTTGTTGAGCGTTTGCCATTTTTGCTCCACTAGGATTGTTGTATTGCGTCGTGTGCCAAAGGCGAGTAGCTCTGGCGGAATATGGTAATTGTCGAACACTTTCCAGTTGTGCACAAGCGGTATGTAGCGGGTCACGAGATTATGCAGGCTACGGTGGAACCGACGCACGATAGTTGCCTGCGGAATGTTGTGACCACCAAGTTTCACACGCGCCGCAACCCGCTCAATTGCCAACTCCGCACTTGGTAATGCGAGGTAGATTAAGTCAATTTTGTAGCCTTCCGTTGCTGCCCGTTTCAAAATCTGCGCGAGTGTCTTGCTTGAAAGCGTTGTCTCGAATGCAAAGCTGCTTCGCAACTCAATAAGTGCGTTGATGCGCTTCAAAACAATTCGGCCCGCTTCGAATGCGACGGTCTCTGGTGCAAACCCAGAAAGCCCTGCGGCGACAGTGTCTGCATTTACGAACTCGCGAAGTTTTAGCGAATCGCGGAGAAGATACTTGGCGGACGTTGTCTTGCCTGCACCGTTTGGGCCTGCGAGGATGACTAGGCGGGGTTTTGAGGTTGTGGCCATAGCGGGCAAACTTGGGCCCCGGACTAAATCCGGAGCGACAGCGGTGATGGGTTAAGCCCCATAAGGCACCCAAACATTCTTCACCTGCGTCGCTTCACGCAGCACTTCATCCACACTCGGCAATACACCCGTAGCACCACGCACCCAAGTGCGCTTCATGTTGCCAGCGCTCGCCTTTTGCACTGCGGCTTGTCCTTCGGCGCTGCCTGCATACCAGATTGAATCCACGTCGTCGTGTTCACTCAACGTCTTCGCGAGTTCGTCGCGATCACCTGTGACGATGTTAAAGGTGCCGTGTGGCACGTCTGAGGTTTCGAGCACTTGATAGAGGTCGGTTGCCGAGAGCGGATGTTTGAGGGAAGGCACCACCACCATGGCGTTGCCCATCGCGAGTGCGGTGCCGGCGAGCGTGGCGAGTGCGAGTAATGGTTGGTCATCGGGCATCAGCATGCCTATCACGCCCATCGGTTCATTCATCGCGAGGGTGACGTTGCGATACGGTGTGCCGTGAATGCGGCCGTCGTATTTGTCCGCCCAGGCGGCGGCGGTGAAGAGTGCGCTGATGGATGCCTCAACTTCAGCATCGGCTGCGGCTTTGGTGCAGCCGGTTTGTTGCATGAGTCGGTTGGCGAATTCAGCGGCGCGTGCGGCTAAGTTTTCAGCCATGAAGTAGATGACTTGTGCACGATTGTGCGCGGTGGCTTTGGCCCAGCCGTTGGCGGCGGCGCGTGCGGCTTCGACGGCATTGCGGATGTCTTTGCGGTTGCCGGCGCCGACTTCGCCGATTAGGTTTTTCTTTGGGTCGTAGATATTGATGGAGAGGCCGCCGTCGGGTCTTGCTTGTTTGCCGCCTATGAACATTTTGGCGGTGCGGTCGATTCCTACTCCAGTACCAAATGCACCTTGGGCCCGAAAATCAAATTGGGCCCCGGCCTTCGCCGGGGAGACAGCTTTAAGAGTTATCGCTGAAGATGAAAGTGGCCTATTGGCGGACTTCTTCGAGGCATTTGGGCTGGAACTGGCCGCGGATTGGCGGGTTTGTGCGCCGCCGGTGCCGCGCAGGGTTGCGGATGGCGTGCGTTTAACGTATTCGTAAAGCCCTTCTTTGCCGCCCTCGCGGCCGAAGCCGGATTCACGATAGCCGCCAAAGCCTGCGGCGGCGTCGAGCAGGTTGGTCGAGTTAATCCACACCGTGCCGGCTTTGATTTGTGTGGCGATATCGAGTGCCAGGTTGATATCTTCACTCCAGATGGTTGCGGCCAAGCCGTAGCGCGTGTTGTTGGCGAGCTTCACGGCTTCTTCTGGTGTGCGGAAGGTCATCGCGGCGAGCACGGGGCCAAAGATTTCTTGCTGCACCACGGATGATGCCGGGCCGACATTGGTGAGCACGGTCGGCGGGTAGTAGCAGCCGCCTGCGGGCAATGCATCCGCCCACGATGGCTGCATGAGGGTTGCGCCCTCTTCCACACCACGCGCGACTTTGTCTTGAATCTGTTTGAGCTGGGTCGGGTCGACAATGGCGCCGATGTCGATGCCTTTGTCGAGCGGGTCACCCACCCGCATTTTTTCCATACGGGCGCGCAGCTTTTTGTAGACCTTGTCGGCCACACCTTCTTGCACCAAGAGGCGCGAGCCGGCGCAGCACACCTGCCCCTGGTTAAACCAGATCGCATCGACCACACCTTCGACGGCGCTATCA
>JANPDI010000184.1:0-10821 GCA_031431435.1 Burkholderiales bacterium
CCGCCCTTGCATCGCCAGATCGCCCAAAAAAGCCGACACGTCGGGCGCGGATTTCTCATCGATGATCGCCACCACGCGTCGCGCTTGGGACAAGCCGTCTGCCAGCACGCTTTCAATACAAAGCTTGGTTTCAGGCAGGTCGCAGAAACCGGTGACAATAATTGAAGTGGATTGCATGAATGAATGAGAGGTCGGCGAAGCGCTGTTCAAAATGCTGTTGCCGGGCAACGCAGCGCGTGGCGAAAATAGTTTGAACTGCATTATATGTTGGGGCGGTACCGCTCCGGCACACCAAGCGGCTAGCGTTGCGCCTTTAATGCCAGAAATATACCCATTAACAACATTGCAAAGCCGACCAGTTGTAGCAAGGCGAACTGTTCACCGAACAACCACCACGCCAGCAGTGCCGAGCCGATTGGTTCGGCCAGAATGGCAAGCGCAACCATCGCCGGCGTCAGGTGTTTAAGTGACCAGTTGATGCCGCTATGGCCCAATAACTGGGGTCCCAATGCCAGCCCCGCGAGGCAGAGCCAACCCAGATCGGTAAATCCGACCAGTTTGGTGCCGGCGATCATCGAAAACAGACCTAAAAATAGCGCGGCGAACACAAAGACGAGCCCGACGTATAGCCAAATCGATATGGTTCCGGCCAGTCGGCGCCCGATTAACAGGTAGCCGCATACCGTGAGCGAGCCGATCAACGCCAGCAAGTTTCCAAGCATCGGGTTTGGCTGCGCGTGGCTCGCGCCGGCGGTCATGGCGTCTGACATAAAAATGCAAAAGCTGCCAAACATCGCCGCAGCGATGCCAATCGCCAGCCAGCCGCCCACCCTTTCCTTGAACAACAACCATGAAATCAAGGCAATCCAGATCGGATTGGTGGTGACCAACGCGGTGCTGCTGGCGACCGAGGTAAATGCAAGTGACGAAATCCATGACGCAAAGTGCAGGGCCAGAAAAAAACCCGACGCGATCGTCAGGCGCCAGGTTTGTCTGGTGAGTTGCCGCACCTCGCCGCGCAATCCGGCATTTGACCCAACCCAACACGCCAATAAACTGCCGGCAATGGCGAGCCGCCAAAATGCAATCGCCAATGACGGCACCGCCTCGTGTTGCGCTGTGCGGATCATGATTGCAGCAGTCGAAACAATTGCCACCGAAACCCCCAACACCACCAAAGGGAGCGCGGACGGCTTGTCAGTCATTGCTAAGAAATAACATTAATAACGATCTGTAATATGTTGGTTTTATTGAGTATTAAGCGTCAATGACCCATCGGACTTTCGCCCGTTGCGTCCTTCACACATTGCATAAAATCGCGCCCCGGTCGCGGCTCGCAGGTCTTGAATGCCCGAACTTCGGCCGCGCATGCCGCTGCGGCTTTACCGTTTAAAGGCTGACAAACCAGCGGATTGGCCAACAGGAATTCGCGATCACAGGCGAAATGCGCATCGCCCTTTAGCGGCCCGCATTTTTCGGCCATTTGCATATGCCGCTCACAACGCAGCTGCTCGGTCCCCTGTTTTTTGGCACATGGTCCGACATGGCCGCTGGCGACGAACGATATACATAGCATCGTGCCCAGCAGGATCTGCCAGCGCAATCGGGTGATACGAATGTTCGTTGGTCTATTCATCTGATTTCCCCTGGTTTATTCGGCGGTTGTACAAGCTTCATCACAATTTTTCTGGCGATGGGCGCCAATACCATGACCGCTGGAAATGCAAAGACCCACGCAACCAAAAACGCACGCATCCAGCGACTAAAAAAGTCCGGGATAAACCCCAAATTTAGCAGCGTCAACACAGCCGACATCACAAACGCCATCAGCATGGACATAAAAAACGCAAAAACAACTGCGGTATATTTCGCCGGGATCATGATTCGGTGCCTTTTGCGATGGGTGTTGGCTGTTTCAATTTGCCGGCGGGCGTGACTAACCCGGGCCCGGTTCGATGATCATGCCTGCGGCAACAGTACGATTGGTGGTGTCGTCGATCAACACAAAACAGCCGGTGGTCCGGTTGGTTTCAAATGCGTCAAAAATCAACGGGCGCTGTGTCGACAGCCTGACTTGCGCAATTTCGTTCATCTGCAATGTGTTTGACGACACCGGCTCATCAGCAAGCGTCTCCACATTCAGCCGAAAATCGATTTTCTCGATCAGGGCCCGGCTTGACTGTGTTGTGTGTTTAATCCAATAGCGCCGACCAAACTCTAGATTAGACGGGTCCAACCAGCACAAATTGGCTGAAAAAGCGCTCCCTACATAGGGTTTTTGTTTTGCAGTTGGCGTGATATCCACCGCCGCCCCACCCGCCACCAGCATATCGCCACGGGAAATATCGAGCTGCCGATCCAACACCAACGTCACGGCCTGCTCCACATGCGCCACCTCGTGCTCGCCGCCGTCGTAATGGATTGCCGCGATGGTGGCTTCGCCTTCACCCGGCAAAACCTGCACACGATCTCCGCGCTTCACGCTGCCACCAACAACCGTGCCTTGGTAGCCGCGCAAGGTCTGATTAGGCCCAAACTTCGATTTCGCAACCCGTTGCACCGGAAAACGAAACAGGTGATTGCCCGCCGCCACGACGCGGTGCGCAGTGGTTGTTTCAAGCGTTTCCAGCAATGTCGGGCCGTCATACCAGGGCATGGCACGCGCCTGCCCGTCGCCACGTTTTGCCAG
Organism: Burkholderiales bacterium; assembly: GCA_031431435.1. Classification (GTDB taxonomy): domain Bacteria; phylum Pseudomonadota; class Gammaproteobacteria; order Burkholderiales; family Usitatibacteraceae; genus UKL13-2. Next base: position 2,690 of record JANPDI010000184.1, read on the forward strand.
CATTTCACCCTTCAGCGCCGACATGGGGATAAAGGTGACCTGCACAAATGCCAGTTTTGCCAGAAATGGCGCAAATTCGTCGCGCAAACGGTCATACACGGCCTCGTCGTACCCGACTAAATCCATCTTGTTGATGGCGACCACCAGATGCGGAATCCGCAGCAGGGATGCGATCACCGCATGGCGGCGCGATTGGGTGCCAACGCCCTTGCGTGCGTCGACCAATACAATCGTCAAATCAGCGGTTGACGATCCGGTGACCATGTTGCGCGTGTACTGCTCATGGCCGGGCGTGTCGGCAATGATGAAGCGGCGTTTGGGCGTGATGAAATAGCGGTACGCAACGTCGATGGTAATGCCCTGTTCACGTTCGGCGATGAGACCGTCGGTTAACAGCGAAAAGTCGACCGCCTCACCGGGTGGGACGTGACCGTGTTTGACGGTTGCGCCGGCCAGCATCGCCAATTGGTCCTCAAGAATGCCGTGGGCGTCGTACAAAAGCCGGCCGATCAGGGTGCTTTTGCCGTCGTCAACCGAGCCCGCCGTTGACACACGCAGGGTATCGACTTGGTCGAGGCCGCGCATCAGAAATATCCCTCTTTTTTGCGCAGTTCCATCGACGCTTCTGCCGTCTTGTCGTCCATGCGTGTGGCACCACGTTCAGTGAGCGTGGCTGCGGCGGTCTCCAGCACAATTTCATCCAGTGTCGCCGCGCGTGAGGCCACCGGGCAGGTGCAGGTCATATCGCCAACGGTACGAAATCGCACCATGCGGGTGACGACGGTTTCGTTTGCAAGCGGTAACGTCACTGGCGTGACGGGCAACAACAAGCCGTTGCGTTCAACCACTTCCCGCTGGTGCGCAAAATAGATGGTCGGTACCGCCAGATCTTCCTGCGCGATGTATTGCCAGACATCCAGCTCGGTCCAATTGGAAATCGGAAACACCCGCAGATGTTCCCTGGGTTTAAGCCGAGCGTTATAGAGATTCCACAGCTCGGGCCGCTGATTCTTGGGGTCCCACTGGCCCCAGGCGTCACGATGCGAAAAAATGCGTTCCTTGGCGCGGGCTTTTTCTTCGTCACGACGGGCACCACCGAACAACGCGTCAAATCCGTGTTTGGCAATTGTGTCCAGCAGGGTCACACTTTGATGTGGATTGCGGCTCTCGGTCGGATCTGCCAGCACCACACGTCCGGCCGCGATGGATTCTTCTACCGACCCGACAATCAGCGTCTCGCCCAGTTCGGCGGCACGGTGGTCGCGAAACGCCATTACTTCCGGAAAATTGTGTCCGGTATCGATGTGCAACAGTGGAAACGGAAAACGATCGGGTCGAAACGCTTTTTCGGCGAGCCGCAACAGGCAAATCGAGTCTTTTCCGCCCGAAAACAACAGCGCCGGATGGGCACATTCAGCGACCACTTCGCGCATGATATGGATGGCTTCGGCTTCGAGCCAGTCGAGATGATTCACGGCAGCATCACCGGGCGGTAGTTGGGGATAATAATCGGCACAGTGTACGCATCATGCCGATGACGAGGCATGGTACATCCATGCCAGCGTCTCACGAAATGAGATTTCCTCTACTGTACCAATGGCGGACTCCAGCTTCGCCTTTGACCCAATGAGCTTCACAACTTCATTTTTACGGACAAAAGCCGGGTTGACTCGCACCTCGATGTTATGGCCTGAAATATGTCGCATCAAATTTAGAATTTCTGTCAACGTAAATCCAACACCCGAGCAGATGTTAAAGGAATCGCTGCGCATGCCACGCAGAGAGGCCGTTTCGATCAAGCGGCGATAACATTTCACAACCATACGCACATCTGAAAAGTCGCGCATGACATCAAGATTGCCCAGTTCAATAAATGGCGCTTTGCGGCGAAAATGGTCGACAATCTTTGGTATCAGAAACTGAGGTGACTGACCGAGCCCGGTGTAATTAAACGGCCTGACGATCGTTATTGGCAGATGATCAGTCCATAACCTCGCCATGAGTTCCATGGAAACTTTTGACACGGCGTAATCATTTATTGGTGACGGCGCAATATCTTCATCCAGCACTTCCGCGATTGAGTTGCCATATATGTTCGAGCTACTTGCCAGCAGTACGGCACCTGGAACAGTAATGCACCCCGTCAACGCCGCCAGCAGGTTTCGGGTACCAAGGATATTGGTTCGATATATTTCGTCAGCATCGCCATGCGCAACAAACGTGATTGCAGCCAGATGACAAACGACATCAGGCTGGATTGTATTGACCACATCGGCAACCGCGGCGACGTTTAAAATGTCGCAAGTCATCATATTCTTGTGGTCGGTGTTGGGGACGACTGAGATGCCATGCACGTCATACCCAGCGGCGGCTAATTCAGCTGCGAGATATCTGCCGGTGAAGCCGTCAATTCCGGTAATGAGCGCTTTTTTTACCACGTCGGCAACCGGCGGCGGGCACGCATGGACGAATTCAAAATGAAGCACCCGCAATATTGCGACGGATATCTGCCTCAACCATCATCTGGCAGAGCTGCTCCAAGGTCGTCGTCGGCTGCCAAGCCAGATCACTCTTGGCCTTTTCCGGATTGCCAATCAACAACTCAACTTCTGCAGGTCGATAAAATGCAGGATCTACCTTTACGATGGTTTTTCCGGTCAATCGATCAGTCGCCACCTCGGCTTCGGCAGAACCGCTGAATTCAAGATCAAAGCCTGCCGCGCGGCCTGCCAGCAAGACAAAATCACGCACGCTTTCCGTTCGATTGGTTGCCAGAATGTATGTATCCGGCTTGGGCGCCTGCAGCATCCGCCACATGCCGTCAACATAGTCTTTGGCGTAGCCCCAGTCACGCTTTGCATCCATGTTTCCGAGCGCCAGCACGTCAAGCTTGCCGAGTTTAATTTTTGCCAGGCTGTCGGTGATTTTGCGCGTGACAAATTCACGCCCGCGGAGCGGTGATTCATGATTAAAGAGGATGCCACTGCTGCCAAAAATGCCGTAGCTTTCGCGGTAATTGACCGTCATCCAATGCGCGTAAAGCTTTGCCACACCATAAGGGCTGCGTGGATAAAACGGGGTGCTCTCGATCTGTGGAATTGCCTGTACCTTGCCAAACATTTCTGATGTGCTTGCCTGGTAGAAGCGAATTTCCGGGTTAACGATGCGGATAGCTTCGAGCAAATTGACAGCACCAAGGCCGGAAATTTCTGCGGTCGTTATCGGCTGTTCAAACGAAACGCCAACAAAGCTTTGTGCAGCGAGATTGTAAATTTCAGTCGGCTGTGCATGTTTAATCAACCTGACGATATTCCCCAAGTCGGTCAGATCAAATTCAACCAAATGCAAATCCGGGTGGCCACGGGCACCGACGTCGTCTAACCGCCAAAAGTTAACCGAGCTTGTCCGGCGATAGGTGCCGTAGACGGTATAACCCTTGTCGAGAAGTAACTTGCTGAGGTACGCACCGTCTTGACCGGTAACGCCGGTCACAATTGCAACGAGTTTTTTCACTTTTGTTTGTTCTTAGATTTTCCGGGATCATCAATTGCCACCCAATTCCAAGGCCTCACAGAAGTTGATTCTGCAGCGCAGGTTTTGGGCTCGCAATTCGTTTCACAGGCGCAGCATTCGCCGTCATTTGATCGGCAGGAAATTGTTGACACATTATAAACGCTTGGTCGCCATTGGCATTTAACCAAACATCATAGTCATCCGGCCTCAAAATCACCGGCATACGCTTTTCATCACCCGGCCGGTGCATTCGCTTCATGACGGCGTGATCGTCGGCATTGACCGTCAGCATGGTGAAGCTGTCGACGATTTTGTCGTCACGCTGCCAGCGCTCCCACAGCCCGGCCAGGGCAAACGGCTCGCCGCTGGCCAGCGCCATTTTCCAGCGTACCGCCTTGCCGGTTTCCCAGCATGGCTCGTAAAACGATTGCACCGGGATGAGACAAAACCGCCGGTTGCGCCAGGCATGTTTAAAGCTGGGCAGTTGCCCGATGGTTTCAACACGGGCGTTGTAGGTGGCGAAACGAAGGGTTGGTCGTTCAACGTCCTCGGCCTTGGCCCAGGTTGGCACCAGACCAAACCGTGCCGGAATACACTCCAGCCCGTCGGCAGGGTCGTCGTTGCGGCGGATGATGTTGCGCACCACCGGTGCGACGTAGCCCGGATAGGCCTCGCGTTTGAACGCGACCGGCGGCAACTCAGCGCCAAATTTTCTGGCGAATTCCGCTTCCAAATAGGGTTCGTAATTGGTGCACATGACGTTGTTTGATTGGCCTGCATTTACCGCGGTTAACCATTGACGGCTTTGATCGAGTGGTTTGGATTGATGGCGGTGAACGTTCCACCTGCATCAAAATATTTGACCAGCAGTTTATAGATATCAGCGTCAAAGTCGGTGGAATTTTTTGTTTGCAGCAATTCATCCAGCGCCTGCACATCATTGGCGGTCCCCCAATATTGCCAATGGTTAAACACGTGAATTTGTTCGAGTTTGCCGTCCGGGTGGCGCTCCTTGATGGCAATCGGACTGTCACCCGGCCATGGGCGAAACTTGTAGCCCACCATCGCCGTCATCAGCCGCAAATTGTGTTGCATGAGACTTTCTTTGCCCACGCAGTAGCCACGACAACGATGGATTTGATGGGCAAAACAGGGGCCGCTGGTTTTTTTGGTCGACAGGATATTCCAGCAAAGGCCGTTGTCAGCCGCCAACGCAAGCATGGCCGACTTGGCACGGCTCTTGGTGGCAAACGGTCCAAACAGGGAATCGGTGTCACTGAAATCCACTTCATCGAGTGTCTGCAACACCGGCGGGCTGCCGGGATCCTGCATGCGCACCATGGTGAGCGCCTTATTGCGGCGCAGTTGATGGTTGCGCAGGGGTAGGCGCACCTTGATCAGGGTTGATTCACGTAACAACGCACCGAGCTCACCGGCGGTTTCTTCAAAGTCGATGCGTGTGATCTCGACAGACAAACGTTGATCGTTCGAGCTGCGGTGGTCGCTCGAGAAATGCGAACGCACACGGCTGCGCAGATCGTTGGCTTTGCCAATATAGATCGGCAGATCGTTGACCCCGTAGAAGGTGTAAACACCCGGACCATCCGGCAGATCATCCAGCACATTGGTCGGCAACTGCGGCGGCAGGCTGGGCATTTTCAGAATCGACTTGACAGCGGCACTGATGGCTTCCGCGTCACAATCGCGCATTGCCACGGCGATAAATTGCCACGCCGCACGGGCGTCACCCAAGGCGCGATGGCGTCCGTCGGTGGTCAGTTGATGCCTGGCACGCAACGCGTCAAGCGAATACGACGGGTAACCCGGATACAACTTTCTGGCCAGCCGGACAGTACACAACACCTCTTCGGTAAACGGCACGTCAAGCCGCCGGAATTCATTTTTGATAAAACCATAGTCAAAACGCGCGTTGTGGGCGACAAACACACGATCGTAAAGACGCGCCTGAACCTGTTTGGCAATTTCACGAAAGGTCGGGGCGTTTTTCACCATGGCATTGGTAATGCCGGTTAATGACTGGATGTCCGGCGGAATACTGCATTCCGGATTAACCAACGTCGACCATTCTTCCACCACCTTGTTATCAACCACCATGACAATGCCGATCTCGGTGATCCGGTCGGCAGTGGCGGTCATGCCGGTGGTTTCAAGGTCAATGATGGCAAGGGGTGCGGGAAACATGGGGCGTTTTAGTTGGGATGTGGTGGTAAGCAGTGTGGTTGCAGGGCTGGCTATCGATTGAAAAAACGAAGCGCTTGCTTTTAGGACTGTAATTTAATACAGTATATTAAATCAGCGTCTCAAAAGCCAGTTGTCTATGGTGAATCCCTTTGCACCCTACGCACCCTATGCACCCTTTGAGATCACGACCGGTCAATCCAATCCACTTAATTTGACGTCCCAGACACTCATCACGACCATGAACCCGGCTCTCGCCACCTCACCTGCCAAATCTCTGGATGCCCTGCTGCAACGCCCGGACATCTGGCGCTTCGGCCAACTGCCGACAGGGCAAAAATCGGTCTTGCGTACAGGATATCCTTGTTTGGACCGTGTTTTGCCGGCGCAAGGCTGGGATGGTGGTGCGCTCACTGAAATTCTAAGCAACGACCAGGGGGTCGGTGAACTGTCGTTGCTGATACCTGCGCTGCGACAAACCACCCAACAGGGTGGCAGTGTGGTGCTGATCGCCCCGCCTTATCTGCCGTTTCCCGCGCGTTGGGAGGCGTTGGGTATTTTGCTCAAACACGTGGTGATGATTCGTGCCGAGGGCCGGAATTTATTGTGGGCGGCCGAACAAACCGCCCGATCCGGCGCGTGTGGCATGGTGTTGGTGTGGGCAAGCAGTAATCGACGTGATTTCAACTATGCGTCATTGCGACGCTTACACGTCGCCGCCGATCAAGGCGGCAGCACATTAATTGTTTATCGTCCTGCCATTGCCATTTCTGAGGCGTCACCCGCACCCACCCGTCTGCTGGTATCAGCCGTCGCCGGTGAATTAAACGTGCGTATCGCCAAACGACGCGGCGCACTCATGGCAGAAACGATCCAACTCAATATGTACCCGGCGCACTGGCAAGTGCGTAGCGGTGAGGCGGCTCACGCCGCACTGGGTCGCAATCAAGCGGTACTGCCTGACAAACACACACCACATCACACGACGCAGCGTGCCCTGTCGGTAACAACATTGCCGCCACGGCGACAGTCGTCTCAAATCGCGTCCGGTTAACAAGTCGTATGCTCTGGATCGCTGTTTATATACCCGAATTGTCCCTGCAAATTGCCACACGGGGGCAACCGGCTGCGGGAGCACTTGTTATCTCCGCCGGCGCGGATAACCGCCCTGTCATTCATGCCGCCAATGACATCGCGCAACAAGCCGGCATCAAGGTCAACATGAGTGTGGCGGCGGCACGCGCGCTGGTCGAACCCTTGTTGGTGATTCCCCGCCAAGTCGATACCGAGCGTCACGCCATCCATAATCTGGCGTGCTGGGCGGGTCAATTCACACCGGCCGTCTCGATCTACCTGGACGAGGGCCTGCTGCTTGAGGTCGGGGCCACACTGACGCTGCATCAGGGGCTGACCACACTCATCAACAAACTGCGGCTCGGGTTGCACACACTCGGTTATCGCGTTTGCATCGGCGTGGCACCCACACCGATGGCGGCGTGGGTGTTTGCCAAGGCGCGTTATCACGGCTATGACGTGCGCATGTGCCAGCACATCGACGCGATTGCCACCCGTATCGCCGACCTGCCGGTCGCCTTGCTCGATTGGCCGCATGACAGCATTAACAAACTGGCGGGCCTGGGCATCATCCGTTTTGCCGACTGCCTCGCGTTGCCGGCGGATGGTTTTGCCAAACGTTTTGGCAAAAACTGTTTGTTTGACCTGCAGCGCGTCATTGGGTCGCGCCCGGATCCCCGTTTGTCATTTGTACCACCGGACACCTACCGGGCACACACGGAGTTTGGTTTTGACATCAATGATTCGATGGCGCTGTTGTTTCCACTCAAGCGTTTATTGAACGAAATGGAGGGTTATTTACGTGGTCGTGGCAGTGGGGTCAGCGCCTATCGGGTGACGTTATATCATCCGTCCCGCCTCAAAACCACCATTCATATCGGCATGGCAAAGGTTGAACGTGCCACCGATCGTTTGCTGTCGCTGGCGCGTGAGCATCTGCATAAAACCACCCTGCCCGATAACGTGCTGGCGATGTCGATTGAAATCGATCAGACACAGCCATTTCAGGAGATCAGCGCCAGCTGGTTGCCCGACCCGCAACAACAGCCCGACAGTTGGTACCGGCTGATCGACAAACTCAGCGCGCGCCTGGGTACCGACAATGTTTATCAACTGCAGGCAATAGACGATCACCGACCCGAACGCAGCTTGAAGTTGGTCGCCGCCACCGTGGCAGGCTCAGGTGCAACAACATTGAATACAACACGTACATCATCAAACAACAAAACACCTTTCCTTGCCGGCAAGTTACGTCCGACCTTCTTGTTGGCAACCCCACGCAAGTTGCTCAGCCATGAGGGTCGCCCGACCTGTCACGGCGCGGTGGATATCATCAGCGGCCCGGA
>JANPDI010000185.1:0-1949 GCA_031431435.1 Burkholderiales bacterium
CTTAAACGCCCTGACCTGCTTCGACAACAATGTTACCTTGCTGGTAAATGGTGTGACGCAGACAGCGGCGCAACCGCCCCGGTGACTAATCCGGCGACCGGCGAAGTTATTGCCCATGTGCCGATGATGGGCGCAGCCGAAACCACCCGCGCCATTGATGCGGCGAAAGTCGCGCAGAAATTGTGGGCCGCACGCACCGCAAAAGATCGCGCCGGCGTGCTGCGCAAATGGTTTGATTTGATGATGGCCAATCAGGAAGATTTGGCGATCATTCTCACCACCGAAATGGGCAAGTCGCTGGCGGAAGCGCGCGGCGAAATCGCTTACGGCGCGTCCTTCATCGAGTGGTTTGCGGAGGAAGGCAAACGCGTTTATGGCGAGACCATTCCGCAACACGCGGCCGACAAACGCATCCTGGTGCTGAAGCAACCGATTGGCGTTACGGCAGCAATCACCCCGTGGAACTTCCCCAACGCGATGATTACGCGCAAAGTCGGCCCGGCGCTCGCCGCTGGCTGTGCGCAAGTCATCAAGCCGGCATTGGAGACACCACTGTCGGCGTTTGCGCTGGCGGTGTTGGCCGAGGAAGCAGGCTTGCCCGGCGGATTGATGTCGGTGATTACCGGAAATTCACGTGCCATCGGCGGCGAAATGACCTCGAACCCGACCATCACCAAACTGTCGTTCACCGGCTCTACCGAAGTCGGTCGTGTGTTGATGCAGCAATGCGCGCCGACCATCAAAAAGCTGGCATTGGAACTTGGCGGCAATGCGCCCTTCATCGTGTTTGACGATGCCGATCTGGATTCCGCTGTCGAAGGCGCGATCATCTCCAAGTTCCGTAATTCCGGCCAGACCTGTGTCTGCGCCAATCGCCTGTTTGTGCAGGCGGGCATCTATGACAAATTCGCCGAAAAGTTAGCCGCCCGGGTGGCCGCGTTCAAGGTCGGCAACGGCATGGACGAGGGCGTCAATCAAGGCCCGTTGATCAACGAAAGTGCCGTACTAAAAGTCGAAGAGCACGTCGCCGATGTGCTCGCGCACGGCGGCCAAGTCGCCATCGGTGGCAAGCGCCACGCCTTGGGCGGCAGCTTCTTTATGCCGACCGTACTTACCGGCGTCACCGCCGAGATGAAAATTTTCCGCGAAGAGACCTTCGGCCCGGTCGCGCCGCTGATCAAATTCAAAGACGAGGCCGAAGTCATCGAGCTAGCCAATCGTACCGAATTCGGTTTGGCCTCCTACTTTTTCAGCCGCGATATCGGCCGCATCTTCCGCGTTGCAGAGGCATTGGAATACGGCATGGTCGGCGTGAACACCGGCCTGATTTCTACCGCCGAAGCTCCGTTTGGTGGCGTTAAACAATCCGGCCTGGGCCGCGAAGGTTCCCGCCATGGGATTGAGGACTATCTTGAAATCAAATATGTTTGTTTAGGCGACATTAATAAGTAAGCAAGGTCAAAAGCCAGCCACAGAGGTCACAGAGGGCACAGAGAAAAACGTGCTTTCGATGATCCTTGGTGGATCGATTTGTAGGCTGTGCAGCAAGGTTTGTCTTTCTCCGTGTTCTCTGTGCCCTCTGTGGCTAAAAGGTTTCAATATGAACTCACCAACTCCCGATTGGCATGCCCGTGCAGCAGCAGTGACCATTGATGGCCGCTGCTTTATTGATGGACGGCGTGTCGCCAGCACCAACTCGCAAACTTTTGATTGCATCTCGCCGCTGAATGGCAAAGTGCTGGGGAAAATTGCGCGCGGGCAATCCGCCGATATTGATCTTGCGGTTGCCGCCGCGCGCCGCGCATTCAACGCGCGCGTATGGGCGGGTCAGCCACCATCAGCGCGCAAGAAAGTCTTGCAAGCATTCGCCGAAAAAATGCTCGCGCACACGGATGAATTGGCCCTGCTCGAAACTCTGGATATGGGCAAGCCGATCAAAAACAGCCTCG
>JANPDI010000186.1:0-9255 GCA_031431435.1 Burkholderiales bacterium
GACATGCAAATCCCGATTCGCCGGAATGATGAATACACGATTTGGTTTAATGGTCAAACTGTCGGTGATGAGATCAACCGGCATGCTTGTGTAGTTGGGAAGGATTTCATGCAGCTGGGTCGGCGTGTCGCGCATGTGATTAACGATGACAATGACCACACCCATATCGGCCGGAAGATTCTGCAACAGCCGGATATACGCGTCGAGTCCGCCTGCCGAACCGCCGACGCAGACGATTGGAAATGATGCCACCGGCGAGTTCATTGCAATCACTCCTATGATCCTGCGTATCGAAATTTCAAACGCTTTGCTGACGAATATTGAATGTATCTGATGCCGCTGGCGCAGTCAACTGGGTGCCGCACTAACCCTGCCGTTGTCCCGCGCTATTATCCTGATAACGTTGGCAGTCTTTGTGTGCGAGGTGTCTGATTTCTATCGTATTCACGCGCCTGGTTGTGCGCGCGTCGAACTAGCAAATGTGGCAACGCTATCGATGAGCCCGCACCCGCCACCATAGCGCGGAGGCCATCAACAGTAGCAGCAGATCTTCGATCAACGTAAACAGTGTCAGCGGACGCGCAAAATAAACGCCGAAGCAGCCGCAGTTTGGAATGTCCAGGCCGCGCAACAAGGCCGCCATCAACCAGACAAAATAGACCACGTGAAGGGCGATCAATGCGACTGCGGCGAGCGGAAGGTGCCGTCGACTCGCGAGCCAGATCGCCAGGCCCATTTCAAGTACCACCAATTTCCACGCGGCGAATGGAATCAAGGCGGCCGGGACGACTTGGTAGCTGGCGACAATCGGGTAGAACCCCGTCATGTCGGCAAATTTACCCACACTCGACGCCGCCAGCAGCAACACAAACCAGCCGAGTAGCCCAACGGTGATGGTTGGCTGAATGCGCATTACCTGCCTACATCATTTGATCGGCTGTCGATTGATGGTCCAATCGTAATCCCTAAATTCAACCTTGTAGTCGTCCGGGATTTTGCTGTCGCGGTAGCGGTTGACGTAATCGATCAGGGTTGGGGCGCTCACAAGGAAATCTTCGGTGAAGAATTTCAAGATTTCAGACAGCATGACCGTCTTTTTGGCGGCATCAAGGCTGACATTGCGTGCTTCAGCAAAAAACAAACGTGTCTCGCGATCAAGCTGTATCTCCAATTTTTCAGGCAGAAAAACATCGCGTGGCAATCGCGGGCAACCGACCGACATGCAGTTCAGCGCGAAATGAATCCGCGCATCCCTCAGCGGACGAATGACTTTATTTTCGTAGTCGTATAGAGAAATCGCCTCACCACCAACCTGTACTTTTCCCAGCGCGAAAAAACCTATTTTTCTAACGCCTGCCAGCGTCTCGGGAATGCCGCTGGCAATCACCTTATGCATGGCGAGCGCATTGTAGGCATTGATGTGATACGCCAACACGTGTTGTTTGGTCGGAAACAGCGTTGCTTGGTTGTTCGGACCGATGTCATAGACATAGGCGACCATTCGATCGAGATCGGCGCGGTCGTTCGCAAGGGCGGCAAAATTGACACGACCCTGGTCATCAACAAATTTTTGCAATACGCGTCCCCAAGAGTCATACGGTGGTGGCCCCGGTGTTATGTCAATGCTGGTCGGCCTGGGTACCGATGCGCAACCGACCAACAGCAACAATACAAGACAGGCAAAAAAAAATTTCATGGCGGCAATGATGGTTTACGTGATGATTTCAAGGGGCGAAAGGGGCAATCGCGCGCATTATTCTGCGGCTTGCTGCCAATTGCCGTCGATTTCCGTGTCGGCCGCAACCTTGGCGCGGCCGCGTGCATTCTTGCGCGTCAGGGTCACCGATATTTTTTCTGGCATCTTGTCCTCAAGTTTGCCCGTTGCGGGATTAAAAAAAAGCATCTTGTTTTCGCGTTTGACCTGCGCGGCAACCAACAAATATTCGTCGCGCTTGGCGTTGTGCACACACATCGAGATCGGCCCCCCTGGTGTCATGACCATAAACGAGCATGCATCGCAGCGGTCTTTTTCGAGTTGTGATGAATCCATGAAGTTATGCACAAAAAACGATATCTTGCCAACTCTTCCGCGCGCCGCAATGAGATCGTGTCGCGCACGCCACGCGAGTTTTGCAGAACGCGTCACCACACCCCAAAACGTCGCGGGATGCCGGAAGAAGTAACGCGCTGCGGTTCTCAACAGGCGGCTCTTATCGGCGCGATTGACCGTCAGGTTTGCGCTTGACGCGAGGATATCCTGGACAAATTGCGGGTCGTTGAAAAAATCATACACAGCGTTGTTGATAACCAGCCCATACGCATACCCATTACATTTTGCGTGCCCGGCACTGGCCGCGTCGAAGTTGAGGTTTGCACCGGCACCTTCGCGTATCGCTTGCATCACCGTCTCAGGGTTGACCGTGACGCGCTCACGTTCGGTACCGCGACCCATATCGGCCCCGATTTGAAACGAGGCAAAGCGCACGACGTCGGCGTGTTTGACATAAAACCGCACCATATCCGGAATTTCGTGAAAATTGCCCGGGAAAGCCGTGTTGTTGAATATGACCGCGAGCGGCAGGCCGCGTACGCGATTGATATATTCTTCACGAACGACGTTGAGTTCAGCCTCAGAAGCATAGCCCTTTCGCTCCTGCGTCATATCGACATGAAACGCAACATCCTCAAGCCCCGCGGCACAGAGAGATTCGAGCATTTCCCGTGTTGCCTTGATACCATTGGTAAAGAGTGACGAACGCATTCCCTTGGATTTGATGTAGCGGATGATCGCCTCCAGCTCTTCTCGATTTCGCAGCGTTGGGTCACCGCCGGTCACCTGAATATCTGTGTTTGGACCGTAATGATCAAAAATCATGTCGATTCGACGATAGACCTCCTCGATGGGGATGTCTTTGAGTGCTTCTGACGACTCTGAGAGATAACAATACGAGCAGTCAAGATTGCATCGCTGTGTAATCTCGAGCGCAACACAGCCAATTGCCATGCGCCGACCGATCATCTGCCATGGTGCCCACTGCCCGGCGGCGCTGATACGTTTTTTTGTTCGTTCAAGCGGGCTCAGCCCGTCTCGACCATCCGGCGTCGGGTAAGCCCGCCAATCGGCAATTTCGGGCGCAGTCAAATAATGCGAGTCGGTGACGGTCATTGCATTTTCTTCTGCCGGCGGGCCGGCGCTGGGTTGTGCGGCGTTTGGTTCTTGGCTGGCGTTCAATACGGGCATGTCCCCGAATTGGATGCGCGGCGCCCAGGTTGGCGGCGGTTTTGACGAAAACGCCGCACGTTTCCGGACGTATCGCCGGCAATTGTAAGTTCGGCCCGCGCAATCCGACATCTGTTATTTGAGCCCTACCGTATTGCGCCTATTGGGTTTATCATTCACGCAAATTTACTGAAAGCTTGACATGCATCAGACTCTGCACCTTATGAAATCGCGCGGTTTCCCGCATATCCAACGCAAGGCGCTGGAAGCATTGCAGGTCAATCTAGGTTACAAATGCAACCAGTCTTGTTTTCATTGCCACGTTAATTCGAGCCCGGATCGCACCGAGATGATGTCGGCCGAGACCATTGCCGATGTGATCGCGTTTATGCGCGCTTCCAACGTCAAGCTGCTTGATCTGACCGGTGGTGCGCCGGAAATGAACGAACATTTCCGCACCCTGGTCAGCGCCGCGCGCGCCATGGGTGTGCGGGTGATCGACCGCTGCAACCTGACAATCTTGGAAGAACCCGGCTACGAGGAGATGGCGCAGTTCTTGGCCAATGAGGGTGTGGAAATCACCGCATCACTGCCGTGCCATTCGCAGGAAAACGTCGATAAACAACGCGGTGATGGTGTGTTTGAGGCGTCGATTGTTGCGCTGAAGAAATTAAACGCGCTCGGTTATGGGATTAGCGGAAGCGGCCTGACATTGAATCTGGTGTTCAACCCGCAGGGGCCGAAACTGCCGCCGCCGCAAGAGGCACTCGAGGCCGATTACCATCGATTGCTCGACGAAAATTTCGGCATCAAATTCAACCAGCTATTTACCATCACCAATATGCCGATTCAGCGCTTTGGTTCGACGCTGATTTCGAGGGGACAGTTTGAAGGCTATATGGATCTGCTGGTGGCGAGTTTTCAAGCGCACAATTTGGATAGCGTGATGTGCCGCTCGTTGCTGTCGGTCGACTATCAGGGCTTTGTGTATGACTGCGACTTTAATCAGATGCTTGGCCTGCCATTACACCGGGCAGGCACCACCGAGTCGGCGCTGAAGATTCATTTAAGCGAATTGATGGGCGTTGATTTGCTCGGCAACCCGATTGTGGTGAAGGATCATTGTTACGGCTGTACCGCCGGGCAAGGCTCGAGCTGCGGCGGCGCGCTTGAGTCGATTGCAGACGACGCGGCGCTGCAGGCGGCGGAATAGAAAGTCGTTTATTGACGGGCATTTTCAGCACTTTTTGCTTCAAAATGTCCGTCGTTGCTGGTGTTTGTTTTTTGGGAAAATCCAAAGCCCCCAAAACTTCCTTCCCCTGCGCAGAGCCTGCCCCGGTATGCTTAAAGCCGGGGCGGGGACTCATGGCACTAACTTAAGCACTTTTTCGCAGCAACGGATATCGCTTTTCGCATAGCGCGATAACGCCTAAAGCTGTCGCCCCGGCGAACAACCACAAGGGTTGCGCCGGGCCGGGGTCCAATTTCTGTCATTGCCCCGACGCACCTAAAATTGGATCCCGGCCTCCGCCGGGATGACAGACCTAAGGTAGTGTCATGAGGGGCTGGGGCCTAATTTCTTACAGGGCGTCTAGGGCATAGAATTGTGGACACCAGTCTGGCGCAACACGGATGAGACCAAACGAACATCGCTAGTGCGTAACGAGGGACTGGGTCCCAGCCCCACCTTTAAGCATGCTGGGGCAGGCTCTTCGCTGCAACGACGAACTATTTGCAGCGGTCGCTTGACGCATCCCGCCTTTAGAATCCTCTGCCGATAGAATGACGCCATGACACCCGGCCGATCTTGCCCGATCAACTACCGCTACCCGACGAATGTGTTTGCGCGTGACGCCGACGTTCGCGCCGACAGCGTGTATGTCATCGGCGGGTTGTATGGCAATCTGCCGGCACTCAACGCCATATTGGCCATGGCCAAACGCGAAGCTGTGCCACCCACACTCGTTTTTAACGGCGACTTCAACTGGTTTAACGTTGACCTCGACAGTTTTGTGGCGATCAACACAGAAGTCCTCAAACACACCGCCTTGCGTGGCAATGTTGAGACTGAATTTGCCGCAGATGCGGATGACGCGGGTTGCGGCTGCGCCTACCCCGACTATGTTGACGATGCCGATGTCGAGCGGTCGAACATCATCATGCGCCGCCTGCGCGCAACCGCACGCAGCACACCGGTGCTGGCAGACCGCCTGGCGGGCTTGCCGATGCAGTTGGTGGCAGAGGTTGGCGATGCACGTGTCGGCATTGTGCATGGCGATGCCGAGTCCCTTGCCGGTTGGCGGTTTGCCCACGATTCGCTGCACGACCCCGCCAATGCGGCATGGCTGCAGGATGTTTGCCAACAGAACAATCTCGTCGGATTTGCGTCGAGCCACACCTGCCTGCCGACGTTTCGCCGCTTTGGCGCCGGTGCGGAGCGCCGGTTTGTTATCAACAACGGCGCGGCGGGCATGCCGAACTTTGGCGGCACGCAGTATGGCCTCGTCACGCGTCTGTCGATTTATCCGGCACCAGACGGGCTGGCGCAATATGGCGAGGTGATTGGCGGCATCCACATCGATGCCATTCCCGTCCATTTTGACCATCACGCATTTCAGCAAATGTTCCTTGAGAATTGGCCGGTCGGGTCTGCCGCGCACCAGTCATATTTTCAGCGCATCATGGCCGGGCCTTCGTATGCGCCGCCGCACGCGCTGGGGTTGGTGCGGGCACCCTCGGTGTGTGCCTAGCCTGCATTGGCAATACGTAATGTTTGTCGCCACGGCGCGACCAACCTGCAACACTAAAATTAAGCACTCAAGGAAGATTCATGAAAAAAAGCAAACTGATCGTCTTGCTCGCCGTTGTCGCACTGGTGGCGGCATTTTTTATTTTTGACCTCGGTAAATTTTTCAGCCTTGACTACTTCAAGTCACAACAGGCCGCCATCAACGCCTATTACCTGGCCAATCCTGCGCTGACGATTGCCATTTATTTTGCCGTTTACGTCATCATTGCCGCCTCGTCGTTGCCCGGTGCGGCGATCCTGACACTGGTCGGTGGCGCGTTGTTTGGTGTCACCACCGGCGTGGTGGTGGTGTCATTTGCCTCGACCATCGGCGCGACCCTGGCCTTTCTGATTTCGCGCTTTGTGCTCGGCGAATGGGTGCAATCCAAGTACGGCGACAAACTGAAGTCACTCAACGAGGGTGTGGCCAAGGAAGGCGCGTTTTATTTGTTTGCGTTGCGGCTGGTACCGGCGGTGCCGTTTTTTCTGGTGAATCTGGCGATGGGCCTGACCAAGATTCGCACTTGGACATTTTATTGGGTCAGCCAGATCGGCATGTTTGCCGGCACCATTGTTTATGTTTATGCCGGCACCCAGCTGGGACAATTCAAGCTGTCGTGGCAATTGGGGCTGGCGTTTGTATTGCTCGGCGTGTTTCCGATCGTCGCCAAAAAAGTGCTCGGCGGCATCAAGGCAAAAAAAATCTACGCCAAATGGGCTGACAAGAAGCCGACTCATTTTGATCGCAATGTTGTGGTCATCGGCGCCGGCTCGGCCGGATTGGTGACGAGTTATATCGCCGCAGCGGTAAAGGCCAAGGTCACGCTGATCGAAAAACACAAAATGGGTGGCGACTGTTTGAATACCGGCTGCGTGCCGTCCAAGGCATTGATCCGTTCAGCCAAGCTGCTGAATCACATTTCGCGCGCAAAGGAGTTCGGCATTTCGTCGGCATCGGCGACTTGGGATTTTGCGGAAGTGATGGAACGTGTCTCGCGGGTGATTGATGAAATCGAGCCGCACGATTCGGTTGCGCGTTACAGCGGATTGGGTGTCGATTGTGTCAAGGGCACCGCCAGAATCGTATCGCCATGGGAAGTTGAAGTCACGCGTGACGATGGCACAACGCAACGTTTGACCACCAAAAATATTGTGATCGCCACCGGTGCACGGCCGTTTGTGCCGCCCATTCCTGGTCTGGCTGAAATCAATCCACTCACGTCCGATAACGTTTGGAACATCCGCAAACTGCCAAAGCGTCTGGTGGTGTTGGGCGGCGGACCGATTGGCTGTGAGTTGACACAGTGTTTCGCCCGCTTTGGCGCACAGGTCACACAGGTCGAAATGGCACCACGCATCATGATCCGCGAGGACGTGGAAGTCTCAGCGATCGTCAAACAAAAATTCGAGGCCGAAGGGGTTTCGGTGTTGGTCAACCACAAGGCGAAACAGGTGGTGGTTGAGAATGGCGAAAAATATCTGGTGGTCGAACACGAAGGTCAAGACAAGCGGATTGTTTTCGACGAAATTCTTTGTGCCGTCGGCCGGGTGGCGAACCTGAAGGGCTTTGGCCTGGAAGAGCTCGGCATACCCGCTTCCAAGGTGGTCGACACCAACGAATATCTTGAGACCATCTATCCGAACATTTTTGCCGTCGGCGATGTTGCCGGCCCCTACCAGTTCACCCATACGGCGGCACATATGGCGTGGTACGCAGCGGTGAACGCGTTATTCGGCAAATTCAAAAAATTCAAAGTCGATTATTCGGTGGTGCCGTGGGCGACCTTTACCGACCCTGAAGTGGCGCGTGTTGGTTTGAATGAACAAGAGGCGCGCGAGAAGGGCATTGAACACGATGTGCATATTTACGGCATCGATGATCTGGACCGCGCCATTGCCGACGGTGAAGCGCACGGATTTGTCAAAGTCATCACCCCCAAAGGCTCGGACAAGATTTTGGGCGCAACCATTGTCGGCGAACACGCCGGTGATCTACTGATCGAGTTTGTTGCGGCGATGAAACACGGCTTTGGTCTCGAAGGCATTCTTGCCACCATCCACACCTATCCAACGCTTGGTGAGGCCAACAAATTTGCCGCGGGCGTTTACAAACGCTCGACCGCCACCGTCGGCAAACTGGCGGTTGGCAAGGCGCTGAACGACTGGACCCGGGGCGAGGGCAGTTTTGGCACGCTGCTGTCGAGTGTGGTGGCGCTGGTGGTTTCGCCGGACAACACGCCGGCGTATCCCAAACAAGCGGCACATCATTGATGTCGGGGGCGATATGAAACGACTATGGGTTACCTTCAGCGCCATTTGGTTGGCGTGTGCATCAGGTTCGATCAGCGCACAGGCGTTTGACCATTCCCACGCCGGCTTCACCACGCTGCTCAAAAAACACGTGGTGGTAATCGATGGCGGTAAGTCGTCACAGGTACGTTACGCCGAATTACAAAAAGATCGCGCCGTGCTGCAAGGTTATCTTGGCGGCTTGTCCGCCGTGCGCGAGAGTGATTTCAACCGCTGGTCGAAACCGCAACGCATGGCGTTTTTGATCAATGCTTACAACGGCTTCACGCTTGAGTTGATGCTGCAAAACTATCCGGTCAAGTCGATCAAGGATATTGGCGGCACGTTTGACAATCGCTGGAAGCGTAAATTCATCAAGCTGCAGGGTCAGGACTATTCACTCGACCGGATCGAGCATGAAACGCTTAGGGCACCCGGTGCTTACAACGAACCACGCGTGCACTACGCCGTCAATTGTGCATCGATTGGTTGCCCGTCGATACGCGAAGAAGCGTTTGTCGCCGAGCGGCTCGATAAACAACTCGAAGAGCAGGCGGTGCGGTTTTTGTCTGACCGCTCACGCAACCGTTACGCCAACGGCAAACTCGAGGTGTCGATGATATTCAGGTGGTTTGCCGAGGACTGGGAACAAGGTTTTACCGGCTTCGACGGCAAAACCCCTGCGATCAAATCGCGTGAGGACTATTTTGCGCGCTACACAAAACTGCTGGCCGACAACCCGGCCGACCAACAAAAGATCGCCGACGGCAAAGCCGGTATTGGCCACCTCGACTACGACTGGTCGATTAACGACAAAAAATAAAAGGGCAGAATCAATAACGAAGTGCGACGCCTGAGAGGTAATTTGCGACTTCCAGCGGACAGTGGTCATCCAAAACCGCTCTTGGTCGCAGGTTAAGTTTACGCTCCGCCGCTTTGATCCTTTTTGGCCCAACGC
>JANPDI010000187.1:0-8018 GCA_031431435.1 Burkholderiales bacterium
GACTGACTCACCGCGCCTACTACATTCGTTTTGGGATTTTGCCGGGGGGATGGTTGCTTCCCGATTCCCCTGCAATAGTACCGTGGATCAAAAAGAATAAGCTGGTGGATCAGTCGCGCAACTAGGCAGGCTCACCGCGCCGACTGCATTCGGCTTGGGCTTTTGCCGGCGGGAAGCGTGCTTCCCGAAACCCCTGCAAAAGTACCGTGGATCAAAAAGAACAAACTGGTGGATCAGTCGCGCAACTAGACAGACTCTCCGCGCCGACTGCAAGGCAGTTCGAAACAAACAGACAACGGGCACGCAAGTGCCCATTTTTGTATTTGCGGGCAGATTGTTGTTCGGTGCAACGGGCAAATTCGGTAATTTGAAAGTCGCCTATCCACGGTATTTTTCAGCCATTTTTGCCTGAAAAGGCACATTGATATTGGACGTTTCGTTTCATATCGGCGTCAATCCAGGCTTTGCCCTCTGTCTCGGCTAAAATGTGCATTGACCAATCACAGGAAAAATCGTGTCCGAGCGCGCCAAGGTTTTCATTCAATATCTGTTGCCAAAACATGCGTTGACATGGCTAGCCGGCAAGATCGCGGGAGCCGAGGGCGGCCAATTGACGATGCGCCTGATATGCTGGTTTGTCGGCCGATATGGCGTCAATATGGCCGAGGCGGCAGACTCTGCGATCGAAAGTTACGCAACCTTCAACGCGTTTTTTACCCGGCCCCTGCGTACCGATGCGCGACCGCTCGCCGATGCCGATTTTGTTTGCCCGGTAGATGGTGCCATCAGCCAGTTTGGCGCAATTGACCAACACCAAATTTTTCAGGCAAAAGGGCACCAATACAGCACCGATGCTTTGGTTGGCGGTGATGCCGCGCTCGCGCGGCAGTTTGATAACGGTTCATTTGCCACCCTCTATTTGAGTCCCAAGGATTACCACCGCATCCACATGCCGTGTGATGGTCGGCTACTGCGCATGATTTATGTGCCGGGCGCGTTGTTTTCGGTGAACCCAACAACAGCCCGCGGGGTGCCGGGTCTGTTTGCGCGTAACGAGCGGGTGGTTTGTGTCTTTGAATCCGCGCACGGTCGCTTTGTGCTGGTGCTGGTCGGGGCGACCATTGTCGGGAGCATGGCCACGGTATGGCATGGCGTGGTCAACCCGCCGCGTTTGCCTGCGGTCCGTGAATGGTCGTATGCGGACCAGACAATTCATCTCAAGCGGGGGGAAGAGATGGGCCGATTCTTGCTGGGTTCCACCGTGGTTTTGTTGTTTCCGAACGACACAATGGCGTTTACCCCTTCGTGGCAACCCGGTGCGTCGATCATGATGGGCGAAGCCATGGGTCGGTTGATTGCCACAGACCACCGGCGGGACGCCGGTACATCCGCGCCCGAACCGTTACAATAGGCCATGAACTCGCCAATCCCACGCATCAAAAAAGGCCTGCTTGATCCGGAACGCCGGCGCAAGGGTATTTATATCCTGCCGAACCTGTTCACCTCCGCCTCGCTGTTCGCCGGCTTTTACGCCATCGTGCAGGGCATGGATGGCAAGTTTGAAGTTGCGTGCATAGCGATTTTTGTCGCGATGGTGCTCGATGGTCTCGATGGCCGGGTCGCGCGCATGACCAGAACTACCAGTGAATTCGGCGCGCAACTCGACTCACTTTCTGACATGGTGTCATTTGGTGCCGCACCGGCGCTGGTCATGTATGCGTGGGCGCTGCAACCGCTTGGCAAATGGGGCTGGATCGCGGCATTTATTTATTGTGTGTGTGCGGCGCTGCGTCTGGCGCGTTTCAACACCAATCTGGGCGTGGTCGACAAACGCTATTTTCAGGGGCTCCCCAGCCCGGCTGCCGCTTGTCTGATGGCCGGGCTGATCTGGGTGTTGAATGAATACCAGGTCAAGGGTCACGATATCGGCTGGTACGCTTGGGCCATGGCGGTGTTTGCCGGCATCACCATGATTTCCACCGTGCCCTATTACAGCGGCAAGGATTTTAACCTGCGCCGCAGTGTGCCGTTCTGGGTGATTCCGGCGATTCTTGTCGGCTACCTGTTGATATCGATTAAACCTTCTCACGTCCTGTTTGGACTGTTTGTCTGCTACTCGCTGTCAGGCTATGTACTCTGGATCATGCGCGCCATGCGTAAGCCGGCGGCGTGAATCGGGCGCAAATCGGGCGCGAATCGGGCGTGATGGCTTGCACGTGACCCGCTGACCCGCTATATTTGAATCATGTTGCCAGCTGCCACAAATTTGTGCCTCCTTCCAGCCGCCATTCTTGGCGGACTGTCGCTGCTGCTTGCGCCCCAAGCGCAAAAATAACACTCCCCCTTCCTGTTGGTTTTCCCCATGTTGCTTCCACCCGGTGCACTCAGGCCGTGAAGCGCGATAATTGTTGTTTGTTGAACTGATTTCGACACGGAGTTTTCAGATGGATCAATTGATCATTTTCGACACCACCATGCGCGATGGTGAACAGAGTCCCGGCGCATCGATGACCAAGGAAGAAAAGGTACGCATCGGCAAACAATTGGAAAAGATGCGCGTGGATGTGATTGAAGCAGGTTTTGCCGCCGCCAGCCAGGGTGACTTTGACGCCATCCATGCCGTTGCCACCGCTGTCAAGGATTCCACCATCTGTTCGCTGGCCCGCGCGCAGGTCGGGGACATTCAGAAAGCCGGCGACGCCATCAAACCGGCCGCGCGCGGTCGCATCCATACGTTTATCGCCACCTCGCCGATTCACATGCAGCACAAACTGCGCATGACGCCAGACCAGGTTTTACAAGGCGCGATTGATGCCGTGAAATTTGCCAGAACGTTTACGGACGACGTTGAATTTTCCGCCGAGGATGCGGTACGCAGTGACATTGATTTTCTTTGCCGGGTGTTTGAAGCCGTGATCAATGCCGGTGCCAAGACCATCAACGTGCCTGACACGGTTGGCTACAGCATCCCGGAATTGTGGGCGGAACGTTTCAAGACGTTGCTTGAGCGGGTGCCGAACGCCGACAAAGTCGTGTGGTCGACACATTGTCATAACGACTTGGGCATGGCCGTGGCAAATTCGCTGGCAGCGGTGAAAGCCGGTGCACGGCAGGTTGAATGCACTATCAACGGACTCGGCGAGCGCGCGGGCAACGCGGCGCTCGAAGAAATTGTCATGGCGCTGCGCACCCGACAGGACTACTTCGGCGTCGAAACACGGATTGACGCCACACAGATTGTGCCGGCGTCAAGATTGGTCTCAACCATTACCGGTTACCCGGTGCAGCCAAACAAGGCGGTGGTTGGTGCCAATGCGTTTGCCCACGAATCCGGCATACATCAGGACGGCGTGCTCAAACACCGCGAGACCTATGAAATCATGCGCGCCCAGGATGTGGGCTGGCACAACAACCGGCTTTCGCTCGGCAAATTATCCGGCCGCTCGGCATTCCGTGAGCGCCTGAAGGAGTTGGGTATCCAGCTTGAGTCCGAAGTCGCGCTAAATGCCGCGTTCAAGAAATTCAAGGAACTCGCCGACAAGAAGTCCGAGATTTTTGATGAGGATATTCACGCCATTGTGTCAGATGAAGCGGTGACGCCGGAGATTGAGCAGTATCACTTGATTTCGCTGACGGCGCATGTCGAAACCGGCGAAGAACCATACGCAAAATTGATCATTTCCGACAGTGGTCGCGAGGTTTATTGTGAAGCCAAGGGCGCGGGGCCGGTCGATGCCACCTTCAAGGCGCTTGAAACCATCGTCAAGAGTGAGTCGGAGCTGCTGCTTTATTCGGTCAACAACGTCACTGAAGGGACCGACAGTCAAGGCGAGGTGACAGTGCGTTTGAGCAAGGGTGGGCGTGTGGTTAACGGCATTGGTGCCGACACGGACATTGTCATTGCCTCGGCAAAGGCCTATCTGAATGCGCTAAACAAGATGACCGCGAAGTTTGCGCGCCTGAATCCGCAGGCTGACCTCTAGGATCATCCCGCAGGAACTCGATTTGACGTGGAATCTCGAAAAATCCGGTTTTCCCAGAAACTCGTCGGCAAAGTTGTAAGTTTTGCCGGGTTTATGCGACCGAATGGTGGCCGCTGCCTCAATGTTTCGGTGCAACAAGCAACTTTCATCAAAATTACGGAGATCCACATGAAAATGAACAAATCAAAACTGCTTTTTTCCAGCATTATTGCCGCTCTTATGGTTGGTGTTGCGCCGGTTGCCTCGGCTGATATTTTGCCCGGTGATTTGAACCGATTCGTCACAAAATGTGATGTGAACAAGGACGGCATGATTACACGGTCTGAGTTCATCGACATGGCTCTCGAAAAGGTCAAACCGATGGCGGATAAGAATGGCATGGTCGACAGCAAAAAGGCGATGCGGTTGTTGCTCGACATCACAAAGGGCGAATTTAACGCCGGCGATCTGGTCTCAAACGACGCATTCATGAAAAAACTCGGCGCGATGTTCGACAAAATGGACACCAAAAAGGCCGGCATGATGGACAAGAAACAATTCGAGAAATTCTTGCTTGAATTGCAAAAATCGGCTGGCTAAGTCGTTTTTAAATGCGCGAGTGGCCCCTGACCGGCCACCCGCGTATCGTTTGTGCCGGACGACGGCTCAGTCCATTCGCGGAACCAGCGCCAGCAACGGGTGGCCGATCTCGCGGGCAAACAATCCACCATCGTCTTTGCCCAATACGCTGGTGAAAATGTCTTCCAGCTCGCGCAATTTAATGCGCATTTCGTCGGCCGAGCCCGCCCCCTCAATTTCACCCGCCACATAGTCGGCGCCACTACCAAACACGTCACGAACACGTTGGACCGCATGGGCGCGGATGTCGGCAAATACCAATGGGTCGCGCGCCGCGGGAACCAATAATATGCGTTCACCATTGCCGACGAGCTCGGCGGCCGAAACCGGCTCGATGAGACCAAGCGCCAGCAAATGCGGAAACACGACCTCAATCTCGCCCGGACGCAGCAATACGGAAATCTCAGCCAAGTCCTTGACGCCATCAATAATAATCAGCGTTCGGCGGTAGCGTTGGTGTAACGAGCGGCCACGCGAGTCAACTTCTTGCCTGCCGGCGTCGGTCTTGCGAAACACCGTCGCATCGGTCAGCGCAATTGGTTCAAGGGGATTCATTGGCGGGAATTGTCGGGGACGCCGCCGCCTCGCTAGACCGAGATCGATTGTGCAAGTTTGAACGCGTAACCGACATAACTGGACGGCGTCATTTTTAACAAGGCGTCTTTTTCGTGTTGCGGGATCGACAGGCTGCCAATGAATCCATGCATGGACTGACGATCAATACCGCCCTTGCCACGTGTGAGATCTTTGAGTTGCTCATACGCGTCGGTGATGCCATATTTTCGCATCACCGTTTGCACCGGTTCGGCCAGCACGTCCCATTGACGGTCAAGATCAGCGTCGAGGGCGGCGGGATTGGCTTCAAGCTTGTGCAACCCCCGGTTGAGCGACTCGTAGGCAAGCAACGAATAGCCTAGCGCCACACCCATGTTGCGCAACACCGTTGAGTCGGTTAGATCGCGCTGCCACCGTGAAATGGGCAATTTTTCGGACAAGTGGCGCAAGACGGCATTGGCCAAACCCAAATTGCCTTCCGAATTTTCAAAATCAATCGGATTTACCTTGTGCGGCATGGTCGATGAACCGATTTCACCCGCTTTGGTGCGTTGCTTAAAATAACCCTTGGCAATGTAGCCCCAAATATCACGGTTCAAATCGATCAGAATGGTATTAGTTCTGGCGACGGCGTCGAACAATTCCGCCATATAGTCGTGAGGCTCAATTTGAATCGTATACGGGTTAAACGTGACACCCAGACGGGTGACAAATTTATTCGCAAATGCAGGCCAGTCAAAATCCGGATAGGCGGCCAGGTGTGCGTTGTAATTGCCAACCGCCCCGTTAATCTTGCCGAGTATCGTGACCTGTTCGATTGTTTGGATTGCGCGCTGCAAGCGTGCCGCCACGTTCGCCATTTCTTTGCCGAGTGTTGTCGGCGAGGCGGGTTGACCATGGGTGTGTGCCAGCATGGGCAATGCCGCGTGTTCGTGCGCGAGGGAAACAATTTTTGCCTCGGTACCGCGCAACACCGGCAATAGACAAGCCTGTCGTGCGTTTGTCAGCATCAGCGCATGTGAAAGGTTGTTGATATCTTCTGACGTGCAGGCGAAATGAATAAACGCGCCGGCGGCGGCAACCTCGGGGTTGCCGGCAAACGTTTCCCGCAGCCAATATTCGACCGCCTTGACATCGTGGTTGGTGGTTGACTCAATTGCCTTGACGCGTTCGGCATCGGCGACCGAAAAAGCAACGGCGCGCGCGCGTAATGCGGCGAGCGTGGAAGTTGAAAAAGGTTTTACCTCGGCGAGTTGCGCCTCAAGACTCAGCGAAATCAACCACTCAATTTCGACGTGAATGCGGTACTTGATGAGCGCAAACTCGCTGAAAAACTCGCGCAAATGGGCGACTTTTTTTTCGTAGCGGCCATCAAGCGGCGAAAGTGCGGTGATGGCGGAAAGTGGCAGCGACATGGGCAAAAACACCTCTAACGGTAATAAAAAAGTTTAACACGGCGCAATGATCGGCATGCCCGGTCTCTGTATCGTCCGTCCTGGTGGCCGAGGGATGGCGCTGCCCACGCTGTTATAATTTGTGGAATATTCTGAACGACAAATATGAAACTAATATCCTCGAAAACCAGTCCGTACGCCCGCAAGGTCCGCATTGTTCTCGCTGAACGTCACCTCGACGCTGATAACGTGGACGAAAATGTTTGGGCGGCAGACACAAAAATCCAGTTGTACAACCCGTTGGGAAAAATTCCCGCATTGGTTCTCGACGATGGCACCGTCCTGTATGACTCCCGCGTGATCGTTGAATACCTGGATGGTGTTTCTCCCGGCTCGCGGCTGATTCCTGAAAACAATCGCGAGAGGGCAATGGTAAAACGCTGGGAAGCGCTCGGTGACGGCATTGCCGACGCCGGCATCGCGATTTTCCTCGAGCGCAAGCGCCCGCCTGCACAGCAGGGTGCGGAATGGATTTCACGACAATTCGGAAAAATCGAGGGCGCGATTGCCGCCGCCGCACGCGAACTGTCAGATCGCAAGTTTTGTCAGGGCGACGTTTTTACACTCGCCGATATTGCCTTGGCGTGTGCGCTGCTGTGGGTTGAATATCGTCTACCGGAGGTGGCATGGCGCAGCACCTATCCCAATTTGTGTGCATGGGTCGAGCGCATCGAGGTGCGTCAGGAGTTCATCGATACCAAGCCACCCGGGTGAGTTGACCTGCCGGCATCAGACTCTGATCAATTGGTCAGCGGCGATTGTCTCGTTGGCCGCCAAGTCCCGGCGCTGCGATAACGCGGCGTAATGCGGTGTGAAATCCGGTGCGGTCGCGTCAAACAATTGTTTGAAGCTGTCGATCACAAAATATGTTTCCTGAAACGTATCGATCTTGTAGTTTGACTGCATCACTCTCAGCAGGTCAAAGCGGATGCGGTTGGGCTTTTGGCTGCTGATGCAATAGGGCAGCTCGCCGGCCGACGACAATATCCCCGCGCCATAGGTGCGCAGTCCTTTTCGTGTCTGGATCAGGCCGAACTCAACGGTGTACCAATAGAGCCTTGCCAGATAATCCAGTGCGTTCAAGCCCTTGGCCTTCACGCCGCCCTTGCCATATGCTTCGAGGTAATCGGCAAATGTGGCGTCGAACAACAACGGGACGTGACCGAAAAAATCATGAAAAATATCCGGCTCGACGATGTACTCGAACTCTTCCGGTTTGCGCAGCCAGACTGAAACCGGGAAACGCCGGTTGGCCAGATGCGTGAAAAAAACCTCATCAGGCAGCAGGCCGGGTACTGCGACCAAGGTCCAACGCGTCGCCGGAAACAACATCGCGTTGATTTCTGCAAAGTGTGGAATGCCCGCGCCAAAATTCAACGCGCCGAGGATGTCGATGAACTCATCGCAC
>JANPDI010000188.1:0-14370 GCA_031431435.1 Burkholderiales bacterium
TTTGTCGCCGGCCGGCTGGACAAACGGATCGTTTATATCCTATGAACAAGACCCGCATTTCCCTCAACAACGTCGGTGTGCGTTTTGACGTCAGCACCGCCGCCGACGGCCACACGCTCAAGGGTTTTCTGGCCGGGCTGAGACATCGCGCCACACGGACAAGCAACATCATCGAGGCGGTGAAAGACGTCACCCTCGAAGTGCATGCGGGCGAGCGGGTCGGTTTGATCGGTCACAACGGCGCCGGCAAATCCACCCTGCTCAAGGTGATGGCGGGCATCTATCCGCCGACCTCGGGCCATGCAAAAACGGTCGGACACGTTTGCCCGCTGTTTGAGTTTGCCACCGGCTTTGAATACAACCGTTCCGGCTGGGAAAACATCCGCATTCGCGGCATGCTGCTCGGCATGTCACCGGCCGAAATCGAGGAGCGTTTGCCCGAGATCGCCGAATTTTCCGAACTCGGCAAATTTCTCGACTACCCGGTGCGCACCTACTCATCCGGTATGTTTGTGCGCCTCGCGTTTGCCGTGTCAACGTCGGTAAATCCGGAGATTTTGCTGCTCGATGAGGTGATGGGCGCCGGCGATCTGGCGTTCACCGAAAAAGCCAATATGCGCATGCGCGAATTCATGGACCAAGGCAAGATTCTGGTGTTCTCGTCGCACAGCCTCGATTTACTCGCCGAATACTGCAACCGCACCATCTGGATGGATCACGGGCGAGTGATGGAGGATGGTCCCACCGCCGCCGTTGTCAACAGTTACAAGAATCACGCCTTGGGCCGCTCGGTGATGCCCGCGGCGGGTTAGCAACATGACGCCGCCGCAGCCGGCGCTGACCACCATCGCATTGCTGGTGGGTGATGTCGCCGCACTTGCCGCGTCCGCCACACAATTGCTGATCGGGCTGCGTTATTTTTCCGAACGCGATACCGCCAACGGACCAATCATTGTGGTGGTCGACGGACCGGAATGGCTGACTTGGCTGAATACGCAGGGGAATTTGTCGGCCACGATTATGCGGGCGACATTATTGCCGCTGCCCGCCACAACTCATCTTCCCGGGGTGATGGTTAATCAGGCGCTGAATCTTGCCGGCACCGACCTCGTCGGCATTGTTGCCATCGGCTGTGAGGTCAGCACCTGGTATGCCAATCAGGGCGGTCTGGTTGATGCGATGCGGGCCGATGGTTCGCTGATGGCGGCGGGCTATCGTGGTCCGGGCGAAACCCGTTCGGCGGCGAATGAGCCGTTTCTGGTGCATCACGACGATCCGTTTTCGAGCGCCTATCCGTACGCCTGGCTGCAAATGCTCGACTTGGTGCCGATGAGCAATTGTGTGATTTCCACCGCACTGATCCGCACGCTTGGCGGCTTCAGCGAAGCGCCGGCCATGCAGCGCATGTGGTGGTGGGAATTCACCCTGCGCGCCGCACGTCACCACAACATCCTGTCGCTGCCGTTGCAACCGGTGCCTGCCACCAGTTGGCACCATTTTGATTTTGCCAATGTCCTGGGTGAAACCGTCGACGCAAACCTGCGGACGATGATGAAACTCGGCGGTGAACGCGGCCGCTGTTTACCGATGCGGCAGGATGAACAGCGGCAACCGCCCGTTGCCGGTGACGCCGAAAACCAGACACAAGGCGCAACCTGGCGCAGCCTGCCGGCGGGACTGGGTTCCGAACTATTGGCGCTGGCACGACAGCGTCCGCTCAAAATTGTTGTGCTTGGCGGCGTCAATGAGCCGGCGCACAACCAGCTTTGTTTTTTTAATTATTTTGCGTTGATGCGCGACTGGCATGTGTTGACATGGCGCAGCATCCTCGACGAACGCGCCACCATTGATGATCTTGCCGGTTGTGACCTGGTGATTTTCAGCCGGGTGCGCTCAGATAATGGTGTGACGTTAATGGAGGCGTGTGCCAAGCAACGCATCCGGACGCTGTACATGCTCGACGATAACTGGTTTTGGCTGGGCCGGGAATGGGACGACTACACCGATATTTTTGCCCCCGGCAAACCACCGTATGAAAATTTCATCAGATGCGTACAACTCGCCGACACATGCCTGACATACAGCGCGCCGTTGGCCGGGGATCTGAAACCGTTGGCGAAGCGGCTGGTGACCTTGCCGATCAATGTGGATCTGGCCATGTTTCCCCCGCGCGACCGGCAAGCCGGTACCGGCAACACCAAGACGATCATCGGTTACGTGGGCAGTTTGCGCAAAAATATGATGGCCTTTGATGCGCTGGTCGATTTGGCAACCCGTCGCCGGGATGTGTCCATTTTTGTGATGTCGAACGTTTTGCCGGCAGAGTTTACGTCGCTGCCGGCTGATCGTGTCAGGTTCGAGCCCTATCAATTTAATTACGAGGCCTACGCGGCAACCGTGACGCGCGCCCGGCCCGACATCCTGGTGGCACCGGTCGGCCGCACACGGTTTGAGGCCTCCAAATGTCCAAACAAGTTCCTCGAAATCACCGCCTGTGGTGCGGTCGGCGTCTATTCCCGCGCGGAACCGTATCTCTCACACGTGGTCGATCAACACACCGGCGTGTTTGCCGATGACAGCGTTTCGGCATGGACCACCGCCATCGAACAATTGATCGACTCGCCGGATTCGCGGCAACGCATCGGCGACCAGGCCCGTGCGCATGTTGCGGGGCATTTCGCCACGCCGGCGGTATTGCCGCAATTTGTTCGAATGTTGTTGACGGCGCTGTCCGCAGATCATTCATCCGATTAAACGTCTCAAACCGACACATTCAGTTACCGAAAACCGCCCGGCCGTCGCCGCCAAACGACAACGGCGGCACCGGCTGAAATCACCCCGCTGCTATACTGATTTTTTGGGTCTTCCCGTCTCAACACGCCGCATGACATGACAGACAGCATCAGCCAAACCGACGTCAACCAAGCCGCACTGTCCGATCCAACCACCCCGATGCGATTGGGGGCGTTATTGTGCGCGCGCGGCAAACTCGAGGTCGCCAATCTTGATCGTGCGCTCAAGGTGCAGGAGACGGCACGGTTGACCGGCAGCCGCGAAAAGCTCGGTGCAATCCTCACCCGCATGGGCATGCTGTCACACCGGCATCTGGCGGCGGCGCTGGCCGAGCAACGCGGCTGGACGATTGTTGACCCCAGCGAGTTTCCCGAGCTGCCGGTGATGGAGGATGCCATTTCGCCGCGCTTTATCCAGGAGGCGCGGGCCATTCCGGTGTCGGAATCCGACGGCGAGGTGGTGCTCGGCATGGTTGATCCGCAAGACAGCTTCACGGTGCAGGCGTTTGCCGCCGCCACCGGCAAACAGGTACAGACCCGGCTGATGGCCGCCAACGATTTTGATGCCGTCTACGAGCGGCTTTATGGCGCCGGCAAATCATCCATGGGCCAGATTGTCGACAATATTTCGACGCGCGACGAAGAGCAGGAATTCGGTGACATTGAGCATCTGAAAGATCTCGCCTCAGAAGCGCCGGTGATCCGGCTGGTCAATCTGGTGATCAACCACGCGCTCGAGCGGCGCGCATCAGACATTCATATTGAGCCGTTTGAAAACCGTTTGATTGTGCGTTACCGGATTGACGGCGTGTTGCACGAAACCGAATCGCCACCACGACGTTTGTCGGCGGCGGTCATTTCGCGCGTGAAAATCATGGCGAATCTGGATATCGCCGAACGACGGTTGCCACAGGATGGCCGCATCAAGCTGCGGGTGCAGGGCAAAGAAATTGATCTGCGTGTCTCGACGGTGCCGACCATGCATGGGGAGTCGGTGGTGATGCGGATTCTCGACAAGGGCGGGGTGACCCTCAATTTCGCCGCGCTTGGATTCGACGACGCGAATCTGAAGGTGTTCCTCGATATTCTCGGGCAGCCGCATGGCATTTTGCTGGTCACCGGTCCGACCGGCTCCGGCAAAACCACCACGCTTTACACGGCACTGGATCGACTCAATCAGCCGGACGTCAAAATCTTGACCGTCGAAGATCCGGTCGAATACCAGATGCCCGGCATCAATCAGATTCAGGTCAAGCCACAAATCGAACTCACCTTTGCCAACGCATTGCGTTCGATTGTGCGACAGGATCCGGACGTGATCATGATCGGCGAGATTCGTGATCTTGAAACCGCGCAAATCGCGGTGCAGTCGGCGCTCACCGGGCATTTGGTGTTGTCAACCATTCACACCAATGACGCGGCATCGACCATCAACCGTCTGCTGGACATGGGCGTCGAGGACTATCTGCTGACCTCCACCGTGATCGGCATTCAGGCGCAACGATTGGTTAGACGACTTTGTAATCATTGCAAAACCCCATACCAGCCGGTCGAAGAAGTGGTGGCACAAATGGGCTTGCGCCGTTACACAAAGGGCCCGCAGGTGACGCTGCATCATGCCAAGGGCTGCGCGCATTGCGGCCACACCGGCTACTTCGGCCGCGAGTGCATTATCGAAGTCATGCCGATGTCAGACGAGTTGCGCAGCCAAGTCATGAAACACGCCACCGCCTCCGATCTGCGCGCCGCGGCGGTTGCACAGGGCATGGAGACCATTTACGAAAACGGCCTGAAAAAAGCGGTGGCCGGCGTCACCACCATCGAGGAAGTCTTGCGCGTGACGCGCGAAGACTAACCCGCCGATGATGCCGCCTGACGCCAACAATGCCGGCACAAATCGTTACGTCACGATTTGGTCAACATCCGCCGCACGTGATGCACGGCGCGCCGATTGCACCCGCTCTTTACCTCGTTTGACAAGCAACGCTGTCTAGATGCCACTGTTCCAATACAAGGCGGTCACAGTCAGCGGTGAAACGCAAGAGGGCGTGCTCGATGCCGCCACACACACCGCCATCATCGCCCACATCAAGTCACTCGGCCTGATCCCGATTCGTGCCACCGAAATTGGCGCGCCGGGTGCGGGCGTGGCGGGTGCGGGCGTGGCGGGTGTAACGGCGGCGGCGGCGCCAAAACGTTCGTTGTTAGGCGCGCGACAAATCTCACAAGACGTTCTCGCCATCACCACGCGAGAGTTGGCGACGTTATTGCGGGCCGGTCTGCCGCTCGACCGCAGTCTGGAAATTCTGATCAATCTGGGCGAACACGAGCGTTTACGTGATTTGTTGCAGGTGATTCGCAACGAGGTGCGCGGCGGGGCGGCGTTGTCAAAAGCGCTTGATCAGCACCGCGACGTGTTTTCGCGGTTTTATATCAACATGGTCAAAGCCGGCGAGGCCGGTGGTGCGCTCGGCGGCGTGTTGATGCGGCTGGCGGACTATATGGAGCGCGCCAAAGAGCTGCGCGAGACAGTGGTGTCGTCACTCATTTATCCGGTGATTCTGTTGGTGGTCGCCGCATTGTCGATGTCGATTTTGTTGATGTTTGTGGTGCCGCAGTTCAAACAAATTTTTGACCAGGCCGGCAAAACCCTGCCGTTGATCACGGACATTGTCCTGACCGTTGGATTATTTTTGCGCGGCAACTGGCATATCGTGGTGGCGGGATTGTTGCTGGTGATCTGGCTGCTCAAACGCTCCTGGCAACACCCGGTTTCGCGCGCCGGATGGGATCGCCGCATACTCGGCTGGCCGGTGGCCGGGCCATTGGCGGCACGGGTTGAAATGGCAAAATTTTCGCGCTCGCTGGCAACGTTACTGCAAAACGGCGTGCCGCTATTGGCCGGTTTGTCGATCCTAAAAGACACCTTGGGCAACGCGGTGTTTCGTGGCGCGGTCGAAGTGGTGTCGCGCGAACTCAAGGAAGGCCGCGGCATGGCCAAGCCGATGATGGAAACCGGTGTGTTTCCCAAACTGGCCGTGCAAATGATCGCGGTGGGGGAGGAAACCGGCAAGCTCGAAGACATGTTGATGCAGGTGGCGGATGTGTATGACCGTGAAGTGGCCACCGCCATCAAACGTGCCTTGGCGCTGCTGCAACCGGTGATGATCATCGGCTTGGCGATGGCCATTGGTGTGATTATTTTTGCCATCCTGAGTCCGATGTTTGACATGATGGACTTACCTTTTTAGACACTGCTGTGAGGACACAATGAATACAACGTTGGCGACATTCAAATTTCACCCCGCACGCCGCAACACGCGCGTACGCGGCATGGGACACACCAGCGGATTTTCACTGATGGAAATCATCATCGTGGTGACCATCATCGGCCTGATTGCGGCGTGGGCGGCGACCAATATTTTTGGCAAGCAGGAACAGGTGCAATCGCGTATTGCCAAGGCGAAACTCACCGCGCTGTCGGGCCCGCTCGACCTGTACAAACTTGACACCGGACGTTATCCAAACACACAGGAAGGTTTGCGCGCGCTGCTCACCAACCCCGGCAATGTGTCGAACTGGAATGGTCCATACGTCAAAAATGTCGATGAACTCAAAGACCCGTGGCAAAACGAATTGATTTACAAATCCCCCGGCGACGCCAACCGTCCCTATGACCTGACCTCGTTGGGTGCGGATGGCAAAGAAGGCGGCGACGGCCCCAATCGCGATATCAATTCGTGGGATTGATTCGTCGCACAGCGCATCTCGATGCGCGGCGCCCCGTCGGTCATGGCTGTTAAACCATCACAAAGCAAAGGATTCTCCCTTCTCGAGATCATCCTGGTGATCGCGCTGATGGCGGTGATCTTCACGCTGCTGCCGCGACTGTTTGGTGCCGGCGTTTCCGGTTCTGAACTCAAATCGAACGTCCGCGCCATCGCCTCGGCAATGAAACTGGCGCGTGACGCCGCCATCAACACGCGACGCGAGGCGTTTGTCTCGATCAACGTCGACAGCCGCGAATTCACCACCACGTTTGATCAAAAAGTGCACAAGCTCAACGACCAATTGACCTTGAAATTGTTTACCTCACAAGCGGACCAAATCAACACGCAGTCGGCAAGTTTTCGTTTTTATCCGGACGGGTCATCCAACGGCGGGCGTGTGACGGTGGTGGCCAATGAGCGCGAATTTGCCATCGATATTGATTGGCTGACCGGGCGTGTCACCGTCAGCGATTCTGTTGCCAATGTGCAAGCAGGACGGGCGTCATGAGGCAAAAATGCGCCAAACGCCCCACCAGTAGCCGAGTTTGCGGTTTCTCGCTGCTCGAAATTTTGGTCGCATTCACCCTTCTCGCGATCGTCATGGCGATCTTGATGCGCATTTTTTCGGGCGGCGTCAATAACGCTGATATTGCCGATCGATATGCCAGGGCGGCAATGTATGCCGAATCCCGGCTGGCCTCGGTCGGTGTCGAAGAGACGCTGGCTGAAGGCGAAACCAGCGGTCAATTTGACGATGATTTTGCCTGGCAACTCTCGGTGCGGCTGTATGCGACGTCCAACGAACCATTGATCCGCTCGAGCCTCGAGAACGCGGCTATCGCCAACGCACAGGCGAGCGGAACGCCACTGGCGTCAAGCCTGACCCAGCCGGCCACCAACGCAGCCGCCACCACCATCGGCAATGTGGATTTTGATTCGCTCGCGTTTGTGCGACTGTATGAAATCGAGTTGCGGGTGACCTTCAAGAGCGACGACGGGCGCACGCGCGATGTGACGCTCAACACCATGAAAATCGGGCCACGGGTATGAGCAATACAGGACTGGTCACGCGCCGCACCGCACCATGCGCCGCGCCTGCCGGGGGCTTTACATTGATCGAAACCATGCTCGCCATCACCCTGCTGGCGCTGATGATGGCGATGATCTACGCCTCACTCAACATCGGCATCCGCGCATGGGACGCCGGTGACGCACGGGTGGCGGCAGCGTCAAACTGGCGCACGGTGGAACATTTTCTGCGACGCGAACTGGGTCAGGTGTTTCCGTCGCGCTGGCGCGCGGTGCCGCAACCGTACATCGCGTTTGAAGGTGGTGCCACCAGTCTGCGTTATGTCACGGCGCTCAATCTCGACGCGGCATTACAAAACGGCGCATCCGGCGGGTTGCAATGGGCGGAACTATCGTTGCAAGACGGCGGCGTGTTGCAATTAAACCGTCAGGTGTTTGACAGCCAGGCACAAAATTTTGACGCGCTGGTCGCCGCCGGCACGACGAATTCAACCGCGACTCCCACCGCCGCCGCAACCTCGTCGGACGCGACCCAAACCGCCATCGCGCCGGTGCGTTTGCTGGAAAATGTCACCGCATTTGAGATTGGTTATTTTGGCGCCGAGACCGACCTTGGCGAGCCGAGCTGGCGTACCGAATGGCGCGATCTGGTGCGACTGCCGTTGTTGGTGCGATTGCGCATCGAAACCAGCCGCGGCCGCGATGTGCCCGACCTGGTGGTGGCCCTCAAAGTCGGCGAGGAGGCGGGCTGTTTGACGGCCAACTTCACCCGCACGTGCGGACCCCGACCGCGATGAATCGACCGTTCAACCAATCCGGTGTGGCACTGATCATAGTGCTGTGGATCATCACCCTGTTGTCGGTGATTGCAGTGTCGTTTATGCACACCATGCGCACCGACGTCAATGTGGTGGCCAATTCGTTGTCACGCGTCAAGGCCGAAACATTGGCCGACGCCGCCCTGCAACGCGCGATTTATGAGCTGTTCAAGCTGTCCAATGTTGAAGGTCGCTGGAACGCCGACGGCAGTTCACGGGAATGGATGTATCGTGACATCAATGTGACCATCACCATGCAGGACGAAACCGGCCGCATCGACATCAATGGTGCCAATCCGCAATTAATGCGTGGACTATTGTTGTCGCAGGGTGCGACCGAGGAAGAGGCGCTCAAATTGGTCGACGCCATCGCCGATTGGCGCGACGCCGACGCACAAAAACGGTTGCGCGGCGCTGAAGCGCCGGATTACACTGCGGCGGGACTGAATGTCGGCCCGGCCAATGCGCCGTTTCAGGCCATCGAAGAACTCAAGCGGGTACTCGGCATGACGCCGGAACTTTACACGCGGTTGGCCCCGCTCATCACAATCTACACAGGCGCGACGGGAATAAACGATCAGATTGCCACCCGTGATGTGCTGCGCGCCATTCCCAACGTGACCGACGAACAAATCGATGAATATCTGACGCGCCGCGATCTGGCGCGTGCCAGCCGGTTGCCGATTCCCAATTTCCCGCAAAACAATGCGTTTCGTAGCCCCTCTAACAATGTGACACCAACCCGTATACGAACCGTGGCGATTTTCCCCGACGGCAACACCTTTGCCCGGGAGGTGGTGGTACGGCGTTATACCGACGCCAGACGCCCCTACGCGTTCTTGTCGTGGAAAGAGGGTCGTGATCTGGTGTTGGATCCGGCCGACCCGAGCGGATTAACGTCTCCCGATGGCAACACAGCCGCCAATCCAGCAACAACTGGTAACACATCGGGCCTCTCAAACAATGTCGCCGGTAAGCCGGGCTCGCCGATTCAGGCTCCTTGAAGGTAAGATGTGAGCCTTATGTCCGCTGTCATGCCGATTCCTGCCGCCAATCCCGCCACCCGCAGCCTGCTGCCGCGCCCGCTCGCCGTGTTTTGGCGCTGGTGGGCGGGTGAGCTGCACGGTGTGTTCGACCCACTGGTGGAAAAATATTGGGTCGATCACGCCAACGTGGTGACGATTGCGCTCGACGCCGGTGGTGCCATTGCCACCAATGCACGGCTGGACGGGCGTGATGTGCGCATCCTGCTGCCTGCCGAACACGTGCTGCAAAAGACCGCCACTTATCCGGCCGCGGTGGACGAAAATCTTGACGAGGTGCTGGCCAACGACCTTGACCGACAAACGCCGTTCACGCCGGAGCAGGTGTACACCGCGCATCGTATCGAACGTCGTTATGACGGCGCCGATGGTGCGCCAAAAATCGACGTTGCCCTGACGATGGTTTTGCGGCGGCTGGCCGATAACGCAATGGATCGTGTGCGCGCCGCCGGTGGTCGCGTTTATTCGTTGGGGGTGGCCGGCGACAATCAGCACCTTGAACTGTTGCCGCTTGCGGCGCGCCCGGCGCGTCGTCTGACGCCGCTGCAAAAAATCAACATCGGCTTGCTGGTGGCGCTACTGGTGCTGATCATTGCCTCCCTGGTCACACCGATAGTCATGTTGCGCAGTCAGATCAAAATCCTGGCGCCACTGGTCGACAAGGCGCGCGTCGAGGCGGAAGCCACGCGCAAGATCGAGACGGAATTCCAGCGTTTGCAGCAGGAATATCAGCTTGCCACCGGCAAAAAATATGCAAGCTATCCACTGCTTGACGTTGTTGAGGAGATGACAAGACTGTCGCCGGACACAACCTGGCTGCAAAGTTTTGAAATGAAATATTCGCCCGGCGCAACCAAGGGTTCGTCAACAAAGTTACCGGTTCGGGAAATCCAGATCATCGGCGAAGCGGCGTCGGCGTCCAAGATGATTGAGCTGTTGGAGCAGTCCACGCTTTTGCAAAACACCACGCAGCGCGCGCAAACCACCCGTGGCGCACAGCCAAACACCGAACGCTTTCAAATCGCCACCGAGATCAAGCCCAGAAGCGCGCCGGAAATGATCGATTTGTTTGCCGCAGCAGACAGTGCGGCCGCCAATGCACCAACGCCGGCGCCAACGCCGGCACCTGCAATGCCGGATGCCACCAAACCGGGTGTTGCCGCCGTCTCGTCGACACCGGCTGCCGCTGCGCCACGCGTCGCGACGCCAACCGCACCGCCAGCGGCCGTCGGCAAAGCCGCGGCACCCGCTGTTGCACCATCCAAACCGCAGACTCCGCCGTCGCCGTCCAACCCGTCGGCGCCGACGGCGAATCCAATGCCCGCACCGATGCCGTCTTCACTGCTGCCCAAGCCATCGATCAAGCCATGAATGCCACCGCCCGACGATTTGCCTTCAAGTCGCCGCAATCGGGGCGCTTGGCCGCCATTGCATTGTTGATATTTGCCGTGTTGTTGGTTGTAACCGCGTTTGCCGCACCAACCTGGTGGTTCAATCAACGATATGGTCAGGAACAGCAACGCATGGTGCGTCAGCTTGATAGTTACACGGCGCTAAATGCACTGCGGCCAACACTATTACGGGCGGCGGAAACCCTCAAGGCCAAAGATACCCGCAAGGTTTTTTTGAAGGGCGCCACGCCCGCCTTGATGGGCGCCGATCTGCAGGATGTGGTGAAGGCCATTATCGAAGCCAACAATGGCCGCGTGCTGTCGTCGCAGTTATTGCCGCACAAAGATGACAATGGCTATCGTGTGATCAATGGCAACATCCAGATGACCGCCAACATACAAAATTTACGCCTGGTGTT
Source organism: Burkholderiales bacterium (assembly GCA_031431435.1). Lineage (GTDB taxonomy): Bacteria > Pseudomonadota > Gammaproteobacteria > Burkholderiales > Usitatibacteraceae > UKL13-2. The sequence goes on from JANPDI010000188.1 coordinate 11,263, forward strand.
GTACGCCATTGAAAGTCGCGAGCCGTACCTGTTTGTCGAAAACCTGATCATCCGCTCACAGGTGCCGTCTGGTTTCAAGCCGCAGGCCGGGTTTGAGCCGGACATGTTTATCCAATTTGATGTGTCCGGACTGGCGCCGATTGCGCCGGTGGTCGCAGACCCGGCGGCGGCCGACAAGAAGAGCGCCCCGGCCGTCGTGAAGGCGAGGGCAAAATCATGATGATGCCGCGCCATGCCATCAGCCTTGTGCTGGCCCTGGCATTGTTCGCCACCATGGCGGTGATTGGTTGGGAAACGGATTGGGGCAGCGCATTGCGCAGTGATGCGCCGGTGCCGTCCAGCGGCCGGGTGGCGACACTCGACAGCAAAATCTTGCCGCCTTATGGTCTCGCGCCGATGGAATCGCGCTACAAGGAAACCGTCGAGCGGCCGTTATTTATCTCGACCCGTCGTCCCGCCCCGGCCGGTTCCAGCACACAAACAGCGATGAAAAAAGGTCAGTTCAAGCTGGCCGGCACCACCATCAGCGCCGGCGCATCCGTCGCCTATTTGTTTGAAACCGCCAACAACAAAACGCATCGGGTCAGTTTGGGTGGCGACATCAATGGCATCAAAATTGAACGTGTGGAAGCCACCCGCGTGGTATTAAAGCAGGGTGATGACAGTGAAGAGTTGTCACTTCGCACCAGCGCGTCACCAAAAATCGTTGCGCCGCCTGTTGCCGCCGCCGCACCCGGCCAGCCTGCGCCACCCGGCACGCCGGGCGGCAATAGTGGGCCACCAGGCGTGCCGCCAACACAGGCACAGGCCGGCCCCGGCGTGATGCAGGGTCAGTTTGCCCCCGGCATGCCAATGGCGGCCGCACCGGCGGGCGGCGTGCCGCAAGCGGCCCGCCCAACCGCACCTAGCGGGCGGCCAATAACCGATCCATCGGGCGAAACCGTGGCACCCGCTGCGGACCCAATTGCCGCCGCGGCACGTCGACGTCGTTTTCAGAATTTGCCGCAATAGCCAGAAATCAAAAAAGATCGCCCCCTATGACCAAACTGACACTTCACCCGACCCCGTTAGCGGCCACCACCTTGTCACGATGGACCATGCCCGGGCTGCGATGTCTGCTGCCGCTGTTGCTGGCCGGTTGTGCCGTCACCGAACCGGTCAAACCGGGCAACACCGCGGCAACCGACACATCGATACAAAAATCCGCCAACGCAGCACCAGCGCCCGCCAGCCCGCCAGCCGCCGCCAACACACCCGCCGCAACGTCGATGCCGGCTGCGCCCACTTCGGCCGATAGCGCGATTGCTGCAGACGCAATCCGGTCAAAACAAGCCGCCGCCGCGCGTGTTCCTGGACCAACTGTGCCGCTTGCCGATACGGCGCGTATGTACCAAGGCACCGGCCAGTTTGTCCGGCCACAGGCACCAGCAGCACCGGTGGCCAAAGGACCCGAGGAGTTCACGCTCAATTATGAAGCGCTGGATATTCGTGCCGTGGTGCAATCGATCCTCGGTGACATGCTGCGTGAGTCGTTTTCGATCCACCCACAAACCACCGGCACGGTCACCATTCGCCTGACAAAAGCGATCCCGCGCAGCGAATTGATTCCGACCCTTGAAATGTTGTTGCGGCAAAACGGGCAGGTGATGATTCGTGAAGACGGTATTTACAAAGTGCTGCCGGCCGGTGTCGCCGCCAAGGGTTCGGTGACGCCACAGGTGTTAACCACCCCGGCGCAGTTGCCAAACGGCTACAGCATCCAGATCGTGCAGCTGCGTTTTGCCGGTGTGCGCGATATGGCGCGCATTCTTGAGCCCTACGCGGTCGAGCCGCAATCCTCCGTGCGAATCGATGAGTTGCGTAATCTGGTGATTCTGTCGGGGACCCAGAAGGAGTTGAAACACATGCTGGAAGTGATCAGCATCTTTGATGTTGATTATCTTGCCGGTTATTCGGTCGGGTTGTTTTCCATGCAAACCGACGTCAAGGCACTGGCCGGAGATCTCGACCGTATTTTTGGCGGCGCGAGTGCCGGCGCGCCCGGTGCGGCCGGTGCGGCGGCGGCATCAGCCAGCCCGCTGGCCGGCATCGTGCGCATTGTGCCGATTGAGCGCTTGAATGGTCTGTTGGTGATCACCACGCAGCCACGTTATCTTGAAGAGGCAAAGAAGTGGATCGACCGGCTCGACAAGGGTGGCGGTCTGGCCGGTGGTGTGCGCTTGAACGTGTATGCGGTACAACATGGCCGCGCCGACCGGTTGGCACAATTACTCACCAGCATCTACGGCAATCAAACCGGCACCGGTGGCAGCAACGCCTCACTGGCACCCGGCGCACGCCCGGTCACCACCACAACCACCCCGGCGCAGGGCGCCGGTGGACAGCAACCCGGCGGTGCGTTTGGTGCGTTGATCTCAAACTTGTTTCAGTCGAGTGGCGCCGCCGTTTCCAAAGACACCCGCATCATTGCCGACGACGACAACAATTCGCTGTTGATCCTGGCGTCACCGGCGGATTTTGAAACCATCCGCTCGGCATTGCGGCAACTCGACGTGCCGCGCCGTCAGGTATTGGTCGAGGTGCTGGTCGCCGAAGTCACACTCACCGACGAACTAAAGTTTGGTATTGAGTGGTTTATCAATGCCAACAACTTTACCGTCGGCGCACTACGCAACCCCGGTGGCGAGGGAAGTATTTTGCCGCGCGCGCTGCCACAGCTGCCCGGCTTGGGCGGTGCAACCGATCCACGCGGAAATGTTCCGGGGACGTCGATACCGATTGTGCCGGCGACCGGCGGGCTGCAACTGATTAATCTGGTTGGCACCGACATTCGCGCCGTGTTGCAGGCGCTCGGCCAAGATGGGCGCGCACGGGTTGAGTCAGCGCCGAAATTGCTGATTCTCGACAATGCCAAGGGCACCGTCAACGTGGGCACACGTATTTCAGTCGATACCGGTTCCACCACCTCAACCGGCGGCAGCACCGTGACGTCGCGGCAATATATCGATACCGGTGTTTTGCTGACCGTGACCCCGCGCATCAACGCCGGCGGCCGCGTGACGCTCGACGTGAACCAGGAAGTCAGTTCGGCCGGCGCAACATCAGGCA
>JANPDI010000189.1:0-2552 GCA_031431435.1 Burkholderiales bacterium
GTGTGGAGATGGCCCTTGCCCTTGACCGCGATCACGCCCCGCTCTTCAAACAGGAATGGTTCGCCCAGATGTTGGTATGTTGCGTCAGTGATTTGTATGCGGCCGGGAATACCGTGTGATTCCATCCGGTTTGCCGTATTGACGACATCGCCCCACAGGTCGTATAAAAACTTGCGCTTGCCGATAATGCCGGCGATCGCCGCGCCGGTATCAATGCCGATCCGGACATTAAGTTTATGCGGACTGTCACGATTAAACGCTTCCATGGCCTCAAGCATGTCAAGCGCCATGTGCGCTGCGCGCGCCGTATGATCCGCCACCGGCACGGGAAGGCCGGCCGCAACCATATACGAGTCGCCGATGGTTTTTATTTTTTCCAGTCCGCGCAGATCGGCGATACGATCAAATCTCGAGAACACATCATTGAGCACCTGAAGCAGTACCTCGACACTCACCGTTTCGGAGAATTTGGTGAACTCAACGATATCGGCAAACAGCACCGTCACCTCGGCGAAGTTGTCAGCGATGACCTCGGTGAAGCCCTCATCGGTGATGTCCGTGCGACCTTTAAGCCGCTCGGCAATTGACTGGGGCAACACATTCAATAGCAACAATTCTGATATACGCTGTTCGGCCAACAATTAGTCATTTAGCTGTTTTGCCTCGAGGTGAAGCAACCTTACCTCGAGCATATTGTGGACACGCGCCAACACCTCGGGCAGATCAAACGGTTTGGAAATAAAATCTTTGGCACCCGCCCGCAGGGCGTTTAATTTTTGTTCGCGTTGGGCGGTAATGACGAGCACCGGCAGGTAGCCATCAGTTTCCACCGACTTCAAACGCTCCATGACTTCAAAACCATTTACCTTCGGCATGTTTAGGTCGAGCAGAATCAAATCATAACGATGCTCCAAATGTAGCCCGACCACCTTTGATGGATCCATGGTCGAGGTGACGCAAGCGTAACCGGCACCCCGCAGCGTCTGGATCAACAATAAAACGTTGGCCGGGAGATCGTCAACAATCAACACCTTTGCATTGAGGATGTCGGTGTCGGAAATCATGATCGTTGCAGCGCCGCATCAAGCGCATGAATCAGTTCCTCAATCTTGATCGGCTTGGTCAGGTAGCGGGCAAAACCCGCCGACAATCCACTCTTGATATCCGCCGGCATCGCATTTGCGCTGAGTGCCAATATCGGAATATTGGCCGTCAGTGCATCAGCTTTGAGTATGCGCAATGCCTCGGTACCACTCATACCGGGCAGATTGATATCCATCAAAATGACGTCTGGCAGCGCCTTGCGCGCGAGTTCAACGCCGTCGCGTCCATTTACCGCCGTCAGCAATCGTAAATCCGATCGTCTGGCGATGATTTGCTCGACCAGTGCGAGGTTGGCCGGATTGTCTTCGACATAAAGGACGGTCCGCTCCGGCATTTCTGGTCGGACCGCGTCATCCATACCGGCGTCCGACGCTTCGCCTATCCCCAACGGTGGTGGCGCATTGTCGGCCGCCAGATCAAACCAGAATTCCGAGCCGCTACCCACGCGGCTTTCGACGCCGACCTCACCACCCATCAACTCAATCAATCGCTTGCTCATCACCAAGCCGATTCCAGTGCCCTCGACGATACCGCCTTCTTGTCCCAGACGATTAAATGGCTGAAAGAGTTGCGCAATTTTTTGCGGTGAAAGCCCGGCTCCGGTATCGTTGACATGCACACGAATGACATCGAGAGGCTGCGACGAGATCGTCACCGAGACACTGCCCAGATCCTTGTTGTACTTGATCGCGTTGGACAATAGATTGACCAGCACTTGTTTTAGGCGGGTACGGTCGGCGCGCACAAACGGCGGGGCCGGAAAGGCCTGAAACGAAAGGTTGATCTTGCGCGCATCGGCTTGCGGTTGCATCATCTCGCGGCATTCGAGCATCACCTCGGCGAGCGAGACGGGTTCGGGGGAAAGCGATAATTTTCCCGACTCAACCACCGAAAGATCCAAAATCTCGTTAATCAACTCGAGCAAGTACCAGCCTGCGTGCAAAATCTGCCCGACACTGGCTTTTTGTTGAACACTTGGCGGCGGCTCGCCGGCGTCGAGTAATTGCGCAAAGCCGAGAATGGCGTTTAATGGTGAACGCAATTCATGACTCATGTTCGACAAAAAATCAGACTTCGCCAGATTCGCCTTCTCAGCAATAAATTTGGCGTGCTGCAATTCGGCGTTGGATTCCTGCAATGCCTGATGCAGCCGCTTTTGCTCGGTGACGTCGCGCGCGGCGGCGAATACACCTTTTAGGTTGCGCTGGCGGTCATGAAACGTTGTTGCGTTATACGACACCACGGTTTCCCGGCCATCCGGCGCGCGGGCGGTGAGCTCGTAGTCGGTGACTTTCTTTTCGACCAGTACCCGTTTGATTCCCGCTTCTGCGCGAATCGGGTCGGTAAAACAGTCCTTGAATGGCGCGCCGATCAGTTCATCGCGGGTACAACCGGTCAGCGCCTCCATCTGCTTGTTCACGTCGGTGATAATGCCGGCCGGATCGGTT
>JANPDI010000190.1:0-3553 GCA_031431435.1 Burkholderiales bacterium
GCAAGGCGATGCTCATCAGTTTTGCCGGCGGGCAAACCATTTATAGCCACAACCAGCTATACGGTAAATGGGATGTGCTCCGGCGCGGCAAAGCACCACACCCGACCAAACAAATTCGCCTAGCGATTCATACCGATACCATTGTGGCGGTCCTCTACAGCGCGTCGTCGATTGACGTCATTCAAACCGGCGACATTGACACGCACTCGTATGTGCGGAAGCTCGGCGTCGAACTGCTCGATCCATCAACGACCGATGCGCTGGTGTTGGCACAGATCAATGCGCCGCGGTTCGCACGCAGATCGCTGGCCGCACTGCTGCTAGATCAGGGCTTTCTGGCCGGCATCGGCAACTATTTGCGTAGCGAAATTTTGTTTGTTGCACGCATTCCGCCCAACGTGCGGATTGCAGACTTGGGCCAATCGCAGCGCTCGGCGCTGGCGACGGCGGCACTCGATCTGACCCGGCAGTCGTACCAAACCCGCGGCGTTACCAACGATCTCGGGCTTGCGCAGCGGTTGAAGAAACAAGGTTGGCGATTCGGCCGTTACCGGCATTGGGTGTTTGATCGAGACGGCGAGCCATGTCATGTTTGTCAGTCAACCATTCAGCGACAAGATATCGGTGGACGCGGCTTGTACTGGTGTTTGCGCTGCCAAAATGGGCGCGAGTTGGATTGACTTGACCAAAAAAGAGACGTACCAAGCCAATCACTAATGAATTCTTCGATCAAAATTATGTTGCGTGTGCGAGGCAAATGATGACGACAGGCGACGGCGCGTCACGCTCGGCGGATGAAATTAACCGCATTATCCAAATGGGGTGGGAAGATCGCACCCCGTTCGATGCGATTGCGCGTCAGTTTGGAATCAACGAGCAGGGCGTCATCAAGCTCATGCGCCGCCACCTGAAGCGGTCGAGTTTTGAGTTATGGCGCGCGCGGGTGGCCGGACGGAAAACCAAACATGATGCACGTCGGTCAGATGAGGTGGGTCGATTTAGGTCGCAAGACCAAAAAGGCTGGTAGCGGTTGGTTGTTTCCGAATCAACGCGGCCATTGTCGCGTTGGATGGTTTGATTCCTTTATAGTGCGGGATTACGCCAGCCGTCAATTTTCTTTCTGACATCCAAACCCATGCAAACGCTCTCAGCACTTCTCAATGGCCACCGTTCGATTCGACAATACAAACCGGACGCCATCCCGCCGCAAATGATTGAACAGGTTTGCGGCGATGCCTTCAACGGCACCTCGTCGTCGGGGAACTTGAATAGCGCAACGATGATCCTGACGCGCGATGTCGAGCGCAAGACCAAGCTCTACAAAATGCACTTTGAGCAGGAGATGGTGTTGCAGGCACCGTTGCTGATTACCTTCTGCGCCGATTGGCACCGCACCCGCGAATGGCTGGCCGCACGTGGTGCCCGCGATGGCTTCAACAATTTAATCGGCTATCACGTTGCTGCGTTCGACGCGATATTGCTTTCACAAAGTGTGGCGCTCGGATTTGAAGCGCACGGTCTCGGCATTTGTTATATGGGCACCACGCTGCACGCGATGCGGGAAATTGGCGAGCTGCTTGAATTGCCGGACACCTGCGTGCCGGTCACCACCATTGTGGTCGGTTACCCGGACGAGAATCCGCCCAAGCGCGACCGACTGCCGCTCGATGGTGTGTTGCATGATGAGCGTTACCAACCGATCAACGCGGCGGCCATCGAGACGATTTTCGCCAAACGCGAAAAAGCTGGTTGGGATCGGTATATGTCCACGCCGCGCTTAAAAGCGATGATTGAAGAACACGGCATACGCTCACTTGCTGAGTTCTACACCAGCAAGGTGAAATACGATCCCGATCAATTTCGGATCGACTCGGATAAGCAGCGTGTGCTGTTGGAAGAAAAACACTTTTTGCCGTGATTTGAACGGATGAACGGAGCAGGGACGACACCCCATTACTGTAACCGACCGCCATCAGAGCAAAATGCGGTGTATTCTTCGCTGCAAATTCGTTCACCCCACCTACCCAATGAAAACAAATCTCCGCGTTACCGTTGCGCTTGCCGCACTTTTCCTCGTCGCGCCCGCAGTCACAAATGCCAAGACCGCCGCCACACCAGATGCGATGAATGGAATCTATGCTGCGTACTGGGAGGAGAATCTGCAGGCCAACCCAATGCTTGCAACACGTATCGGTGACAATCGATTTAATGATCGATTTGGCGCGGTAACATCCGCCGAGAGCAGGGCAACGACCAAACGTATTGCGGATAAGTATCTCGCGCGCACCGCCGAATTTGATCCGGCCGGGCTGCCCGCCGATGATCGTATCAGCTACGATTTGCTGCGTTTCACCTTGCAGCGGTCGCTGGATGCGTTGAAGTTTCCGTCGCACCTCACACCAATCAACCAAATGTTTGGAATGCACCTCGCGTTTGCGCAGCTTGGCTCGGGCCGCGCGTCGCAGCCGTTTCGGACCGTCAAGGATTATGACAATTGGCTGGCGCGCGCCGCCTCATTCCCTGCCGTCATCGACGGCTGGATTGTGGATATGCGTGAAGGTATCAAACAAGGTGTGGTGCTACCGAAGGCGCTGGTGCTGCCAATGTTGCCGCAATTCGACGGCCTGAGCAGTGACGATCCGGACAAAAACGTCTATCTGTCGCCGGTGAAAAAATTCCCGGCGGGCGTCAGTGACGCCGACCAAAAACGGCTGACGGCCGCGTTTACCAACATGGTGCGGGAACAAATGGCGCCCGCGCACCGGCGTATGTCAGCCTTTATGCGCGATACCTATTTGCCCGCCAGCCGCAATAGCGTCGGGCTCTCGGCGTTGCCGAATGGTCAGGCTTGGTACGCCAATCAGGCACGCGTCTCGACCACCACGGATCTGACGCCGGAGGCGATTCACACCATTGGCCTCAACGAAGTGAAGCGGATTCGCACGTTATTTGAAACAGCCAAAGAGCGGGTGGGCTTCAAGGGCTCGTTAACAGAATTTTTTGTGCATCTGAATACCGCATCCGCACTTCGCTTCAATAGCCGCGATGAGATTCAAGCCGCCTATGAGGCGATTCGTCCGCGTGTAGATGCCAAGATACCGGCATTTTTTGGCCGCATTCCAAAGATGCCATTTGAAATCCGCCCGGTTGAGGCATTCCGCGAGGTCGCGTTTGCACCAGCGGCGTATTCGAGCGGTCTGGCGGATGGCACGCGCCCCGGTATTTTTTATTTTAATGGCTACCAGCCTGAGACCCGCACACGCTTCACCACCACCGCATTCTATTTGCACGAGGCGATTCCCGGCCATCACTTTGAAGCCAGCCTGTCGATTGAGCATCCCTCATTGCCGGCGTTTCGGCGCTTCGGCGGGATCACCGCCTACAGCGAAGGGTGGGGACTTTACAGTGAATTGCTGGGAGAAGAGATGGGCCTGTATGACGATCCTTGGCAGTATGTGGGCCGGCTCTCGGCGGAAATCTGGCGCGCGGTGCGTCTGGTGATCGATACCGGCGTCCACGCCAAGGGTTGGACACGTGAGCAATCGATTGCGTA
>JANPDI010000191.1:0-3654 GCA_031431435.1 Burkholderiales bacterium
CGGTGGAGCGGGTGTTCAGTTCGCGCTCCTCGAACAGTTCATCCCACTGTTTGTCGGTCAAAATCTCTTTGAGCAAGTTTTCGACATTGGTGGCATCAAGAATTGCCGGGTTCACTGGCACCGAATTGCCTTGCATCTTGATCGTAATCGGTGCACCGACCGACAAGAACAGGTCAGTTGCCTTCTTCTCCGCCATCAGGCGAAACAGCTTTTCCATCGTGCCCATTGCTTCTCCCAAGTTTCGTCGGTCTAACTAGTCACCGCGTAGCAATTCATTAATTCCCGTCTTCGCCCGGGTTTGCGCATCCACGCGCTTAACGATCACTGCGCAATACAGACTATATTTTCCATCGCTCGATGGCAGGTTACCCGATACCACCACCGAGCCCGCAGGAATGCGACCGTAGCTCACCGTGCCGGTGGCGCGATCATAAATCTTGGTGCTCTGGCCGATATACACGCCCATCGAGATCACGCAGTTGTCCTCAACGATTACTCCCTCGACAACCTCCGAACGGGCACCGATAAAACAGTTGTCGCCAATGATGGTCGGGTTGGCCTGCAATGGTTCCAGCACCCCACCAATGCCAACACCGCCCGACAAATGCACGTTCTTGCCAATCTGTGCGCAGGAGCCAACGGTGGCCCACGCATCGACCATCGTCCCTTCATCGACATAGGCGCCGATGTTAACGAAGCTTGGCATCAGCACCACATTTTTGCCGATAAAGCAGCCGCGCCGGCCGACTGCCGGTGGCACCACACGGAAGCCACCTTTTTCAAACTGATGTGTATCGTAGTTGGCAAACTTGGTCGGCACCTTGTCGAAGTAGCGCATCGGCCCGCCATCCATCAGCACGTTGTCCTCCAAGCGAAACGACAACAGCACGGCCTTTTTGATCCACTGATGCGTCACCCAGTCACCGTCGATTTTTTCTGCGACGCGCAGCTTGCCGCTATCGAGTTCGCCGATGATGTGATTGACTGCCTCGCCAATTCTGGCAGGGGCGGTTCCGGGTTTTAAGTTGGCTCGATCTTCCCAAGCGGCGTCAATCAGTTGTTCAAGTTCATGCATCGCTAGTTCCTTCAGACAAATTCAAAATCGTCATTCCCGCGAAAGCGAGAATCCAGAAATCTCTACATCAGGCTACAAAATTCCCCGATCCGGCGCGCCGCTTCAAGGCAATCGTCCAAATCCGGCACCAAGGCAATGCGAACAAACCCGGCACCGGGGTTAATTCCACCTTGTTCGCGGGCGAGGAAGCTTCCCGGCAAGACAACTACATTCTGTTGATGATACAAATCCCGCGCAAAGTCAGTGTCGGGCCCCGGAGTTTGCGCCCAAAGATAAAACCCTGCGTCGGGAATTTTGCATGGCAAATGGCTCGAAATCAGCGGTGTCACCTCGGCAAATTTCTGCGCGTACAAGCGTCGATTTTCGACCACATGCGCTTCATCATTCCACGCGGCAATCGACGCTGCCTGCACCACCGGGCTCATGGCGCTGCCGTGATAGGTGCGGTAAAGCAAGAATTTCTCTATCAGCGCAGCGTCGCCAGCGACAAAACCAGAGCGCATCCCGGGCACATTCGAGCGCTTCGACAGGCTGGAAAAAACCATCAGGCGCCGGTAATCATGGCGCCCCAATTGCGCTGCCGCGCTCAATGCGCCCAACGGGGCATGCCCCTCGGTAAAGTAAATCTCCGAATAACACTCATCGGACGCAATCGCAAAGCCGTATTGATCGGAGAGTTCAAACAATCGGCGCCATGTCGCCAAACTCATCACTTTGCCAGTCGGGTTTCCCGGCGAACAGACATAGATCAATTGCACCTCGCGCCAGACCTCATCCGGCAATGCATCCAGGTCCAGCTCAAATCCGTTCTGCGGCAAGGTATTAAGATAGACCGGCTGCGCCCCCGCCAACAACGCCGCCCCCTCATAAATCTGATAAAACGGATTCGGGCAGACGACACGCGCCGCTGGCCGCTGGCGATCGACTACCGCCTGCGCAAACGAAAACAAAGCCTCGCGCGAACCATTTACCGGCAGCACCTGGGTTGCTACGTCCGGCTCCGGCACCCCATAACGCCGGGAAATCCACGCCGCAATCGAGGTTCGCAGGGCCAAAGTGCCTTGTGTCGTCGGATAACTCGCCAGGCCGGCCAAATTCTCGGCGATAGCACGCTGGATCAGGGCTGGCGTCGCATGTTGCGGCTCGCCGATCGACAGTTTGATTTCCTGCCGCGCGGCCGTGCCATTGGGTGCTGACTTGCTCTGCATGACACGATGCCCGCTTTGCGGTACGCCAACGCTATCGACGGGGAGATCGGCACCAGGCACTCCGCCAGGGTCTGTGCCGTTGTGAGTAGGGCGAGCGAGACCTTCAGTCAAACCTGAATCTGACGAGGCGCGCTCAAACAGCAGTCGCAATCGTTCGAACGGGTAGGGTTGCAACGAGGCGAGAGCGGGGTTCACTGTACGTGCCGACTGTGGATAGCGAAGAAAAGATTATAAGCATCGCTCGACCGTGCATCGCTCGTTGGTGCTGCTTCGAGTGGCGACTCGTTGCGGTATAGCGTAAACCACACCGGGAGTGCACCCGCAGCAAAACTGGACCGTCATAGTTTCAGATGCCCGATCCGTGGATGAACGACGCGATTGCCCCTGATAGAATCCCGCCCCATGATTAGCCTACAACACGCGGTCCTCGCCTTTGCAATCGCTGTCGCCTGTGCGAATGCTACCGCTGCAGGCAATGCGAAACCGGGCGCTGCCAATCCTGTCGCACCTACGACACCTACCACTGTCCGGTCGGCTGCAAGTGGGGTCATTCCGGTACCCGCTAATCTCGGCCCGGTAACCCAAAGCGCGGCCGGATCGGGCGTTCGACGTTGTTTGGCGCGGATAGATCAGGTCGTCAATTTCGTCAGTGCCGGAACTCAGTCGGGCGCCATGGTGTTCGCGCCGCCAACTGACACCGATAATCGGCAGTCCTCAGTGGTACTGGAAGTGCTTGGCAATAATGGCCTTTCGTACGTAGATACGGCTTTTTCACCACATGCTAACGGCTGCGTTTCGATGTATCAGGCAGTGACCTATTGGACTAATGCCTGTGCCGAAGTTGCAAAGACGGCCTTCCCGAACTTCGTCCTTACCAGCCCTTTGCGGCAACACATCACAGTACTTGATGGAGGACCGAGCGCCAAGGTATTTCTCATTCCCGCCGGCCCCGGGTGTGTCTCGGTAAAAAAAGAAGTACTTTATTGAAGGGTCGTCGGTGAAAAGTTTTTTTGATACCAATGATGAGCTTGGGCGGATCATCAATTCCTTACGCCGTCCGTTTATGTATGTTGCCGGATTCAGCATGGCGATCAACCTGAGTTTGTTGATCCCAAGTTTGTACATGCTGCAGGTCTACGATCGCGTCCTGAGCGGCCGCAGTATTACAACGCTGCTGATGTTGACGTTGATTGTCAGCGCTATTTATGTGTTCATGGGGTTCCTTGAGTGGATCCGCTCACGTCTGATGGTCAGAGTTGGCGTGCAAATGGACAGCGCACTCGGTGAGCGCGTGTTTACAGCGGCCTTCGATCGACACCTTCAGCGCAAGGGGGGCAACCCGGCCCAGGCTATGTCAGATTTGACTTCCAC
>JANPDI010000192.1:0-8011 GCA_031431435.1 Burkholderiales bacterium
TTGTCGCCGAGGATTCGACCGGCAACTTCTTTGACTTTTCCGGCAACTTCTTTTTTCATGCCTTCGGTTTGATCTTTGTTCATGGTATTTCCAATGTAAGGTGGTATCGGCCAAAACCGGCTTTAAGCGATGTCAGGTGACGTCGCTTGCGAATAAGTCATGATGCACAGCCCGCGGCGGACTTGTCGGTGCGTCGGCGCACCCTCAACGATTGGCCGTCCGTCTACAGCCTTGCCCGTCAGGCCAACGGCGGTGCATTCAGTGGAGAAATCTGGCCCGTGGTCAGGCGCGGCAAGCCTGTAAAGAGGTCAATATGAAACTCATTTATTGGCGGGCGTTTCCGCACATAAATGCCGGAAGACGCCCGCCAATGCTAGTGTTTGATAATTTGATCGACCTTGGGCGGCAGCAGGAATTCACGCGGATTTGACCGCGCACGCTGCCAAAGCGCCGGCAGAAATCGGCTGCGATCGGGAAGGCTGACGTTGCGTGCTTTGAACGCCAACATCAATGTGAGACCAAAGCTCACCGCCAGATTGAACAGCCCGATCGCGGCCACGCCGAACAACGTCACAAACGCCACCGCGATGGCGACGTCAAACGAAATGGCCGGCAGCGCGAGGCCCAGACCCGCCGCCGTGATGGTGACGTGACGCACATCCAGTGGCAAGCCAAGCGCGACGCCGAGTGGCCCGACCAGACCAAGCATGACGCCGAGTGACGCGTTGCCGGCGAGCGCGCCGAGATTGTCTTCAATGTAGCGGGCGAACCGGTCATTACGATCCCGGCCCAACAGTGCGATGAGCCCAACGTGGGCTTGCAGGCGCTCACGAATGCGACTGTAGGACGATTTGTTGTCGAAATAGCCGCTGATGAGGCCGCCAAAAAATAACAACACGCCCGCGATGCCGGCGTAGATCGGCGCCAGACTGAGCAGGCTTGCGTCATGCATCAGCTTTTGCGCTTTGCCCGGTTCGACGATATGGGCGCCGGACACGGCAAAGACAACATACGTGAGCAGGATGGCGGTGGGTATGGTGAGAACGATGTTGCCAACAATCGCGGCCAGCTGGCTGCGCGTGACGCGCGCCACCATGTCAACCATGCGCTCAATGCCCGATGAATTGGTCTGCTGCCGGGCGTCGTCAAGCGCCGCCGCAATCGCGGCGGCGGTCATCGCCGGCTGCTTGGTGGCGAGCGAAAAATGCAGCAGATGAATAACGATAAACGCGACCGCATACATCGCACAAATGCTAAATACTTCGATTAATGCGGGCAGCTTTGTGCCGACAATAAATACTTTTGCCCACGCCATAAACGCGACCACAAAGCCCGCGCCAAGCGCGGCGCGAAACATGACAAAGTACTCCGCGCGTGTTTCCGTAATGTAGTGATCGCCGGTGCGCCCCGCATTCTCTGTCACGCGCAATGCGACCAGATCCATACTTTGGGCGATGTGTTTGCCGATGTCGTTACGCTGCGCTTGCGCCAGACCGACTTCGCGCAGCAGCAGTGCGCTGGCAACTGGCTTCGCAGCGGCATCCGCGCCGGCGACGTTAACCAACAACTCGAGGCGCCGGATTGTTTGCAGCAGGCGGCCGATCAAATAGGTGAGTCCAAACGAGGTGCCGATCGATGCGGTGTTTTTACGTACCCGGTCAAGTACGCTGCGGCACTGGTCAAGTAGCACCAGCGCGTGGTCAAGTTGACCGTGGTCGGGTGTGCCTTTGTCGTTGACCGCATCAGCACCGAGCGTGCGTCCTGCGCACCAGCGTTGAATTTCGTGCTGTTGTGCCATAAATGGCGAGTCGTGTTCTTCGAGGTCCGGATAGACCCGCAACAACTCTGCTTCCAACCCCAAGCCGGCCAAACGCAGCGACAACACGTCGATTGCATTTGACAATTCAGCATCAAACCTTTCGATGCACCGCGCCGCCAGCGCATCGCCGTCCGGTGTTTCCGGTGCCTCCGGTGCCTCCGTTGCCATTAGGCGGATCAATTCCTGCCACTGCTCACCCGATACCGCCGCCAGCCAATCATCATCGCGCGGATCGCTGAACGCTTCAGCCAGGCAGTCTCGCAAATAGATCGGATTCACCACTTCCGGCAAGACGCGCTGGCTGACGCGGCGATACAGCTCACCAACAAATCCGGTCGAAGGCAAAATGCCCGCGTCGGCATAAAGCGAGACTTGTTTGGTGTGGCAAAGCAGGGTGCAGGTGAACCGCACCAGCGTCGCCCGATCACCTGCATGAACGCGCAACCGCAGCAGCAATGGCTCCAGCCCGGCGGTGCGCTGGCGCTGGTTGGGCGGGCGCCCACTCGCGACAAAGTCAGCGAATGCCAGCATGCGCTGTTTGGCGATAGAGGCACGGCGCGTGAGATCGACGTCGGTTGCGGCGAGATTGGTCGCGTCAGCGGTCGTATCGGCGCTCGCGTCGGCGTTCGTACTGGCGTTCGTACTGGCGCTTAGGGCTCGTTCAAGAATGTCAAAGTCGAAGGACATGGCAGGCTGCCTTGGGAAACATTCGTCGGGGGGCTATTTTGTATCGTGAATGGTCAGCGATCTGTACGCTGGTGCAGTTAAGGCTGTCGCTGCACCTGGGTGCCGCCGTCATTTTAACCACTAGGCGAGCTGTATCAATGCCGCCTCTGCCACCTCTGCCACCATATGGCCCCACTCCTGGACAAAATGTCCCGCCTCGGCCAGCTCGATTGGCGGCGGGCAGCCCATGCGCCAACTGACCAGATGTGCGAATGCCTTGAACGACCATCCTGATAAACGGTGAATGCATTGCCGCTTTGGAAATGAAATCAAATAAATGTTGCAATCTCATCGAGCGGCTTGCGTGAAATCGCCGGTACCATCGCGTTCGCCGCAGGATAACCCACCAACATGAGCACAAACGGACGTTCGTTATCCGGTCTGCCGAGAATTGAATTCAAAAACGCCATCGGGCTCGGTGTGTGGGTGAGTGACGCCAAACCCGCGTGATGCAATGCGGCGATCAAAAATCCGGTCGCAATACCGGTCGAATCAATCGGATAGTAACGTTTCTCTTTGCCGCCATCGGCCGCGTAACCGTAGGCCTCGTAAAACACCGCGATCAACCACGGCGCGGTTTCCAGAAACGGCTTGTCCGCGTCGGTTCCCAACGGCGCCAATGCCTCGCGCCAGGCATCCGTGACGCGGTGATCATAAAATTCGCGCTCCTCGGCTTCGGCGGCGTCACGAATAACTTTCTTGATCGCTGGATCAGCAATCGCCACAAACCGCCACGGCTGCTGATTCGCCCCGCTCGGTGCACAGCCCGCCGATGCGATGCATTTTTCGATAATGTCACGCGGTACCGAATCGGATGAAAAATCGCGCACTGTGCGGCGACGCATCACTTCGGCATGGAATGCCTCAGCGCGCGATTGCATTGCGTCGATCGGCAAGCGATGGAAATCAAGTGGAATTTGCATGTGGGTCATGGCGATTGATCTCGGCGCATTCAATGCGGCGAGGATACGCGGAACAGCGAGGCGAAACAACAGCGGCAGACGGGCAGAAAGCGCGCAGTGAGTAGGCCGTCAGATTGTTGGTTACGCGAAGGATGATTGCCTGTCACCGGTGTCGGCTACTGACCCATAGCCGTCCTACAAATTTCCCGAAAGCGGCGGTTTAATGTCGAGCGCGCAAGACTTATTGGTGTCACACTGTTATTAGCACCTGCATTGGCGTAGCCTCAGATCAAATCAAAAAAAAGGAGATTTCTCATGCGGCCTTATTCCAGAACCGTTGCAATCGCTTCAACCAGCTTGTTGGTTAGCCTCTGTGCAACTCATATTTCACTAAGCTTTGCGCAGCAAGCGGCTGAAATGGCGAAGGTCGCCAGCGCAAAACCGAACGTCGCCAATGATCCTGATGTGGTTGCGGCAGAGCGGCTTTTCTCCGCTTGGGTGGAGGGCCAGTTGGCCTATCGCGGACTGCCGGGCGTGGCCGTGGGCGTGGTGAGTGATCAGCAGTTGATATGGTCGAAGGGCTTCGGGTTTGCTGACGTCAAATCGAAATTGCCTATGACGGCGGCGACCAAGTTTCGCATCGCTTCACATAGCAAGTTGTTTAACGCAATCGCCATCATGCAGTTGCGTGAAGAAGACAAGCTGCGACTCGATGACCCAGTCTCGAAGTATCTTCCCTGGTTCAAGGCAAAGCCTGCTGGAGCAGACGATGGCGTGATCACAGTCGAGCAATTAATCACGCACAGTTCCGGGCTGCCTCGGGAGGCAAGCGATCATTGGACGAGTTACGAGTTTCCAACACGCGAGGAATTGAAACAGCTGTTTGCAAACCGCCAAGCGGCATTCCCACCGGCCACACGGGTGAAGTACTCAAACCTTGCGGTCGCCGTGGCAGGCATGCTTGTTGAAGACCTAAGTGGAATGTCGTGGGCGGAATACGTTAGCAAGAATATTTTTCAACCGTTGGGCATGTCCGCGTCGAGCGTTGAT
Source organism: Burkholderiales bacterium (assembly GCA_031431435.1). Classification (GTDB taxonomy): domain Bacteria; phylum Pseudomonadota; class Gammaproteobacteria; order Burkholderiales; family Usitatibacteraceae; genus UKL13-2. The sequence goes on from JANPDI010000192.1 coordinate 4,498, forward strand.
CAAAATGTGGCCGGCTTGGCGGTTCCCTATGGCCGCCGTATGCCCGATGGCTCACGCGAGACCTTCAAATTTGTTGATGCACGAGGCATGGCCGCGGCGACGGGTGTCACGTCGAACGTCGAGGATTTGGCAAAGTTTGTTTCCGCACAATTCCGCAAAGGGCCGCGTGGCGGCACGCAGATTCTTTCCACCGGCTCGATGCGCGAAATGCATCGTGTTCGATCTGTTGAAGAAAACTGGACGATTGGTTATGGTTTGGGTTTTCGTGCCACCCGTATCCGTGACCGCACTTGGGTGGGGCACGCCGGTGGCTACCCCGGCTACATCACGCAAACTTACATTCAACTTGATGACAAGGTCGGCGTCATCGTGCTGACTAACGCCGTCGAAGGAGAAGCGACGGAAATTGCGCAACAGTTGATTGCTACTGTGGGGGCGGCAGTCGCCAAGATAGCTGCGCCGAAACCGGCGACGGTCGAATGGGACCCTGCGTGGGCGCGGTTTGTCGGGACCTATCGCAGGCTCTGGAACGACCAGAGTGTGGTTGAGCTCAACAAGCGTTTGGTGATTGTGAACCCGGCCGCGACAAACCTGGATAGCCAAACCCGACTTGAACCGTTGGGCGGCGGTCGCTTTCGCTTCATGGCACCGACTGGCGGTGGGGCAATTGGGGAGGTTGTCTATTTTGTCGAAGAGGCTGGCAAACCAATGCGCATGGTAGTCGGCGATGGTTGGAGCTACCGCGTCGAGAAGTAGTTCGATCAGGGGTAGGCCGTTGCTTCGTAACACCGAGGGTTCCAGGCAGTTTGGTTTAGAGGATGAATGGAATCAGGCTGCTCTTGGGAACGTCCGCTTTTGGCCGTTTTCCACTGGCCAGCGCGACTACCGAACTTTGCTCAGGCGTTCTGCCATGCGCGTTTGCCAACCCGAACCTGTTGCTTTCCATCGGTCGATGACATCAGTGGGCAGCCGCAAGGAAATGAGTTTGCGCGGGTTAGTTGACACAGGTCTGCCGCCCTTATTGACCTTCGCGCGCGCCAACATTTCTTCCGTCAGCTCGGGAAGTTCTTCATATTCTTTTGCCTCGACCAAGTGCGCGTCCAAACGCGCGAGATCAGACTTCGAGGAGCGGCGCGATGCGCTTTTGTTCACGTTCATTTGCTTTCCTCATACTGAAGATGTGACGAACCGCGCCACGCGGCGTGTAGCCAACAACGACCATTCTGCCTTCCAAAAGACCAAAACAGATGACGCGGGATTCACCATAGCTCTTGCGAAGATCTTCAATCTCAACCGTGATGCCTTCAAAGACTATTTCAGCGTCAGTGAAATCAAGCCCTCGGTCAGCCAGCGTCTTATCGCGTTTGATAGGGTCGAAGGTGATTTTCACCTAGTTATTGTATATACAATAACTAGACTACGCAAGCGAAATGTACGCCCATTGGAGGTCGACGGGGAACCGCAGCTGTTGGTCGGAAGCCAACCACCAACTTTCCAAATGTTTGGCGACCAACCAACCTACAAAACCCCCTTCACCGCCTTCACCAAACCATCCACCGTGATGCCAAAGAATTTGTACAACACACCGGCCGGTGCCGATTCACCGAACGTATCGATGCCGACCACGGCGCCATCCAGCCCGACATATTTGCGCCAATAGTCAGTGACGCCCGCTTCGATGGCAACACGTGGCGCGCCTGTCGGCATGACGTCGTTTTTGTAAGCGGCGGTTTGTTTGTCGAATTGATAGGTTGATGGCATCGACACCACGCGCACATGGATACCTTCTGCCGCAAGTATCTTTTGTGTTTCCATTGCCAACGAGACTTCGGTGCCGGTGGCGATGATGACGGCGAACAGTGTGCCGGCTTCCTTGGCGAGCACATAACCGCCACGCGCAATGTTGGCGGTGGTCACACCATCGCGCAATTGAAAGGGCGAATTTTGGCGGGAAAAAATCAACGATGTCGGTCCATCCTTGCGCGCCAGGGCGCATTTCCACGCAACCGCCGCTTCGGTGGTGTCACAAGGCCGCCACAGGTCCATATTCGGAATCATGCGTAACGTGGCGACGTGTTCAACCGATTGATGGGTCGGGCCGTCCTCACCGAGGCCGATCGAATCGTGTGTGAACACCGCGATGTTGCGAATCTTCATCAATGCGGCCATGCGTAAGGCGTTGCGCGAATAGTCGCTGAAGGTCAAAAAGGTGCCGTGATAACCAATAAAGCCGCCGTGTAACGCGAGGCCGTTGACAATCGCGGTCATGCCAAATTCACGCACACCGTAGTTGATGTAGTTGCCGCCTTGTGTGGCCGACAACGCTTTGCTGCCGCTCCAATTGGTCAGGTTGGAGCCGGTCAAGTCGGCCGAGCCGCCGAGCATCTCGGGCATATGGGCGGCAAAGCCCTCGATGGCGATTTGTGATGCCTTGCGTGTGGCGACGGTTTCGCCTTTCTCAACAGCATTGGTCAGCACCGCGTTGGCGATGTCGGCAAAGTCTGCCGGCAAATCGCCTTTCATGCGGCGTGTGAACTCTTTGGCCAGTTCCGGGTGGGCATGTTGATAAGCTGTAAACACCGCATTCCATTGCGCTTCAACCGCCGCGCCCTTGTGGGTGGCGTCCCAGGCATCAACAAGATCTTTTGGAATTTCAAATGGCGGATATTTCCAGCCGATCGCTTCACGGGTGGCGGCAACTTCCTTGTCGCCGAGTGCGGCACCGTGTACTTTGTCGGTGCCGGCCAGGTTCGGTGAGCCTTTGCCAATGACGGTCTTGCAGCAAATCAGGGTTGGTTTGGTGGATTGTTCTTTGGCTTCCTGAATGGCGGCATCAATCGCATCCGGGTTATGGCCGTCAACATTCGGGATCACATTCCATCCGTAGGCGGCAAAACGCATGGGCGTATTGTCCCGAAACCAGCCCTCGACTTTGCCGTCGATTGAAATGCCATTGTCGTCGTAGAACAAAATCAGCTTACCCAAGCCGAGTGTGCCGGCCAGTCCGCACACTTCGTGCGAAATACCTTCCATCAGACAGCCGTCACCGGCAAACACGTAGGTGTGATGGTCGACAATATTGAGGCCGTCACGATTAAACGTGCGCGCCAATTCCCGCTCGGCGATGGCCATACCGACGGCGTTTGCCAACCCTTGGCCGAGGGGGCCGGTGGTTGTTTCCACGCCGGGTGTGATGCCGAATTCCGGGTGGCCGGCCGTTTTTGAGTGCAACTGACGAAAATTTTTGATTTCGTCCATCGGCAAATCGTAGCCGGTGAGATGCAGCAACGAATAAATGAGCATCGAGCCGTGACCATTCGACAGCACAAACCGGTCACGATTAGCCCAGTGCGGGTTTTTTGGATTGTGCGAAAGGTGATGACGCCACAAAACCTCGGCGATTTCGGCCATGCCCATTGGCGCGCCGGGGTGGCCGGAGTTGGCCTTTTGGACGGCATCCATCGAAAGGGCACGGATGGCATTGGTAATGTCGGCGCGGGAAGGTTGGGTCATG
>JANPDI010000193.1:0-14009 GCA_031431435.1 Burkholderiales bacterium
TCCGCTGACGGTATTGGCATAAGCAACGTCACAAGTAAAACGGGTCACCGACAGCCCTTTGATACTGACGTTATGGGCACCAGTGGCGATATCGAAGGCGCGACGACAGACATTGCCGCCATCAACCTGAATCTTGAGCACCGCATCGTTGGTGCCATCGGTCTTGGTGTTGGCACTGCTGCCGGGCTGGGTGTAGCCGTCGATGACAAGATTGGCGCAGGTGATCGCAGGATGGCTGGAGCCGGCGGCAATCAAATGTGGGCCACCGCCGGGAATATTGAATGTGATGGTTTGACCCGTGCCGCAATTGGCATTGGCATACTGAATCGCGTTGCGCAGGGAGCCTGCGCCAGAATCATTGGTGTTGGTGACCACCAATGGTGAGACAACGCTTACACTCACGGCCTGGGTGGCCGCTGTGCCGACACCGTTGGCCGCCTGCACGGTGAAATTAAACGCGCCGGCGGTGGTGGGCGTGCCGGTGAGTGCGCCGGTAATCGCATTCAGTACAAGCCCTGCGGGCAACGCGCCTGTTGAAACAGTCCAATCAAACGGCGCGGTACCGCTGGCGGTAAATGCATGGGTATAGGCGACACCAAGTGTGCCGGCGGATGGCGCGGCGCTGCCAATCACAGGCGCGACGATCGCTGGCGCAGCAGGCACAATAAATTGCCCGTCAGCCATGGGCTGGGTGCCAACGGCGGCCGTCGCAATGACAGTATTGCTCGCCGTGTCGATTGCCGATAACGAGTTGCTGCCAAAGTTTGCCGCATAAACGCGCGTACCCGCAGCATTGACGGCAATGCCGTTGGGGCTCGTACCCACGGTAGTGGTTGCGACCACGGCGTTTGTCGCGGTGTCGATCACCGAAACGCTGCCGCTGCCATTATTGGCAACATATACAAACGTACCGGCTGGGTTGATGGTAATACCGCGCGGGTTGACGCCTACTGTGACGGTTGACACGACCAGATGCGTAGCGGTGTCAATAACCGAGACAGAGTTGCTATCCCGATTGGCCACGTAGGCGCGCGTCCCAGCCGCGTTGACTGTAACCCCGGTGGGGAAGGCACCTACGGGAATTGTGCCAATCACGGTGTTGGTAGTCGTCTCGATGACCGATACAAGATTGCTGCCAATGATGGTGGCATAGACGCGCGAGCCCGATGGACTCACCGCAACACTACGCGGGCTGCCGCCAAGCGGGACAGTCGCCAGCACACTATTGGTGTTGGTATCGATGATTGAAACCGAGTTACCGCCTTGGTTTGCGACATACACACGCGTGCCAGCAGAGTTGATGGCGATACCGCGTGGACTAGCGCCTACGGTGATGGTCGTCAAGGCGGTGTTGGTGGTGGTATCGATGACAACCACGCTGCCCGTACCAAAAACAGAAACATACACGCGAGTGCCCGCAGGATTGACAACAGCACCTTGTGCGAGCGAACCCACGGCGATGGTACCGACCCCAGCGTTAGTGACCGGATCAAAAACTGTGACGTCGTTGCTGCCGTTATTGGCGATGTAAGCCATTGGCCCGGCGGCAGAAATGATAATTGTCGCGGTTTGCGTAGCAGCAAGCGCGGTCGTGTTATCAGCCTGCACGGTGAAATTGAACACACCAACGGCGGTGGGTGTGCCGAACAACACGCCGGTGGTGGGATTGAGCGCAAGCCCGGTGGGCAATGTTCCGGCTGACACACTCCACGTCATGGTGGCAGGCGTGCCGGATGCGGTTAAGGCATGGGTATAGGCCGCGCCAATCGTGCCGGTGGCGGGTGGCGCGGCGGAGGTGATGGTGGGTGCGACGGGCGCAATGGCGAGCGGCGTAATGGTCGCATCGAGTCCCGTGGCATCGCCAAAGTAGCTGTTGCCGCCATAGCCAACGGTGAACTCGATCGTGTCGCCGAGGTTGACCACGACATCGACCGAGAAATTCAGCGGTAGGTCGTAACTGTTGATAATGCCGCTGAAGAGCGGGGTCGCGCCGTTGTTGTTCTTCAGCACCGCGACATCGGTCGTCGTGGGATACGTTGCGTCCCGCCCAATGAAGTTGCCGGCGATCTGATAGATGCCGCCCGCAGGTGCAGTCCAACGGACAACACTGTTGTCGCCACCGGGGCCTGGATGCAAGCCAATTTTTCCGGGCGGGGTGAAATTGGTGGCAGACGGAATGGTGGCGGCGGAAGGGTTGTGCCAAACATGCGGCGATCCACCATTCCACCAGATATCGAATCCACCGCTTTGCACAGCGGTGGGATGCAGCGTAAATGTGCCGCCGCGTGTCGGCGCCGAGCCGTAGCGCCACCGTGGCGACGGATTGGCGGTGGCCGAGAAGTCGCGCGCGATGTCATCGTTGTTGACATAGGTAAAGGCGCCAAGCGATGACGTCGACGCACTCGGGGTGGTCATCACCACATCGACCAACCCCGCCGGGCGGGCCGGAATGGTCAGTGTCAGGGCGCTGGGTGTTGCCTGGACAATGGTGGCCAATGCACCGCCAAACGTGACCGCGGTCACAAAATCGAGATCGGCACCGTCAATGGTGATGGTCGATCCTCCCGCAATGCTGCCGCTATTGGGACGAATGGCAGAGAGGGAGGCGGCTGGTGTGACGGTGACGGTGGCGGCCTGCGTGGCGGGTGTGGTTCCGTTGGCAGCCTGCACGGTGAAATTGAAGGTGCCATTGGCGGTGGGTGTGCCGGACAACACGCCGGTGGTGGTATTGAGCGCAAGCCCGGTGGGCAATGTTCCGGCTGACACACTCCACGTCATGGTGGCAGGCGTGCCGACGGCAGTATAGGTATGCGTGTAGGCCGCGCCCAACGTGGCGGTGGCAGGTGGAGCGGCGGAACTAAAGGCAGGAGAGACTCCTGCAATGCCGTTGCCCGACGCGCTTATCGAGGGGCTAAACGTCTGTGATCCAGCGTTGTATCGGATGGCGTAGCTAGCCGACGTTGATCCAGCCGTAGCCGGCGTGAAGGTGGAGGTAAAGCCGCAGCTTGCACTCGGCGCGAGTGGGAGATTGTTCGCACAAGGCGTGCCGCCCGAGCCGGTGATGACGTACGAACTATTGTTTTCGGCGAATGCTATGGCGGTGAGCGTGATGGTCACGGGCGACGTGTTGGTGAAGGTGTTGCCGGTGATGACATTCGGCTGCGTGACGACCGTGCTGCCGTGTGCAAGTGAGGTCGGGGTGAAGCTCGTCGTGGGTGCCGTGGCGCTACCGCTCATTGCAATGTTGACGGTAAAGTTCTGCGATCCCGCCGTGTATTGAATGCTGTAGCTGGCCGATGACGATCCGACGGTGACCGGCGTAAAGGTCGAAGTGAAGGTGCAGCTTGCAGCCGGTGCCAGCACCAGATTGTTGGCGCATGGGGTGCCGCCAGAGCCGGTAATGACGTACAAACCACTGTTGCTCGACAGCGCACTCGCAGCCAAGGTCAGCGTGACCGGCGACGTGTTGGTGAACATGTTGCCGGTGATGACATTCGGCTGCGTGACGACCGTGCTGCCGTGTGCAAGTGAGGTCGGGGTGAAGCTCGTCGTGGGGGCGATGCTGCTGCCGCTGACGGCAATGGTGCCCGCACCGGTGACGGTGATGGTGGCGCTGGTTGCACTGACAGAAGTTGGCGCAAAACGCACCTCAAATGTGCAATTGACACCGGCGGCAAGGCTCGCGCCGCAGGTGTTGTTCTGCACGGCACACAAACCGTTGTTTGAAGCGGGCACACCGAGACTGCCGCCGCTGCCGCTAATCACTGTCACCGACAACACCGCACTGCCGCCGACGGTGACCGCGCCGAATGCATGGGAGGAAACGGACAAACTCGGCGGCGGTGCCGCCGCACCCACCAGATTCCATTTGTAGGTGACCGTGCCTTCAACCAGCGTCAGCACCGCCGTGTCACTGCCCAGCGTGCCCCGGCTGTAGGTGACGTTGATGTTGCAGCTTGCTTCAGGTGCCACACTGCCGCAGCCGGCACCGAGTGCCACCGTGAAAGCGGGCAACGAACTGGTCGGCAATGGCACCGCCAGGGTGGTGCCGGAAGTATTTTTGAGGGTGAACGATTGCATCTGGCTGCCGCCAGCGGTGATGGCAAAGTTGCTGTAGGTGGAGGTGAAGGCATAGGGCGAAACTTTTTGCACGGAAAATTCCGAGGTGCCGCTGCCCAAACCGCTCGGCGCGGTGGCGGTCATGGTGGGGTGATAGACCGCGCTCGAGTTGGCAATCTGAAATGCCACTGTGCCCGCGCCGTCCGTTGCGGCAGTTGTCATTGAGGTGACAAATGTGCGGCCGACGCCTTTGTTGGTGGTGTCGAGTGGAACAGTTGAATTGTCGAACAGATCGATGGTGTATGCCTCGCCGGGTATGGATGCAAATTCGAGCGTGGCATTAATGGTGATGGTGACGTTTGCGCCCGTCCACTCGTAAGTCATATTTTCGACTACCGGGTGGCCGGGGGCTTTGCCATTGAAGCCACCATTGGCTTGATAACAAGTGCCACTGGGCAGCGCTTCGCCATTGGCATCTCGGGTGCCGGTTGGACGGAAAATATGTCCCAAATCAATGCCCAGCGATCCTTGAAACCCAATGTTGTTCTGGCGAATGAAAATCTTTCCAGGGCCACACTCGGTTCCCGGCACATTCACCCCGATGCCGCCATTGGCGAGGATGGTGTTGCCGGTGATGGTGGTCGAATCCGCGCCAACAACAATGCCATCTGCGGCATTAAAGCCGATGACATTACCCTGGATGAGGATATTGGGTGCATTCCAATCTGAGATGATGCCGTTGCCAGTATTGGGTAGTGCCAACACACCGGTTTTGTCGGTGCCGATATGGTTGTTGGTGATGACGGTGTTGGGGGATTGCACGTCAATGCCATGCCCGCCGTTGCCGGTATTGCCGGAAATGACATTGCGGTCGGCGGCGGCGGCGGATCCGATTTGCATACCATTGGACAAGGCGATGGCTTTGGCGCTTTTTGGGGTATTGGCCATTTCCGGGGCGATGGCGACATTGGAATACTCAACCACCCTGATGCCCAAACCATTTGCCGATGCCGCGGTGCCGGCAGCATTGGTGCCGATGAAGTTGCCGATGATTTTGCTGTTGGTGGCGCTCAGCGCATAAATGCCATGGCTGTTGAAGCGGGAGATGACCAGGCCACGCACCACCAGGTTGTCGGCGAACATTCTCACCCCTGACCCGGCACTATTGAACCCGTCGAGATGAATCATCAGCACGGCGTTGTTGCCCTGTGCGAGGGTGTTCGGTGAAGAGCCCGCCTGGGTGTAGCCGTCGATGGTGGTGTTGGCACATTGGATAGTCGGCAAATTGGTGAGCGGGGCAATGACGTGCGGCCCCGCGCCTGCGATGTTGAAGTTGATGGTTTTGGTCGGTGCACTGCAATCGGCTTGTACGTCAAGCAGTGCTTGGCGCAGCGAGCCTGTGCCGCTGTCGGCGGTGGAGGTGACGGTGGCGGTGAGGGGGGGGATGTAAACCGCCACCGGCGTCAGTCTTTGTGAGGTGGTGTTGTCCCCGAGTTGGCCGTCGTTGTTTAATCCCCAGCAGTACGCCCGAGCGTTGACCACCGCACAACTGTGGCTTGCCCCCGCCGAAACTGCTGTGACATTGCTGGCCCCGCCCACAGTCTGCACAGGAACCTCACTATTTATGGTGCTGTTGTTGCCAAGTTGACCAACCAAATTTCGACCCCAGCACCGCACCCCGTCGTCGACTTCAGCACAACTATGGTCTGAGCCGACGGAAACGCTATAAACAAAACTGAGCGCGGGTATGGCCTGTACCGGCACCAAACTGGAGGTGGTGCTGTTATTGCCAAGCTGACCATAGGTATTGGTACCCCAACATTGCGCGCCATTATTGACCACCGCACAGCCATGATCTTTACCCACTGACACCACTGTCGCGCCACTGAGTGCGGCAATCGTCTGCACGGGTAGCAAGCTTTGCACCGTGCTGTTGTTGCCCAATTGGCCGCTGCCGTTAAAGCCCCAACATTGCACCCCGCCATTGACTACCGCGCAAGTCGTGCTGTCACCGGCTGAGACTGCCGTGACACTGTTACCAGAGGCTATGGCCTGCACCGGCACCAAGCTGGCAACGGTGCTGTTGTTGCCCAGTCTGCCATTACCGTTCCAGCCCCAGCACTGCACCCCGGCATTGATAACCGCACAACTATGGCTTGCCCCGGCCGAAACGGCGGTGACATTGCTTAGTGCGGGAATGACCTGCACCGGCACGGCGCTGTCGGTGGTGGTGTTATTGCCCAGCATTCCGCTGAAATTCGCTCCCCAGCATTGCACACCGCCATTGACCACCGCACAGGTATGTTGGCCGCCTGCGGACACCGCAGTGGCATTGCTGCCTGCCGGTATTGCCTGAACCTGTATCAGACTCGATGTTGTGCTGTTGTTGCCAAGCTGCCCCAGAAAATTGGCTCCCCAGCATTTCACGCCGCCGCCGACCACGGCGCAACTGTGCGCGCCTCCCGCCGCCACTGCGGAAGCGCCAACCTCGGTGATGAAGGAGGCAGTAAAAAACGCGATGGCAAAAAACAGGACGCGAGTAAAAATGGTTTTCATGACGGAACTCCGATGGTGCATCGGTATTTCGGGCAGAACATGGTTTAATAAAAAACAAAAACGCTATATCTGGCCAGCCTTTTCAGGCAATTTGTGCTGGAAGTGCTTTTGGCTATTGGTGGTTGATTATTTTTTGTGGATTAGCAGATGAGGTGAGGATGTGAGGAAATACGCAACACTGCGCCGTTTTTGACCTTCCCCTGCGAAGGCAGGGACCCAAGTTCAGGTTGGTGCGAGGCTGAAAAATTAGGCCCCGGCCTCCGCCGGGGAAGGTCAAAAATGAAACAACGCGCTCACTCTCTACGCTCACTCGTTCACTTGGTCACTCATTCGACCATTCACGTCTCATCCCAATCATCCACCTCGCCGGCGGAAGGCGATGGCACCGGCGATGTTGTTGTTGATGCTGTAGTTCACGCCGGCACCCTGCCCGGTACGACCGGTGAAAAAGCCGTCAAGGCTACCGGTGAAGTTTGATCCGCAATTCGGCGTGCAGGTAATGATGAGTTGGGTCGGTGCGGGCAATCCACCACCTGGCGAGGGACCGGTGTTGGCGCTGAAAATCATGTCGCGATAGATTGCCATTCCGGTGGCACTGGCATTCCAGGTCCGGTTTGCAATCGTGACATTCACCGTGGCGTCCGCCGTGCGTGCCGTGAAATTGGCGTTCAGGGTTGCGGTATTCATGGTGCCGACATTGCCGTTGGCGTCAGTCGGACGCGTCGAACCGGCGACATCATAAACCGCCGTGCCTGTCAGAGGCAACGTGGTCGGCCCGGATTGCGGCGCGCTAAAAATGTAATGCAGGCTTCGACCCGCCAGACTGGTTTCGATGCCGCCAACAGTTGAGTTGCCGCCTGACCAGCGACCCCACGACAACCCGGTTGCGGCATCAGTACCAATGTCGAGCGCCTGCGAGGTGCCCAGCGCGTAGTTGGTGTTGCCATTGATCGAACCGTCGGCGCGGGCAAATGGCCCGCGGAAGGTAATGGCGCGCCCGTTGGCATCAACATTGAGTTCAGCCGGCCGGTTGATGGTGACATAACTCTGTGAGTAGATCGATCGCAACAGCGAACCGGTCGGGTCGGAGATCAAACCGTACTGAAACGGCGCAAGACTATTCTGTGACGGGCCTTGAAACGCCACCACACCACTGACCGCGCGATTGATACCACCGTTGCGGTCTTGAAAGGAATAGCCGAGGATCGCGCCATTCAGTGTCGAGCCGACAAAATTACCCTCGATCACACCATTGAGGGCAAAATTTCCATTCGAGTTTTGGCCGGTTGTATTGTTGGTGACGACCAGACCGTAACCGGTAAAGGCAAAAAAGCTGTTTTGCGCGAATGGCACATTGGTCGCTTGCAGCGTGTAGTTGGTTGGCGTACCACTAACCGGTATCGCCAGCGCGATGGTGGCATTCAGCAGCCGCGACGTGAAATTGACGTCCAGTAGTGTCGAGGTAATTGTCCCGGTGACGCCATTGAGATCGGTCGGCAAGGTGGCGCCGACGCGAACGTAGCTGACGGATCCGGTCAGCACATCCGAAAGGTGGATCGGATAGCCTGACGCAGCGTAGGCAAAGTGAGTCGTTGCGGATAGTCCGCCGAATGATCCCAACCCGACCAGGTTGACATTGGTCGGCGTGGTCCAGCGCCCGATGTTAATCACCGTGCCGTTGCCGAGGTCGAAGCTGTTTGCATCAGCGATGTTGCCGCCGGTGATGGTCGCCGATGCGCCGGATCCGCCGGCAACAGAGGTAAACGCACGCAGGTTGCCATTCACCAGTGTGATGCCGGCGGGTATCGCCTGGCCGGAATAGGTCGCTGTTCCGCCAGCAAGAACGATGTCACGAAGGCCCAGCGGATCGGGTACCGCCACGACCACCGGCACAATATTCGTATTGATTGTCGGTGGTGTCACACCACCCGTCCCGCCGGTCGTACCGCCGCCGGTGCCCGTATTTGACTGGGGGTTGCTGGAAGCGACGGCCGGTGGAGCGGCTACCGGCACCGGCTCGACGGCCGCCTTTGCCGCCTCTTTCCCGACCATGGTGTTGGACGCACTCAGGATTGCCGGCGGCGTTGGAATCTTTTCCGGCGGCTTGCCGAGTTCGACTTTGATGGTGTCATTCGGAAAGGTGATGATCGGCGCAAAATTTCCACCGAGGCTGGTGATTATGTGACTGCCTTCGATGGTGTGGTTGATCGTGACCGGTTTGCCGTCATCTTCTTCGTGCGACAGAATATTGCCGGATCCGCGGATACCGACAGTGGCCACGCGCGTCTTCATCAGATACTTTTCACGGTTTGACGCTGTTAGCAGGCCGGTGAAGGTGCGCATGGTTCCGCGCAACAACGACAACACGGCGCCACCTTGGTCGGCCGCGGTACGCTGGTAGCTCTCGATACGCATTTGTGAGTTGGATCGAAGCGAAAGTTTTGCCTGATCAATCATCGACAACTGGGCCATGCCGTCATTGCCGGCAATGATCAGATCACCCGGGTTGACTTCGCTGCCACGCATCGCGGCAACACGCCGGCCGTTGGTCTCAATAAAAACACTGCCGGCGACGTAGGTAAATTGCCCGCTCGCCGCCGTCACGATGGCCGGCGCCAAACCCGCCGCCAATCCGCTCGCGAGCAGACATCCCACGGTGAATTTTCGCAGACGTGCCATACGCAGCGCAGGCTGCGCAGCCGATTGTGGCGCGAAGGAAGAGGCGATTGTGCGGCTGCTTGATTTGGCGATGTTCATTTTGCAACTCCCAAAAAACTACATGAATTCACAGCGGATGGTTGATGACACTTCATGCCGTGTGTAATCGTAAATATCAATGTTCGAATTACTTCTGGAACTGGCCAGCTGCACACGCAAATTACAGCGATCCTGAAACCGCCAATTTGTGCCCAACGTCAGATCGCCGAGTCGGTCACGGCCAAACTCCACGGTGGTCGCTCGCGAAAACGCACTGTCGTCCCGCCGTTGCGATAAACCGATTGCCGTAAACACTGACAGCTTTTCGGACAAGCTCAGCTGGCCATAGGCGCGCAGGCCCTCAACGCGTTTGGATTTGTCTGTGATGCCATCAGCCAGCTTGCGAACCGCCTTGTCGCGTGTGCCAAACGCCGTCAACTGCAATACCGGTGCTTTTGCGCCGGCAAAGGTGGTCAGCCAGGCAACACTGGCAATGGTCGAATCAAAATCTTCAACATTGTTTTTTGGGAAACGCGTCTGCCCGGCATATAACGCAAAACTCAGCTGTTTGGTCGGCTGCAGATTGAGCCGCCATTCGGCACCACCAATCGCACTGCGACGATCATTTTTTGGTTTCGGATCGCCCGGCGCGTCACCGGCCTGCTGGAATGCATTGTACGAACTGTTCAGGCGAACCTGATTTGACCCGCCGTCCCAGACCGCGCTGGCCCGCAGTTCCCCTGTCGCCGAGTTAAATTCCCCTTCTTTCTGGTAGCCACGACCCCGAAGGTCACCACCGACATAGGCATTCCACTTTTCAGCAATCGGGAAAATGGCATCAACGCCAACAGCCGCACCCAGGAAAGGCGCTTTACGTTTGATCGAATTGCCGGTGGCGTTGACGCCGACCAGATTAAACGCTTGTGCAACAGCGGTTGTAAAATCATTTGGCACACCGGTCAGGTTGGAATCGTAACCCAACGCCATTTCGCCCCAAACGCTGAGCATGCGTTTTGCGGCGCGACGACGTTCGGCGATCGCCGCCAGGTATTTATCAATTGCCATCATTGCCGGGGCGGGCGGATTCAGCGTTTTCAGCTTCAGGAACGTGCCCTCTGACAAATCAAGCGAACCGGCATTGAAGTAGGCACGCGCCAGGTCGAGCTGGGCACCGGCGTTGTTCGGCTGAACGGCCAGCACACGCTCAAAGGCGATGATGGCCTCATCGATCCGGCCGCTATCGAGTGCTGCAACACCGATCAAATAATCAAATTCGACATTTCCGATCAATTTGTCCTGCTCGGCCACCAGCAGCATGTACGCCTGCTTGGCGTTCATGGCGGCCAACAGCCGTTTGGCCTCGGCGAACAATGCCGGATTCGCCAATGCCGTACTCGACACAACAGCTAGCATGGCGGAAAGTGCAGCCAACCTGCCAAGCGCGCCAATCCGGATGGCGTTACGTTTTTTCGGTGCCGTTATTTTTTTCATGGGCATTTCCGTAGTTTTTTTGTTTGGGCAAGTATTGGATGCGGCGCTACGTGTAAAACAAGGCTAGCTGCCGTCGCCGTGAAATTTCGAAACGAGGCCGAGCTTCCGGACAGTCCACTGCAGTACCCGTTTTCCACATCCGCTTGATGTTAGTCCTGTCAAATGGCGTTGTAAACGACATCCATACCAAAACCAATCCAATACCGGTGGTTTTTGAAGGCAACCCCGCATTCGGGGGATGCCAACGCCGTCATTTTTCACAAAAAGTGAAAAACCGCACACAGAGTCTGGGGAAAAGAGCTGTTTTCCTTAGATTGCTGGCTGGCGATCCTGCCAGCGGCGGACCAGGGCCCCGCGCTTTTTGCTTTTGCGCGGGATGCGACCTGCAACGGCGGCGCATCCGGGGTCGAGGCTACCGATCTTTCAGAATTTCACGCGCGGCATTGTGTCCGGGGATGCCGGTGACACCGCCGCCCGGATACTGCGAGCGGACAGGAATAGCAGGGGCCCCACAACGTGGGGATGCGACCTGAAGCCGCAGGCGCATCCGGGATCGATGTCACCGATCTTTCAGAATTTCACGTGCGGCGTTGTGCCCCGGGATACCAGTCACACCGCCGCCAGGATGCGTCCCCGAGCCGCACTGGTACAAGCCCTCGATGGGGGTTCGATAGTCGCCATAGCCCAAAATGGGGCGCGCCGAAAACAGCTGGTCGAGCGACAACGCACCGTGAAAAATATCGCCACCGATCAGGCCAAACTTGCGCTCGAGGTCCAGCGGCGAATGAATCTGTCTGGCAATGACGCTGTCCCGAAAGTTCGGCGCAAATCGATTAACGGTATCAATCATCAGATCGGCAACCGTGTCACGATGGTCATCCCACGATTCACCGTTGGGCAGGCTTGGCGCCACGTGCTGGCAAAACAGGCTGGCAACGTGTTTGCCTGCGGGCGCGAGTGAGTCATCCACAATCGAGGGAATCAGAATTTCAACAATCGGCTGGCGCGACCAACCATGTGTTTTTGCGTCGAAGTAGGCTTGTTCCATATACGCCAGCGACGGCGCCATGATGATGCCACTCGACAAATGACTGCCTGATTCGGGCAGACAGGAAAATTGTGGCAATGCCGACAAGGCGACATTCATACGAAAGGTTCCGGAGCCGCATTTAAAACCATTAATGCGCTGCGTGAATTCCGACGAAACATCATGTTGCGCGACCAGCTTGCCAAACAACAATTTTGGATTCAGATTTGACACAACGCGTTTGGCTCGAACCACGTCACCATTTTTTAGCTGCACGCCGACGGCAACGTTGTTTTCGACCAGAACCGTATTCACCGGCGCATCGAGCGTGATCTCGACGCCGCGTGCCACCGCTTCTTTTGCCATTGCCTGGGTGATCGCGCCCATGCCACCAATGGCGTGGCCCCAACTGCCCTGCTTGCCATTAACCTCGCCAAACACGTGGTGCAGCAGCACATAGGCGGAGCCCGGCGTATAGGGAGAGGCAAAATTCCCCACCACACTATCAAAACCAAAACACGCCTTGATCGGTGCCGACTCAAAATACTGGTCGAGAACGTCACCCGCGCTTTTGGTGAATAGATCCAGCACGTCGCGGCGCGCCGCCATGTCGAGCGCCTTGAAACGTTTGCCGACTCTCCACGCCTGCAAAATATCGGCGATGCCACCGCCGACATTTGGCGGCGTTTCGAGCAACAGGTCTTTTAATACCGCCGCGACACGATCGAGCATGGCGTAATAACGCGGCAGGGTTTCAGCATCTCGCGCCGAAAACTTGGCGACTTCGGTTTGGGTCGCGACAAGTCCACCACCGACTTTCAAATAGTCGCCGGGTTTATCCGACAACGGCAAAAAATTGGCAAACGGACGTTCCACCACCCGCAAGCCGTGTGCCACCAGGTTCAGATCACGAATGACTTTGGGGTTGAGCAGGCTGACCGTGTAGCTCGCTGTCGAATTGCGAAAACCGGGATGGAATTCTTCGGTGACCGCCGCCCCGCCGACAATTTCGCGGCGTTCGAGCACCCGCACTTTCATTCCCTTTGCGGCCAGATAACAGGCGCACACCAGGCCGTTGTGGCCGCCGCCAACAATAATCGCGTCGAGATTCTGCGTCATGAAATAATGTTGCTCTCTGATTGTGACAGCGATAATTATCAACCATGCCACCAACAAAATTATTTGTGCTGCTGTTTGTTTTTGCGCTGGTGGGCTGCGCCGGCGGTGTGGCTGAATACAACGGGGCCGATGCACCGCGCTTTGCGGCGTATCCGGCTGATCAGCGGCCGAAGATCGCCTTGGTACTCGGCGGTGGCGGCCCGCGTGGTTTTGCGCATATCGGCGTGCTCAAAGTTCTCGAAGAAAACGGTATCGACGCCGACCTGGTGGTGGGGACCAGCATCGGCGCGATGTTCGGCGCATTACACGCCAACGGTATGAAAGCCGCCGAAATGGAAAAACTCGCGCTTGAATTTGATGTGAAACGGTTTGTCGGCATTTCCACATCCGGATTGTCCGGTAACGGCAATGCGGTCTATCAGTGGATCAGTGATCTCACCAATAACCGTCCGCTGGAAGCGATGAAGAAAAAAATGGCGGTGACGGTTTCGCGCATCAGCGACAATCAATTGGTCATTTTTAATGTTGGGGATACGGCCGCGGCGGTGCGCGCCTCGAGTGCGATCCCGGCGCAATTCGCACCGGTAAAGATTCGCAACATCGCCTATCAGGACGGCGATGAAGCGGCGCCGGTACCGATCAAGGCAGCCAAAAGTCTTGGCCCGCGGGTTGTGATCGCGGTTGATGTTTCGGCATATTTATCGGCAACGCCGCGCGAGGCGCCGTCGACATGGCAGGTGCGTGATCAAAAACGCGCCGCGATGGTGGCCGCCGAAGCATCATTTGCCGATGTCATCATCCATCCGGATCTGGGTTACTACGCCGCCATCAGCCTCGACTACCGAAAAATGTGTATTGCCCGCGGTGAGGCGGCGGCACGTGCGGCAATACCAAAAATTCGTGCCGCGCTAACCGCCGCCGCACTCGGGCAGTGATCTGCCTACTGCGCGACCTCTTTCATCACCTGCGTGATATCAATGGTGCGGGCCTTTTGCTGAATGTCCGGCAGGTAACGGGTTTGTAATTGTTTGGCCTCACCCAGCACGCCGGAAAACGCCTG
>JANPDI010000194.1:0-29995 GCA_031431435.1 Burkholderiales bacterium
AAGTTCCGCGCTGGTAAAGCACTCAAAGATGCGTTAAACTAGCAGACTTTTCCGGGTGCTTAGCTCAGCTGGTAGAGCGTCGCCCTTACAAGGCGAATGTCGGGGGTTCGAGCCCCTCAGCACCCACCAGTCGTTTTGGTGAAAAGTTCGCTGGTGCAGTTGCATATTGGAGTGGTAGTTCAGTTGGTTAGAATACCGGCCTGTCACGCCGGGGGTCGCGGGTTCGAGTCCCGTCCACTCCGCCAATTTAAAAAAAGTGACCGCAAGGTCGCTTTTTACGTTTCAGGCGTGGCGTTAGCCAACAGTTTGGCTAACCGCGGGACGAGAAGGGTTTTGCCTGCAGGCAAAACAGCGGCCCGCAGTATGTGGGCGAGTCCCGTCCACTCCGCCAAACAAGAAAAAGCGACCGCAGGGTCGCTTTTTTATTGCCGGTGTTGCACTGACAACGCAGCAGGAAAATAGCCAGGGCCGCTGTTTCAAGCGGCTGCAACCGGGCGCCGAACTCATAGTAAAATTAGCGGCTTGGTTGACGTGCTAATTTGGTCGACAATGATCCGTGAACAATGCAGCAAACCTGTTTTTTTTCCAGAATTTACCGTGAGTTGTAATCCCTATGTTAGAAGCCATTCGCAGTGCCGCAAAAACCTGGGTCGCAAAAGTCATCCTCGTTTTGATCACCATTCCATTTGCCCTTTGGGGTGTCGAGTCGTACATCCGTGATGCCCCCGGTACCAAAACAATCGCCAGTGTTGGCCGCGACAAAATCACCGATTTGGAATACGACAATGCGGTAAAAAACCAGCTTGACCGGTTTCGCCAACAGTTTGGCGGGCAGATCGATGCATCGGTGATGGACAACCCTGAAATGCGCAAGGGTGTGCTGGATCAGTTGATCGACCAGCGGTTGCTCGACAAGACAGCCCGTAACAGCGGCCTGATGGTGAGTGACGCACGCCTGCGGGACCTGATCGTCAAGAACACCAACTTTCAGGAAGACGGCAAGTTTTCCCCTGCACTGTACGAGCGTGTTGTGAAAGCACAGGGTTACACCGCGGCCGGGTTTGAAAATCTGGTGCGGCAAGATTCAGAGCGGCAGCAGTTTCTGGATAGCGTTGCGAATACCGCGTTTGTTTCCAAGACCAGTATCCAGGGTTATTTGCAGGCCAGCGAGCAATCGCGCGAAATCGCCGTGGTTGTGATTACGCCGGATACATTTTTGCCAAAGGTAAACACCACGCCGGAAATGGCGCAGGCGTTTTACGACAAGAATCCAAAGGACTTCACAATTCCTGAGCAGGTGCGCGCGGAATATGTTGAATTGACATTGGAAGCACTGGCGCCCGGGATCGCGCTGTCAGCCGAAGAGGTGGCGAAGTATTACGAAGATAACAAGGCGCGTTATGTCACCAAGGAAGAGCGCAGAGCCTCACACATTCTGATCAATGCGGCAAAGGATGCAAAACCGGCCGACAAAAAAGTCGCCGAAGAAAAAGCCAATGCGTTGTTTGCGCAAATCAAAAAGTCGCCCAAAGACTTTGCCGAACTCGCCAAGAAAAATTCGCAGGATCCGGGTTCGGGTGCCAATGGTGGCGACCTCGGCTTCTTCAGCCGCGGCATGATGGTCCCGCAATTTGACAAGGCGGTATTCGACGGCAAAAAGGATGAATTGCTCGGGCCGGTGTTGACCGACTACGGTTATCACATCATTCGCGTTTCCGAGATCAAACCCGAAAAAGGCAAATCACTTGCCGATGCAGCGCCGGAAATCGAAGGCGAACTCAAAAAGCAGAAAGCCTCGCGCAAGTTTGCCGAATTGGCCGAAAAATTTTCGAACGCCGCGTTCGAACAATCCGCCAGCCTGAAGGCGGCAGCGGAGGTCGCCAATCTGACGATTAAACAAACCGGCTTTTTTGCCAAAGGTCAGGCATTTCAACCACCGTTTAACAATCCAAAATTGTCAACAGCGCTGTTCACCGACGAGGTGCTAAAGAACAAACGAAATACCGAAGCGGTTGAAATCGGCGCGAGCTCGCTGGTGGTGGCACGGGTGGTTGAATCCAAGCCGGCGGTGATCCGGCCGTTTGCCGAGGTGCAGGTACCGTTGATCCGGCGTCTGGCGCGAGAAGAGGCGGTCAAGCTGGCCAAACAGGACGGTGAAGCCAAACTGGCCGCGTTGAAAGCCGGCAAGGGCGACGTAAAGTTTCCGGCGCTGCTTGCGATCAGCCGCGCTGCGACCGGTGGACTGCAACCGCCCGTCGTTGATGCCGCGATGCGTGCCAATCCAAAGGCGCTGCCCACCTTTGTCGGTGTTGCCGATCCGTCCGGTAGCTACACGCTGATCCAGGTTGCCAAGGTGATTGACGCACCGGTGCCGGACGAGGCAAAACTTGCCGCAACGCGCGCCCGCTTGCAGCAGTCGCTTGGCCAAAATGAGCTTGTCTCAATGCTCGCGCAATTCCGCAAAGACAATGATGTGTCGATCGCCAAAGGCGCGACCGAGAAAAAGACTGACAAATAATCGTTGATTCAGCCGAAAAAAAGCCCGCGATGCGGGCTTTTTTTCGGCGGTCGATCCCGACTGCGGCTACGTTGCGCCTTGCAGGTTGGGGCGCACATCTGCCTTCATTGCAAATGGGTCGCGCGGATTGGTCTGGTTGGCGATGTCGTCCAAACGCATTTGCACGGTCGCCATGATTTTTGGATGGGTAATCACGTAAAACTTGTTTTCACGGATTGCATCAAAGGTGATGCGCGCGACGTCCGCGGCGGAAAGTTTGCCGGAACTGACCGCTTTATTGGTCATTGACTGTGCGAGTTTCATCGACTCGGTCGGTGCGGCGGTATTCTTGAGGTCGTCCGGACGCGCGCGATGTGATTGGCTGATGCCGGTCGGCACAAACGCCGGACACAACACGCTGCAATGTATCCGCTCCGGCAAGCCGAGCGACGCCTGCACCGCCTGCAGATCATGAAAGAGTGTTTCGGATAGCGCCACCACGGCGTGTTTAGAAACGTTGTAGGCACCCATTAATTGTGGCGACAATAATCCCGCCATCGACGCGGTATTGACCACATAACCTTCATAGTCCGGCTCCCGCTTGGCCTGTTCGAGCATCAATGGCACAAATACCCGCACGCCATGGATCACACCCCACACATTCACGCCCAACACCCATTCCCAGTCTTTGACTGTGTTCTCCCAGATCAGCCCGCCGGAACCGACACCGGCATTGTTGAACACAAGATTCACGCCGCCAAACGATGTAATCGCCAACCGGCCCAGCGCATCCATGTCGTCGGCTTTGCTGACGTCACATTGTTGCGCAACCACCGCGGCACCCTGGGCGCGTAGCATTTGCACGGTTTCATCGAGCGGACCTGCAAGCACATCGGCCAACACCAATTTCATTCCCAGGCTCGCGCCAAGCAGTGCAAACTCGCGACCAAAACCCGAACCCGCACCGGTAATGACGGCAACGCGGCCTTGAAAAATTTTCATATTGTCTTGTTAAAGTCTAATGAGGGCGTGCATTTTCAGGCATTTTTGCCTGAAAATGCTTGCTGTGTATGGTGTTTGGTATTTTACTTAGTGCGGCATCCCGGCCACGACTGTATTAAAGCCGCAATCGACATAGGTGATTTCACCCGTGACACCGCTGGCAAGGTCGCTCATCAAGAACGCCGCCACGTTGCCGACTTCTTCCTGCGTTACGCCACGCCGCAATGGTGCATGCTCCTCAAAAAACCCGAGCATCTCACGGAAACCGGAAATCCCTGCTGCGGCGAGGGTTTTGATCGGTCCCGCCGAAATGGCATTGGCGCGAATGCCGCGCGGCCCCAGGCTGGCGGCCAAATAACGCGTCACCGCTTCTAGGCTCGCCTTGGCGGCTCCCATGGTGTTGTAATTGGGCACCACCCGTTCGGCGCCCAAATAGGAAAGTGTCAACAGGGCGGCGGTCGGATTCATCATCGGTAACGCCGCCTTGGCCATGGCGGCAAAGCTGTAACTCGAAATGTCGTGTGCAACCCGAAAGCTCTCGCGCGACAAGCCTTCCAGAAAGTCACCGGCAATGGCCTCGCGCGGGGCAAAGGCGATGGCATGAACAAAACCATCAAAGGTGCCCCATTCACGCTTGAGCGACTCAAAACAAGCCGCGATTTCATCGTCGTTGGCAACGTCACATGGCAACACAATCTTGCCGCCGAAGTCCGGCACCAATTTGTGAACACGCTCGCGGATGCCTTCTCCGGCATAGGTAAACGCCAGTTCGGCGCCTTCACGATGCATGGCTTTGGCAATACCATAAGCGATCGATCGGTTGGACAATAAACCGGTCACCAGAATTTTTTTGTTGGCGAGAAAACCCACGGGTGTGCTCCTGCAAGACGTAAAATGAGCCCCAAGTTTAGCCGAATCATTCATTGAACTGACTTGCGCCAATTTCCGAGGGGTTTTGTTATTTATGTCGCGCCGGATTTTGATTGTTCGCCGCGAAAATATCGGCGATTTGGTTCTCACCACGCCGCTGATCCGCGCGCTGCGCCAGGCGATGCCGGAGGCGCATCTGGCGGCATTGGTCAATTCCTATAATGCGCCGGTGCTCGAGGGCAATGCCGACCTGGACGCAGTCTATGTTTACACCAAGGGCAAACACGCCGGATCGCCGATTGCCGCCTTGCAGGCAAGGTTGGCGCAGGCGTGGCGGCTGTGGCAGCTCCGCCGGCAACACTTTGACGACGTGTTGCTGCCGGACCCTCGGTACAGTCTGCGCAATATCAGATTGGCCAGATTCGTATTGGCGGGACGGCCGAACACGCAGGTAATCGGGTTTGAAGACACCGAGGGCGGTAATGCGTCGGGATTGGATGTGGTCATTTCCAAGGCGGATACCGACCAGCTTCATCAAGCGCAGTTCATGTTCCTTGCGGTGACGGCGTTCGGCATCGATACACCACCGGCGAACACCCCGCCGTGCGTGGTATTCGCCCGGAAGAGATCGGTCGCCACCACCGACCAGCCGACGCCAAGGGCCGCTCCGATCTCGATCGGCTTGCATATCAGCGCACGCAAACCCTCGCAGCGCTGGCCGGCAGCGTCGTTTGTCGCACTTGCCAGGCTGATTCAAGCCCACGATGGGGCGCGACTCAAGTTGTTTTGGTCGCCCGGTGCGACAGATGATTTGCTGCACCCGGGTGACGATACCAAGGCGGCGCAAATCTTGGCTGCATTCGCAACATCAGCGCAGCCACAGGCCGCCGGGCGACCGGCAATTGAGCCGATGCCAACCGCCAGTCTTCGCGAACTGATTGATAGTTTGAGCGAGGTCGACATGCTGGTCTGTGCCGACGGTGGCGCGCTTCATATTGGCGCGGGTCTGGGCAAGCCAATTGTGGCCTTGTTTGGCGACTCTGAGACCAAGCGTTGGCACCCGTGGGGCGTGCCGTTCCGGACGCTGCAAAAGCCAAGCTTGGACGTCGCTGATATCCCGGTCGATGAGGTGTTTGCGGCAGTCATGTCGTTAAGGGCGGAATGTCATGCATAGTGTTACAAATGGTGAAATGTTGTTACCGTCATTAACGGTAATTCGGACCGGTCTTTCGGGTATAGTTGCGCGTCGTTTTTGACAGGGCGCGGCGTACGACCGCCGCCCGCCAAAACTGGTTTTGAGAGGCAATCATGCATCTGCATCCGGCTCCATGTTCGTGTCCGATTCTGTGCCGACAATTCGTCGTTGCGGCCGGATTGGTTGCCGCCATTTTCATCACCGCGAGCATTGCCCAAGCAGCGCCGCCGGTCGCCTACACGCCCGACAAAAATAAAGTTCTGCGGTACGCGTTTGAAGTCGCGGAAACCGGCATGGACCCGCACAAAGTGTCTGATGTGTACTCGACCATCGTCCACAGCGCGATTTTTGACACACCACTGCGTTTTGACTATCTCGCGCGCCCGCTGAAAGTGGTGCCGAACACGTTAGTGTCAATGCCGGAAGTGACGGACAACTTTCGCACCTATACCTTTCGCGTCAAGCCGGGCATCTATTTTGCCGACCATCCTGCCTTTGGCGGTAAAAAGCGCGAGTTAGTTGCCGAAGATTACGTCTACTCCATCAAGCGGTTGTTCGACCCCGCATTGTCTGCGCCACTGCTGGCCGAAGTGGAAGGTTATGTCGTTGGCTCGACGGAACTCTTGAAAAAGGTGCGCAAAGCCAACAAGATGGATTTTGATACGCCGCTAGAGGGCCTGCGCGCGCTGGATCGGTATACGTTTCAGATTAAGCTTACTGAGCCTAAGCCGACGTTTATTTTTATAATGGCGGATTGCCGCGCCACCTGTGCGGTGGCGCGTGAAATCGTCGAAAAATATGGCAATGA
This sequence comes from Burkholderiales bacterium, assembly GCA_031431435.1. Classification (GTDB taxonomy): domain Bacteria; phylum Pseudomonadota; class Gammaproteobacteria; order Burkholderiales; family Usitatibacteraceae; genus UKL13-2. The sequence continues at coordinate 6,373 of JANPDI010000194.1, forward strand.
CATCGGCTCCAACCCGGTCGGCACCGGGGCCTACAAACTGGTCGAGTGGAAGCGCTCATCGCGTATGGTGTTTGAATACAATCCAAACTTCCGCGAAGCCTATTTTGAAGGTGAGCCAGCGGCTGACGACAAGGCGGGTCAGGCGGTTCTGGCGCAGATGAAAGGAAAACGTCTGCCCCAAGTGCACCGCATTGAAGTTTCAGTGATAGAAGAGCGACAACCTCGACTGTTATCATTCCTTAACAACGAGTTTGATGTGATGTGGAACTTTCCCGAAGATTTCGCAAACGTCGGCTTCCCCGGCAATGTGTTGGCGCCAAACGTAAAAAAGCTCGGCGTCGAGATGCGCCAGATCGCCGCGCTTGATATTCATATGGTGTATTTCAACATGGAGGATCCCACTATCGGCGGATACACTGTAGATCGTGTGGCACTGCGCCGCGCTATCGCGCTGGGTTACCGCGTGGCCGATGAAATCAATATCGTGCGCAAAGGCCAGGCGATCCCTTCAAACACGCCTTATCCACCCGGCGCACAGGGATATGATCCAAATTTTCGGACTTCCAACAGCGAGTTCGATCCACAAAAAGCCAATGCGCTGCTCGACCTCTACGGCTACAAAGACGTAAATGGAGACGGTTACCGAGAGATGCCGGATGGCTCGCCGCTGGTACTGAAGTACAACTCCACACCTACCGAGCGAGACAAACAGCTAGATGAAATTTGGAAGCGTTCGATGGACGAGATCGGCATCCGGATTGAGGTACGTAAAGCGAAATGGCCAGATCTGCTAAAGGAGTCCAACGCGGGCAAACTGATGATGTGGCAGCTTGGTAACTCCGCAACCTCGCCTTCAGCTGACAACTGGTTACAGACGCTCTACGGCCCCAACGCAGGATTCAAGGGCAATCGCTCGCGTTTTAAACTCAAGGAATACGACGATCTATTTGCCAAGTCAGAAGTGCTCGACGACTCGCCTGAACGCACCAAACTCTATCAAGGCATGGCGCGCATCATCGCGGTCTACACGCCGATGCGCGTTAACGTTCACCGCATCTTGACCGACTTGTGGTATCCCTATGTGATCGGCTTTGTGCGGCCACCGGTGCAATCCCAGTCGTGGTGGCGCTTTGTTGATATTGACGTTCCACTAATGAAACAATACGAGGCGAAACGCTGATGGCGAAATTCCGTTTGACCGTTGCGCACGCATTGCTGCTACTCGGCGCGTTTGTGTCGTTGGCACTCCATGCCCAGCCAGACCCAAATAAAGTGCTGCGTTGGGGCTTCGAGATCGCCGAGACGGGGTTTGATCCGCCGCAGACCTCAGACTGGTACTCCAGCTATGTTTTCGCCAACATTTTTGACACGCCGCTCACCTACGATTATCTTGCGCGTCCGGTTAAGTTGAAACCCAACGTGCTTGAATCGATGCCGGATGTCTCGCCGGACGGATTGGTTTACACACTTAAGTTTCGCAAAGGCATTTTCTTTGCGGATGATGCTGCGTTCAATGGTCAAAAGCGTGAACTCGTCGCAGCGGATTTAGCCTATTCGATGAAACGCCTGTTTGACCCCAAGACCCGCTCGCCGAATTTGTCGTATCTCGACGGCAAGATCGCCGGCATGGAGAAGGTCCGCCAAAAGCAGCGTGATAGCGGCGTCTTTGATTACGACATGCCGGTAGAAGGCTTTGAGCTGGTCGATCGATACACGTTGCGCATCAAGTTGGCGGCACCGGATTACAACTTCCTCTACATCTTGGCCTACAACGGCGCTTGCGCAATTGTCGCGCGTGAAGTCGTTGAGAAATACGCCACCGACATCATGGCGCATCCGGTCGGCACTGGGCCGTACAAGCTGGAGTCATGGAAGCGATCGTCGAAGACCGTACTCGTTGCCAATCCCGGGTATCGTGAAGAGTTCTGGGAGGCCGAGCCAAACGCGGACGACGCCAAGGGTCAGGAAATTGCTAAGAAGATGCGCGGCAAACGTTTGCCCATGATCGGTCGGATCGAGTTTTATGTGATCGAAGAAACGCAGCCGCGCTGGCTGTCGTTTCGCAACATGCAGCACGATTACATTGATCGTGTGCACCCGGACTTCATCAACCAAGCCTACCCAAATAACAAACTCGCCAAGGACTTGGAGAAGCTTGGCGTTCAAGTCAGCCGCACTGCGGCGATGGAAGTTACTTACGCGTATTTTGGAATGGAGAATCCCGTAGTGGGGGGCTACACACCGGATAAGGTCGCACTGCGCCGCGCCATTGGAATGGGTTATAACGCGCCGGAAGAAATTTCGATCAATCGTAAGGGCCAAGCCGTTGCTGTGCACACGCCGATTGGTCCGGGGGCCTTTGGCTACGAACCTGACTTTCGTTCACGCTCTACGGCGTACGACCCGGCTGCGGCGATAGCGCTGCTGGATGTTTTTGGTTACAAGGATCGCGATGGTGATGGCTATCGCGAAAATCCGGATGGCTCACGGCTCGAAATTCTGATGTCTTCCACGCCTACGCTGCGCGATCGGCAGCTCGATGAGGGCTGGAAAAAAAGTATGGAGGCGATCGGTATTCGCATCTCGTTTCCGAAAGCGCAATGGCCTGATTTGTTGAAAGAGTCTCGTGCCGGCAAACTCATGAGCTGGCGGCTTGCGTGGGGCGCACAATACCCCGATGCAGACGCGTTTTATTTGATGTTGTTTGGTCCTAACGGGGGCCAAGCCAATCATTCGCGATTCAAAAATGAAGAATTTGATCGGCTCTACCTGAAGGCGCGGATGACGCCGCCCGGTGAAGAACGCTTGGCGATGTATCGACAGATGAACCGAATTTTCCTTTCGCTTGCACCGTGGCGGCTGGGTGTTGCGCGTATGGACACCGACCTCACTCATGCATGGGTGATTGGCTATCAGCGACATCCGACGCTGCGCGGCGTCTGGAAAATGGTCGACATGGATATGGACGTCAAGCAACAGGCACTGCGCTAAATGGCACGCGTGGTTCACGTGGTTCGTGCAGGTTTTGTCGCCGTGTTGTCCATGCTGCTTGTCGCGGCATCTGCTTTGACGGGACATGCGGCCACCGACAACGCGGCAAAAAAAACCGTCCGAACCGCATTTTTGATTGCCGAGACCACGTTTGACCCGCACGTTGCATCTGATCTGTATTCGAACACGATCATGGATGCGATATTCGACCCGCTGCTGAAGTACGATTATCTGGCGCGACCGGTCAAGCTGATCGGCAATACGGCCATTGGACTGCCAGAGGTGTCTGCCGACGGCCGGATTTATACATTCAGGGTCAAGGCCGGCATTTTCTTTGCCGAAGATGCGGCCTTTGGTGGCAAACCGCGCGAAGTGACGGCCTATGATTATGCTTACAGCCTCAAGCGCCTGTTTGATCCGGCAATACGATCGCCGTGGCTTTGGTATGTCGAGGGGAAAATTGTCGGCGGTGATGAAGCGCTTCAAGCAGCCAAGAAATCGGGCAAATTTGAATACGATGGGTTGATCGATGGCATCAGCACGCCCGACAAGAACACGCTGCGCGTTCGGATCAAAGAGGCTGACAGCAACTTCATCTACATCTTTGCGACCGTGCAAACCGCCGCGCTGGCCAGAGAGGTGATCGAAAAATACCGGCCCGATCCCGGCGCGCATCCTGTCGGCAGTGGCCCGTTCAAGCTGGTCGAATGGAAACGATCACACAAGATTGTGCTGGAAAAAAATCCGCAGTTTCGCAGCGTCATTTTCCAGTCATCGCCGACGGTTGACGTCAACACAGACCCCATTGCCGCCAATCTAAATGGCAAACGATTGCCGCTGGTGGATCGTGTCGAGGTGACCATTGTCGAGGAGTCACAGCCGCGCTGGTTGGCGTTTCTGGGCGGCGAAACAGATTACGCCAATGTGCCATCCGACTTTATCAACAGCGCGTTTCCCGGCGGAAAACTGGCGCCCAATCTGATCAAGCAGGGGATCCGCGGTGATCGATTCATTGAAACCGACCTGGTGTTTATGTATTTCAATCTTGACGACCCGTTGATGGGCGGAAAGACGCCGTTTGCGCCGGAGAAAGTTGCGTTACGACGGGCAATTGCACTCGGCTACAACATCGACGAAGAGATCAATGTGATTCGTAACGGCGGCGCTGCGCGGGCACGATCCGGCATCCCACCGGGCGTCGAGGGCTACGACCCGAATTTTCAGACCGACGTCAATGAATATGATCCACCGCGGGCACGAGCGTTACTGGATATGTTTGGCTACAAAGACGTCGACGGCGACGGCTTTCGCGAAACGCCGGATGGCAAACCAATGACCATTGAGATTGCGTCAGAGCCGGACCAGCTCACCAAACAGTTCAACCAGCTCTGGCAAAAAAACATGAACGCGATCGGCATTCGCGTCAAATTCAAGATTGCAAAATGGCCGGACTTAAATAAGGACGCCAAGGCCTCCAAAAACATGATGTGGCAACTCGCATGGAGTGCGGACTACCCCGATGCCGAGAATTTTTTGCAGAACCTGTATGGGCCCAACGCCGGCCAGTCCAACTATTCAAATTTCCGGCATCCACAGTTCGACAAACTTTACGACGAGGCGCGCCGTATGCCTGCCTCGCCGGAGCGTAACAAACGCTACGCTGAGATGAACCGGATCGCGGCGGTTTACATGCCGTGGATTCCACAAACGCATCGATATCGAAACGAGGTTTGGCAGCCTTGGTTGGTGGGTTACCGCAAGCATCCGATTTATAACCAGGCCTGGCTGTATCTGGATATTGACGAAAGCAAAAGACCAGCAAAATAGCGGGTCTTCAGGCATTTTTGCCTCGAACGGCACGGCTGGCGGGCTATAATTCACCCTGTATTTTTAATGATTTGTTGAAGGAACAAGGCGCGTGTCTCAAATCGGAATTTCACATCATCGCAAGAGCGAGACACCATTGCGCGCAATCCGCAGCGTCGTCGGTCTATTGATCGCGACGATTGTGGCAGCCGGGTTTGTGATGCCGGCATTTTCTGCGCCTGCCGAGAAAAAAGTGGTTCGACTTGCGTTTCGTGCGATTGAGACCGGCTTTGATCCACAACGTGTCGAAGACCGCTATTCGGTTGGCATCTGTGAAAATTTGTTTGAATCACTGCTCACCTATGATTGGCTGGCGCGTCCTGTGCGCCTTGCGCCACAGGCGGTCGAGCAGGTGCCCGAAGGCGAAGAGGGCGGCACACGATTTACCTTTCGACTCAAGCCGGGCATCTACTTTGCGCCTGACCCGGTATTCAAAGGCAAGAAGCGGGAGTTGGTTGCAGCCGACGTTGAATACGCCATCAAGCGATTTCGTGATCCCGAAGTGCGCAGCCCGTACTCATGGCTGTTTGAAGACAAGATTATCGGCCTTGATGAATATGTCGACAAGATCAAAAAAGCCAACCGCAAGTTTGATTACGATACGCGTATAGAGGGTATCACCGTCCGTGACCGCTACACCATCTCGTTCAAGCTGCGCGAGCCTGATTACAATTTCATTTATTTTTTTGCGATGCCGAATGTTGTGCCGGTGGCGCGCGAAGTCATTGAGGCTTATGGCGCAGACACGATGGCGCATCCGGTTGGGACCGGCCCGTTTGTATTAAAAGAGTGGGTGCGCGCGTCAAAAATCGTACTCGAACGCAACCCGAATTACCGCGGCCACAAACTCAATACCGAATTTGCCGATGCCAATGACAGCTGGGATCAGGACGCAATCAAGTCACTCGCGGGCAAGACACTGCCATTGATTGATCGCGTTGAAATCTACCCGATTGAGCAGGAGCAGCCGCGTTATCTGGCGTTTATGGATTTGCAGCACGACTACCTCGAAGAGACGCCGCTCGCCTTCGTGCAGCAGTTGATGCCTAACGGCGCGAAAGGCAAGCTTGCACCGGTGCTGGAAAGGCGTAATGTGCGCATGTTTCGCGAGGACCAGCCGGAGGTCGTGTGGGATGCCTTCAACATGGATGACCCGTTTGTCGGCGGCTACAAGCCGGAGAACATCGCCTTTCGGCGGGCACTGGTGCACGCCCACGATCGTCCATCAGAAATCAAAATTGTTCGCAGCGGGCAGGCGATTGTCGCCAATAGCCCGATTGGTCCCGGCGTGGTCGGCTTTGATCCGACCTTCCGTACTTCCGAGCAGGAATACGACCCGGCGCGTGCGCGTGCGCTGCTCGATATGTATGGCTATATCGATCGTGACAAGGACGGCTGGCGGGACATGCCTGATGGCCGGCAGATCATTTTGCAATACAAGTATCAGGCAAATGAACAAGAGCAGCGCCAACGTGCGGCGCTTTGGATCAAGTGTCTGGCGGCGGTGGGCATTCGCATGGAGGCGCAGGAGGTGCAGTTTTCCGATTTGATCAAGGATCGCAAAGTCGGAAAATTTCAGATGTCCGGTATTGCCTGGATTGCCGATTACCCGGATGCACAGAACTTTTTGCAACTGTTGTACGGGCCAAACACCGATATCTCAAACGATGCACGCTTCAAGTTGGCGGCGTACGACCGTCTTTATCTGCAGGCGCTGCGTATTCCGGACAGCCCCGAGCGCAATAAAATCTATCGCGAAATGAACCGTTTGTTGGCGGCGTATGCACCGTGGCGCTACGGTGTGCACCGATCATTCAGTCACTTTATCAACCCGTGGGTCAGGGGTTATAAAAAACACCCGATTCTTTATACAAGTTTCAAGTTTCTCGATATCGATGTCGCCATGCAACGCGCGGCGACCAATCATTAACAATAGTCGTGAGATAGTGTTCAGCAGTTGCCGTAACCTGGAAAAATTGGAGAACCCATGGGTGCCTATGTACTAAGACGTATCGGCCAGATGATCCCCACGCTTGCGGGCGTGATGTTGCTCATCTTCGTGCTGTTTAATGCGGTCGGTGGCGATCCGGCGTTGCAGCTTGCCGGCAAGATCACCAATAAAGAACAAATCGAGAATATCCGCAAGCAGCTCGGCGTCGATCAGCCAATGTATGTGCAATTGGGATATTTTGCGTTTGAGGTGGCGACCGGCTTTAACTGCACCTGGCGCAGTTACACCGAAAAGCCGGTGCCGCCGAAAGTTGACGCCAAGGCCGATCCCAAAGTCGCGCCAAAGGCGGATGCCCCAAAGGGGGGCTGCGAGGCGGTGCGCTCATGGGCGACCAACGAAGAAGTGCCGAAAATTCTCGCCACCCGAATCGGCCCGACCCTGACCATCATGATTCCGGTGCTGGTGCTCGAAACCGTGATCGCTTTGTTACTGGCCATTGGCGTGGCGTACATGCGCGGCACATTGACCGACCGGATGATCATGATGTTGTGTACCGTGGCGATGTCGATTTCGTTCCTGGTCTATATCATCGTCGCGCAGTATTTCTTCGGCTTCAAATGGGGCATTTTCCCGGTGCAGGGCTGGAGTGACAACTTCTGGAAGAACGTCGCAACCTACGCGCCGCTGCCGGTCATGCTGGCAATCTTTGTCGGGCTGGCCCCGGCGCTGCGTTTATACCGCAGCTTTTTCCTCGACGAGATCAATAACGACTACGTCCGCACGGCGCGTGCCAAGGGCGTATCGGAAAACATGGTCATGCTCAAACACGTCATGCGTAACGCGATGATCCCGATTCTGACCAACGTCGGTATCGCACTACCGGGTATTTTTGTTGGTTCATTTCTGCTGGAGTCGTTTTTCTCGATTCCCGGTCTGGGCCGCGAAATTTTGGTTGCGGTGAACCGCTCCGACTTCCCGGTGATCAAGGCGGCAACGGTTTATCTGGCGATGTTAACCATGCTCATCAATTTGTTGGTTGACGTCCTGTACAAGGCGGTCGACCCACGTGTGACGTTTAAGTGAACGTACCGATGAAAACAACCAATTGTGTTATTCCGGGCATTGAGTTTTTTCCGCTGTTTGGTGCCGTACCTGCCGAAACCAACACGGGATCAGGAGAATTTGCATGAGCGCTGTTCTAAACCAACCACCCGCCGTCGCACCCATCCATCAGGCATCGCCCGGGCTCTGGACCCTCGCCTGGCGCAGACTCAAACGTGACAAGATCGGCATGGTCTCGTTGGTCGTCGTGATCTTTTTCCTGTTGATGGTGTTTGGCTCGTACACCGGTCTGATTGCAAAAAACTGGGCGAAGGAAGTCGGTGTGTCCTACGCCAATCCCTCGTTTATGGCGGGGGCGGAAAATCTCGAAGCGAAGCAACAGGGCGCGAAGGATTCCGCCAAAGATATCCCCTACGTGGATCTGTCCGATATTGACCCGTTGGCGCCGAAATACGCCGAGTGGGCCAAACGCACCGCGGAAATAAAAATCACTGAAACCCCTCGCGCCGATACGTTACTGTTTGGCGGCGATAAATGGGGGCGTGACGTGATCCAAAAAGCGATCAAGGGTGCCGAGACGTCAATTTTTGTCGGATTGATCGCCGCGTTGCTGGCGACCTTTATCGGCACCGTGCTCGGCGCGATATCCGGTTACATGGGTGGCAAGACGGGTGATTTTCTGGAATGGTTTTATAACGTCTTTACCTCGATTCCCTACATCCTGCTGATTCTTGCGTTTGCGGCGGTGTTTAAACGCGGCATTGATACCATTATTTTTATCCTGGCGCTAACCGGCTGGACCGGCATTTACCGTCTGGTGCGTGCCGAGTACATCAAACATGCCTCGCGCGAATACGTCAAAGCGGCGCAGGCAATCGGTGCCACCCACACCCGTCGGATGTTTGTGCATATCCTGCCAAATATTTCACACGTGTGCCTCGTTCAATTGTCGCAACACGTGGTGCAGTTCATCAAGGCGGAAGTGATCCTGTCATTCCTCGGTCTGGGGGTGCCGGTTGATTCAGTCTCGTGGGGCACGATGCTCGCAGAAGCGCAGTCTGAGCTGGTCATTGGCAAGTGGTGGCAACTGGTTGCCGCATCGGTATCGATGGCCGTGTTAGTGACGGCATTCTCGATGCTGACGGATTCGTTGCGCGATGCGCTTGATCCAAAAATTAAATGACAGATTTTCTTGCGAAATTTTGCAGAAATTTCGCTTAGAAAATCGTCATCCCCGCGCAGGCGGGGATCCAAGTTAATCACCAGGTGGAACGCAAAAATGGACAACCTACTCGAAGTCAAAAATCTCAACGTCAAATTCCGTCTTGATGGCGGCAATATTTTTGACGCGGTCAAAGGCGTCTCCTTTGATGTTCCGCGCAATTCCACGGTTGCACTGGTCGGCGAATCCGGCTCAGGCAAATCGGTGTCGGCAATGTCGATCATTCGATTACTGCCGCCGGAGCAGGCCATTGTCAGTCCGGACAGCAAGGTGTTGTTTAACGGCGTCGATCTGCTGACGCTGCCGGTGCAGGAGATTCGCAAGATTCGCGGCAAGGATATTTCGGTGATTTTTCAGGAACCGATGACCTCGCTGAACCCGGTGTTTACCTGCGGCGACCAGATCGCCGAGACACTGCGGCTGCACACTACAATGTCGCGCAAGCAGGCGTGGAATCGTGCCGAAGAACTGATGAATGAGGTGGGTATCCCAGATCCGCGGTTGCGCATGAATTCGTTTCCGCACGAAATGTCCGGCGGACAACAGCAGCGGGTGATGATCGCCATGGCGATTGCCTGCGAGCCGAAGCTGTTGATCGCCGACGAGCCGACCACGGCGCTTGATGTGACAATCCAAAAACAAATTCTTGATCTGATCGCAAAGTTGCAACAGACCCATCATATGTCGGTGTTGTTCATCACCCATGATCTGGCGGTGGTTGGCGAAATTGCCGACCATGTCGTGGTAATGCAGCAGGGCGAGATTCAGGAGAAGGGCACCGCCAAAGAAATTTTTGAAACGGCCAAGCACCCGTATACAAAGGCACTGCTGTCGTGCCGCCCGAACGTCGATTCACGGCCGAAACGCCTGCCGGTGATTGACGACTTCATGCGGCCAGAAGGTTTGCGTCCGGAGAATACACAGCAACAAACGCGCGGATACGTCGCCGACGATGAGATTGTGTTGGAAGTCAGGAATCTGTCGAAGGTATTCCAACTCAAGGATGGTTTTTTCAAGAAACGTGATGTCCCGGCGGTCAAAGGTGCCTCGTTCAAACTCGCACGTGGCAAGACACTCGGGCTGGTGGGTGAATCCGGTTCCGGCAAGACCACGGTGGGGCTGACGTTGATGCGGCTACACAGCGCCTCGGGCGGCGAGGTGTTGTTTGATGGCGTGGACCTGCTGAAACTCTCCGAGAAGGAGATGATGAAATACAAACGCCGCATCCAGATTGTTTTTCAGAATCCGTATGCCTCGCTGAATCCACGCTTTACCGTCGGCCAGATTTTGCTCGAGCCGATGGTCATTCACAAGATCGGCGATAACGAACAGGCGCGGGTACAAATGGCGATGGCGCTGCTCAAACGCGTCGGCCTTCCCGAGGTGTCGTTTTACAAATACCCGCATGAATTCTCAGGCGGCCAGCGTCAGCGCATTGCCATTGCACGCTGCCTGACCATGAAGCCGGATGTGTTGATCTGTGACGAGTCTGTGTCGGCGCTTGACGTATCAGTGCAGGCGCAGGTGCTGAATCTGCTGCAGGATCTGCAGGACGAATACAAGATGAGCTACATCTTTATCTCGCATGACCTGGCGGTGGTGAAATACATTTCCGATCAGGTGATGGTGATGTCCGAAGGTGATGTGATCGAAGTCGCCAATTCGGATGACATCTATCTCAACCCGCAGCAGGAGTACACCAAGAAGCTGTTGGGGTCAGTGCCAAAAGGTTGGGTTGGCGGTCACGCCTCGGCACACGCGGCCTAGGCAGCATCATCAAGAGGCGCGGGCGTTTCGGGACAGTTTTGTCCGGAACTGCTGTAACTGGGGTTTCGAATTTGATATTCAGCCCGCCCACACGGCGGCGGTTGGGCAAGACAATATTAGGGCGATAACTTCAATCGCAGCCCGGTCTGCAATACCGAATTGCCGCGCAGCCGGTTCCACGCCAATAAATTGTCGACCGTGGTGTTGGCGCGTTTGGCGATGGCGAACAATGTGTCACCCGAACGCACGGTATGAAAACGTCCGGCATTCGGTGTGCTCTTTGCCGCCACACTGTTCTTCGCTGGTGCCGTTGAAACCGATGCCGTGTTGGCGCCGGTCGGGACGGGCGACGCAATCACGCTATCGATAAAGCTGTCGGTCGCGCGCACCTTGAGCGTCTGACCGATACGCACCGTATTGGCCGACAATTGATTCAGCGTTTTGAGCTCTTCGAGCGGCAATTGGCTGCGTTTGGCGATTGAAAAAAGTGTGTCGCCTTTTTGCACGACGTAGTCGGTTGTTGCGCTTGGGGTCGGGGCTGCGGCCGGTCTTGGCAAATCCTTTACCGACCCAACTGCGGCCAAAATCAGGGGTGACTCGGCTGGCTTGACCAGCGCATTTATCGGCGTGCTGTTGACCAGGCGCAGATTATCACGCGGCAGATTGCTGACGATTGTGGGGCCGTCATCGCCATCATTGGTGATGCCAAACTGTTGTTCACGTTTGAGAAACACCTTTCGGTCAAACGCCGCGCTGATCGCCAGTGCTTCCTTTGGGTTGGGCGCCATGAATGTGACAGGCTGCGTAAATTTGCCCTTGCGCTCCTTGAACGGCCCGTTGGTTGCGCGCAGGTAGCTGGCGGTCATGCCGTGGCTGCGGGCGACGGCATCAACCGATTGTCCCGGCTTGGCCGCAACCGTTGTCCACGAAACCATCGGCCCGTTTAACGAGCGATAGAGATCGAGATTCACTTTGAAGGTGGCGGCCTTTTCGGTGGGCACCAAAAAGTAGCCGCTGCCGGTTGCCGCCACCGGCTTGTTGAATGACGGGTTGAGCTGGGCAAAGTCTTCTTCGGGCATTTCCGCCAGGCGCGCGGCAAGCTTGACATCAATCTTTTCCGGTGCAACGACCTGAATAAAATACGGACGGTTCTCAACCGTCGGTAGCGATATGCCGTAGCTTTCCGGTGACAGGATGATATTTTTGACGGCAATCAGTTTCGGCACGTATGAACGTGTCTCTTTAGGCAGGTTCAAACTTGCAAAATCCGTTGGCAGACCGCGGCGCTGGTTGTTTGCGATCGCGCGGCCGACACAACCTTCACCGCAGTTGTAGGCGGCAAACGCAAGCTCCCAGTCGTTAAACATGCCGTAGAGCTTGCTCAGGTAGTCGAGCGCGGCATCGGTCGAGAGCAACACATCGCGCCGGTTATCGGTCATCCAATCTTGTTTTAACCCAAAAATCTTACCGGTGGACGGGATGAACTGCCACATGCCGGACGCGTGCGCTCTTGAATATGCCTGTGGATTAAACGCGCTCTCGATAATCGGCAGCAACACGATTTCGGTCGGTAGCCCGCGCCGCTCGACTTCTTCAACGATGTGATACAAATAGCGCGAGCCGCGTTCGACAAATCGCTTGATGTAATCAGGCCGGTTGGCGTACCAGAGTTCCTGTTCCTGCAGGCGCGGGGAATTCATATCAGCCATGACAAAGCCGCGTCGCACACGTTGCCAAAGGTCACGGTCGCCGACCGGTGCGTAAGGTGCAAAGTCGCGGCGCGCTTCGGCAAATTCCAGCCGATCCATCGTCTGCGGTGAATATTGCGGAGCGGGGACGGAAACAACGGGGCTGATGGCAAGTGGCGTTTCAATCGTGCTGCAGCCGCCCAATACCAGCAGGACGGTGATCAGCGCGACGGTGGTACGGCGGATTTCGCGTTGGATTCTCATGCGGGAAATTATAAACGGGGAAGCAGGCAACCGCTGTTTTTCGTCAGTTGGCCGGGATGCGTTGAAACCTGCGGCAGCGTGGTGTAATGTATGTACATGCAGGACAAAAAAATGGTACCGCACCCGGTGTATTTGTGCAGATAATGCCGATCAATAACCAGCGCGCAGATTACGTTTTTCAGGGAGATGTTATGGACTTGAGTGCTCAAGCAAATCGTTTTTGTTCGTTGCAATGGATCGGTAACGTTTTCTCTCTGCGTCGCGTTGATGTCTCCTGCCGCCATTTTTTTATTTATCCCCTGACCGCGTTGCTGGTGCTCAGTGCTTGTTACGCCAGTTTTGCCACTGCGCAACAGCCGCTGCCGAACCCAAGCTTGTTTTTGCTGCGTAGCGGCGAATCACGCGCCATTGCCCGTCAGTCTGATGGCAAATTGCTGATCGCCGCGAACGGTGTCGCGAACGCCCGCTATCTGGGCGGTGCGCCGGGCATCGATTTTGCTACCGGCGCGACGGTTGGTTTTTCCGGAATTTTCCTGGATGGGGGAATCGCGCGCTTGAATGTCGATGGCACGCTGGATACAACGTTTGATTTTGGCTTGACCAGCGTTGCCAGAGACTGCGATAGCAATAACAACACCAATTGCGGCAATAACGACATATTTGATATCAAGATATTTGGCAATTTTGCTTATGTTGTGGGCAATTTTTCACAGATTGGCGGCGTTGCCCGTTCCGGACTTGCCCGGATCAATCTTGCGACCAACACGGTTGATGCGACCTGGAATCCGGCGCCGGTCGGACTCATTGCCGGTCAGCTCGGTCTTGGCAGTATTGCGCTTGATGGTGCCGGTAATCTTTACACCTTCGGCAGCCGGTATAACATTCGTGGCAAATCCAACGTACGCATGGCAAAAATTCCCGCAAATTCTGTGACCGGCCAAGCAGACCCAAATTTTGACGGCCGAACCACAAGTATCGTTGATGATCTTCAAGCAACCGTGGGTATTTTTGCCTCGCCCACACCGAATGGCGCACTTTATGTCATTGGCATAAGGTCCAGTTCTGGGAAGATCGGGATACGTAAGATAGATGCAGTCGCCGGCGTGCCAGACGCGGTTTGGAATGCGAATGCGCCGGTCACTGAGCCGATTGTCGATATGAATGTTTTTGGGGCGGTGGTCAACGCTGCGGGTGATATGTTTGTGGGCGGCCAGTCGACAGGAACCGCTACGTTAGGGCAAAACTTCACGTCGCCCTACAGTCTGGTCAAACTCAGCGGCGTCACGGGACAGGTTGCGCCGGGCTGGGTGGGTGGACGCAATGGCACGCTCCCTGTGATAGGTGTGGCCCCGCCCTATACGGTCCGTTCGCACGTTGGCCTTTCGCTCGATGCGGCGGGCAATCTGTTCGCGCTTGCCGGGCGGTTTTACGGCGATACCGTCACATTCTCTCCCGCCAAATACGACTCCGCTACCGGGTTACCTGTTGCCGGCTTTAACGGCCTCGTCGTTGCTGGCGGCAATAGCTTTACCGGGTATGTCCTGGCGACGCCAGAGGGTATTTACCTTGAGGGTCGTGACTATTATGGCGCCGCACGCACTGGTGCGGTGATCCGGTTGGATGCCAATACCGGCACCTTGGCGGGTAACTTTAATGTCAATCTGAAGAGCAGCGGCTTCATCTCAAGTTCGACGCGGCTCGCCGACGGGCGCGTGGTCATGGGCGGCGCTTTTACCGAAGCCAACGGCGTGGCACTGAATAATTTGATTCGCTTTAATGCCGATGGCACGTTTGATCCGACCTTTACCAATGGCCCCAATGGGTTGGTGGTGAATGTCAAAGAGATTGCCGGCAAGTTGTATGTCAGTGGTGGTTTTGCCTTTTCTGGAACCGCGTCGCGGCAATTTTTGGCGAGATACGATGCGACAACAGCTGTGCTCGACGCGACTTGGAGCCCGGTGATCGATGGACTCGCACGCGCCATTACCGGTGATGCCAGCAATGTATATATGGTGGGTGGTTTTTACACGGTCGACGGTGTGGTGTCACGTTGTCTCGCCAAACTGTCCGCCACCACTGGCGCGCTCGATACAAATTGGTCGCCTTTGTTGGCCAACATGTCGTTTGGCTCGGTCTGCCAGCGCTCGATTGCCAAAGTCGGCAACTTCATTTATGTCGGTATGCCCAACAATCAAAATTTTTCCGGGATCCCGAGATTGGTTGTCAACGGCCAGAATCGCACCCTCGCGCGCATCGACGCGACCACCGGTCTGGTGGACAATAGCTACGACCCAAACCCAAATGGGACGGCGGTGTCAGCAATGGAATTTGACGGGACTAACATATACGTCAGCGGCAATTTCAGTTCAATTGGCGGCGTTAGCACACGATTGGCGAAGCTATCCGGTGCCACCGGTGCCATTGACACTACTTTTGTTCAACCACTCACGGGTATTCCCGCCAACCCGTTTTGGATTCGCAGTACGTCGGCGGGCATTTTCTTGACGGGAAATGAGACCAAATCGACTAGTACGGTTGGCACGAGCGGCTCTCCCGGTGACATTAGACCTTACTACTGGAAGATTCTGCCTAACGGCATCCGCGACGCACAATGGGGGCCTGTTTTTGATTTCAATGACCCTGGTAGCGCATTTCTTGCCACATTAGAACCACTGGGCACTGGTCGGGTAATTGTTGGTGGTGGTTTTAGTAGCGTTGGCATAAACGAGGACGTATTGCGCCTCGGTGTCGCGGCCTTCAGCACCGCATCTGCTGCGTCGCTGACATTCAACCAAGTCGGACGTGGCACCTATGTGATTGGCAGCAACAGCGCGGCAGGCATCAACGTTTCGTGTAATGACTGTCCGGCCGGTGCCAATACCTACCAGTTTGATCAAGGCAGTGCGTTGACGCTGACAGTGCGCGCCGCGCCGGGCTGGACCTTTACCGGCTGGAGCGGGGCGTCGGGCAATGCCACCTGTTCGGGGCGGAATGCCTGTACCTTTACCATCAATACGGCATCTGCCGTCACCGCGACCTTCACCAAGGTGCGCGATTTGATCGAAGAGTAGTAACGCAACAGGGGGTGTCAAGCGTTGCGACGGTGGTTGCAGCGCGGCATCCCCGGCGATACGGGTATCGCCCGCCGCCGCCCTGTTGCGGCATCCAGAATATTCAAGTCGTCATTGCCCGAGCGTTTGTTTGTTGTTCGGCGCATTTTTGCGAACTGAATATCAAATTGACTGTCTGTACCGCAGACAAAGTGTCCGAACTGTAAACAACGGACCTCACCTGCGGAAAGATATTGATGAAAAAAGCAATTTGGATTTTGTTTGTTGTTATCGCATTGATTTGGACGGCGCTGGCTTGGGCGGCATCTGGTATGGCCCGCTGGACGTCGGACGCGATTGCGTCCGAGCGGGTTGCGCAGGCGACCCAACAAGTGGCGCGAACAACCGAGACGGTGACACGTTCTGTCACCAAGACGCTCACCGATTCGTCTGGTCAATTGACCGAGCGGGTCACAACATCCGTGACGCAGCCGGCAGGTGGTGCTGTGGCAAGTGCCGTGCAACAGACGGTTGATGCCGCCAAGGCGGCGGCAGCAGGCGCGAGTTTGCCACCAATGCCACCAATGCCAGCGGTGCCAGCCCTGCCGCCATTGCCGCCGATGCCCGATTGGGTGAATCAGTGGTTGGGCCCGGAATGGGTTCAATCGATCAAGGCGTGGGGTGCTTGGGCAAAATCTGCCGCTGGTGTTGGTGCATCACAAGTGGCAAATACGGCAAATACAACGAGTACATCAGCCAACACTGTGGCAACGCAGGCTGGTATCGCGGGTGATGCCGTTACTCAAGCAACGCAGAGCGCAGTGAGTCAGGCCGGGCAGGTTGCCGCGCAGGCACGTTCGGCTGCGGCCGCAGCAACACCGTGGCTCGCGAGTATCGTCGGTTGGCTGGTGCCAATTGTCTGGATCATTTGGGGCGTCGGGCTATTGCTGGGCGTTGTCATCGCGTTGGTTGCACAATTTGCGATTGGACGACTGGTGCCGGGTAAATAAAACGGCAGGTGTGATTCGTCGACGCAATTCAGAGCGTCGACGCGTTAGCCGTGATCAGCGCCGCTATTTCACCTTCCGTCATGCGCACCAAATGCCACTCCGGCAGGATGCTGGCACCGAGTGATTTGTAAAACTCGATAGACGGCTCATTCCAGTCGAGCACGCGCCATTCAAAGCGTCCATTGCCACGTGATTGCGCCAATTGCGCCAGATGCACAATCAACGCTTTGCCATAACCTCGGCCGCGTGCGGCGGGGATCACAAACAGGTCTTCAAGGTACAAGCCGGGCTTGGCGAGGAAGGTTGAGTAGGTGGTGAAAAACAACGCAAAGCCGATTGGCTTGTTGTCTTCACTCGCAATCACACATTCACACGCGGGGCGGCTGCCGAACAGGGCAGCGTGCAACATGGCGGGCGTACCGGTGACCATGTGTTCGAGCTTTTCGTAAACCGCGAGTTGGGCGATGAGGTCGACGATGGTGTCGACGTCGGCGGGAGTAGCGGGGCGGATGGTGAACATGGCGGGAAGAATGATCAAAGATGCCCGCAAGTATGGCAGCTTAGGTTCGTTGTTTAAAGAGTGGCTGATACGGCAAGCTCACCGCAATTTTGTCGCCACACCCAATGAGCTTTAGAGTCATGGCTTCACCATTGCGCGTGACGGCGTCAATTTTATTGGTTTGCACGATGGTGCCGCGATGGACCTGCCAAAATGCGTCTGGATCGAGCCCGTCAACCAATTCCTTGATGCTGCGGCGGATATGGCATTCGCCGCGTTTGCTGACGACCTTGGTGTATTTGGCGTCGGCTTGGAAGTAGATGATTTCCTCAATCGGGACAAATTTTATTTGGTTGCCCACGGTTGCTTGAATCCACCGAATGTATTCAGGCTGGCGAAGATTGGTTAAACGACGCAGCGCTTCGGTGACGTCAGTTGGCGGCTCGGTCACACGTTGACGTAGCCGTGCCGTGGTGACCGCCAAGCGCTCGGCAACAATGGGTTTGACCACAAAGTCGAGTGCGCCTTCTTCAAACGCTGCTGCCGCATACTCAGCATAAGCGGTGACAAAAACAACATGACAGCGACCTGAAACGAGCCGCGCAATCTCCAGACCATTGAGTCCGGGCAGATGAATGTCGAGAAATACAATATCCGGCATTTTCTCGCTGATGATTTTTACCGCCTCAACACCATCTTTGGCGGTCCGCGAGGTGTCGAGTTCAGGCCAGAGGGTCGTGAGATGGGCGGCGAGACCTTGCAATAACAACGGCTCGTCTTCGACTAATACCGCAGAAAAATTGGGCATCTATGGCGTTTGCAATTTAAGGTTGGTTTCAAGCGGCAATTCTAGCGTTGCTTCGACACCACGCGGGCTGGCATGGGCAAGGTCGAGTTTTGCATGTTTGCCATAAAGCGTGACAAGCCGTTCACGCAAATTCGTCAGCCCCATGCCGCTACCGATTTCATCGCCAAAGCCGACGCCGTTATCGATTACTTTCAGGATCAACTTTTTATCGTCTTTTGTACCGCTGATCGTCACTGTGCCGCCTTCGGGCAAACGATCAATACCATGCTGCACGGCATTTTCGACCAACGTCAGCAATCCGAGCGGCGGAATGGCGATTTGGCGTAAATCGTCGTCGATTTTTATCGTAAATTGCAGCCGCTCGCCCATACGAATCTGCATGATTTGTAAATAGGATTTGGCGCGGTCAACTTCCTGCCCCAATAATCCGCGACCATTGCGAACATCTGGAATCGCTGCTTTGAGGTAGGTGATGAGATGCTGCAACATTTGATCGGCAACTTGCGGCGTTGACCGGACGAGTTGCTGCACGTTGGCGAGGGTGTTGTAAAGAAAATGTGGTTCGATCTGAGCTTGCAGGGCGTTTAGTTTTAGATCGATCATTTGGCGTTCGGACTTGGCTTGTCGGTTTGATTCTTCCTGCATTATTGATGAGATCAAAAGATAGGATGAAAATGCTGTCGATATCAGTTCATCCTTCATGCCGCCAAGCTGTGCCGGGTATGGCAGGGTAGGCAATAGGCTCAAAGCATGTTCTGTCAGCACTGCAGCTAAAGATGCCGACAAGATAACGGCAACTACCTTGCCGAATAGACCAAACGCAGGAACCACCTGGCCGGCAAGCCCAATGGCCAAGCTATAACTGACTAATAATCGAACCAGCCAGGTAAACCATACATTTCTGCCGCCATCGAGGAACCAAACAATCAAGATTGCAAGCGCAGCCAAGCCCCATGCTTTCCATTCATAGGGCAACGCAAATTTAACGATTTTTGAAGTCAAGATTTTTTGGCTCCGCTTCTTTGGTTGTAGTGATGGCGTTTACATCAGATTGATTCATGCCCGTGACAGGCACAGTGTTAGGGACAACTTCAATCTTGACGTTGTCCATATATAGAAGACCGCTATCGACCATCAAGACGCCCATTGCAATATTGCGGGTGCCGACCGGCGCGTCCAATACGACCTCATAACGTTTCCATTCAGTTGTGCCTGTAATCGGTCGATCCATCATATTGTCAAAACTCAGCATTTTCCCGAGTGTGCCATCCATGCGCATCCAAAGTCCGGCAGCTTGTTTAAGATTCTCGGTGCGTATGGAGGCGGAAAGACGCACACGCTGCCCCTCATACTTTGAAGCGGAGAACATCTGCATCAACGTACCAAATCCGTCTGTACTTACATTTCCGCGTAAAAATGCCGCCGGCCCACCATCTTGTCCTGATGTCGCGCTAGTGCCTGTCGAGAAGGCGCTTGGATTTGAGCCAGTTAAAAGCCAATCCGGCACGTTGGTTCGAACCGATGTTGATAAAACAATCAATAATGAAAAAATCACAGCGCTGATGACGGCTTTGTATGTCATGGATATCCCCTGAATTGATGACCTGGGCAATGTATCGCAGCGTTTCCAATGTTGATACGCGCTTGCGACGGTTACATGGGTTGACGTGACGAAATCGGCGGCAACAATCAACCGGCCCTCAAAACCGATCCTTCCAAGCCCGAATCGCAGCAAACACCCTGTCTGGTGCGTCGTTTCTACTGACTTCGCCTGAAGATGCGCGTTCTGCGGCGCGTTTTACGTCTGCAGCGTCCCAACGCAAAAACGGATTGGTCGCGATTTCCAAGCCAATGGTCGAGGGAAGGGTGGGCACACCGCGCTGACGTTTTTCCGTTTCAACCGCCACCCGCTGCGTAAGTTCCACATTGTCCGGTTCAACCGCGCAAGCGAACCGCAGATTATTCAGCGTGTATTCATGGGCGCAAAAGAATTGGGTTTGAGGTGGCAGCGCGCGCAATTTGGCTAGCGACGCCTGCATTTGTGCCGCGGTGCCTTCGAATAGCCGCCCGCAGCCGCCGGCAAACAGGGTGTCACCACAAAATAACCAGCCTTGTTTTGGCGCGTGATAAGCGACATGCCCGGCGGTGTGACCGGGAACCGGTATGACATCAAACTCTAGCAATGGAGAGGCGATTGAGACCTTTTTGCCTGAAACGGCAAGCTGGGTGCGGTGCGGGATATTTTCAACAGGCGGGCCGAATACGTCAATATCCCGTCCACACCAATCCAATAACGCGCCGATGCCACCGACGTGGTCGGCGTGGTGATGGGTGATCAGGATCGCCGATAGGGTCAGATTGTGGCTTGCCAGATAATCAATCACCGGCGTCGCGTCGCCAGGATCAACCGCAACCGCGTGGGTGGCATCATGAATGACCCACAAATAATTGTCGGCAAATGCCGGAACAGGGAAGACGGTCAACATTCCAGTTAAAATTTTCAAATGGGCAATCAAGACACCGGGAAAAACAAACCAGCCGCCAGTTTAGCCGACTGGCTGGCCACGCCGCTGGGCGCATACACACTCGCCAAAGAGCGCGAGTGGCTCGACCGTGTCACGCCGGATATTTTTGGTTATCACGCGGTGCAGCTGGGGCTGGCCGGTGTTGATCTGTTGCGTGAATCACGCATGACCCATCGGATGGTGGTGTCACCGACACTTGGTGACGGTGCAACCGTGGCGGCGCAGTTTCACGAGTTGCCGTTTGAAGCACATTCGGTTGATCTGTGTTTATTGCCGCATACCCTCGAATTCGCCGACAACCCGCACGAAATTTTGCGCGAGGTCGATCGCATCATGCGGCCGGAAGGGCGCATGGTCATCATCGGCTTTAATCCCTGGAGTCTGTTTGGCGCAAAACGATTGTGGTCATCCAAACATATCCCGTGGAGCGGCCAGTTTGTTTCGTTGGTGCGCATGAAGGATTGGCTGCAGTTGTTGGGTTTCGAACCCAGCAACGGCCATTTGTCGTGTTACATCCCGCCGGTTGAAAATGAGAAGTGGCAGCGCCGCTGGCAATTTATGGAAACCAGTGGTGATCGCTGGTGGGGTGTGGCGGGCGGCGTGTATATGCTCGAAGCCATCAAACGTGTGCAAGGCATGCGCCTGATCACACCCGCCTGGTCGAGTCAGGCGAAAAAAGAACGCAAGTTTGCGGCTGTGGCGCAGCGTGCCGGCAAGCAGCCGTCAACCAATGCAAAAGTGTCGAACCAAATCGATGATCATCAACCGCAGCAAATCATTTCCCGTTTGAGAGTCATTAAATAATGAAGGTTGTCACGATATACGCCGACGGGGCCTGCAAGGGCAACCCCGGCAAGGGCGGATGGGGCGCGCTGCTGATGGCGGGCGCGGTGGAAAAGGAAATCTTTGGCGGCGAAGCCAACACCACCAACAACCGGATGGAATTACGCGCCGTGATCGAGGCGCTGGCGACCCTCAAGCGCGATTGTGATGTGGTGGTGTATACCGATTCGTCGTATGTGCAAAAAGGTATCAGTGAATGGATCCACGGCTGGAAGCGCAATGGCTGGCGCACCGCCGACAAAAAGCCGGTAAAAAACGACGATCTGTGGCGCGAACTCGATGTGTTGGCGCAGCAACACAAGGTTGATTGGCGCTGGATCAAGGGCCACGCCGGGCACCCCGGTAATGAGCGGGCCGATGTGTTGGCCAATATGGGTGTTGAATCGGTTAACGGTGATGCACAATGACCCGGCAAATATTTCTGGATACCGAAACCACCGGGCTTGAGGCCGCGCAGGGTCATCGCGTGATTGAGATCGCGTGTCTCGAAATGGTCAACCGCCGGCTGACCAAAAACAATTTTCATTGTTACCTCAATCCTGAACGCGAGATTGACCCGGGTGCACAACAAGTGCACGGCATTTCGATTGAATTTCTGGCGGATAAACCAAAATTTGCCGATGTCGCCGGCGAATTCCTCGCCTATCTGGGTGACGCCGAGCTGGTGATCCACAATGCCGCCTTTGACGTCGGCTTTTTGAATGCCGAATTGGCGCGCATCAAACAGCCGGATATTGACAAGGCGGCGACGGGTGACAACAGATCCGTCATTGACACCTGGAAAATGGCGCGCGAACAATTCCCGGGGCGCAAAAATTCGCTGAACGCGTTGTGTGAGCGTTTTGAGATCGACAACAGCGCACGCACCCTGCACGGCGCGTTACTTGATGCAGAATTGCTCGCCGAAGTGTATCTGGCGCTGACGCGGGGGCAGGATAGCCTCGATATCGGTCTTGGTGCCAACGCCAAAGCGGTCAAACGTGATGGCGTGGTGGCCACCGTACGGCCGGACAACCTTAAGGTATTGCGGGCGGATGCCGATGAACTGAAGCAGCACGCCGAAATGATAGAACGCCTGCAAAAAGCCTCCGGTGGCAAGGCCGTCTGGGCCATGCAGACAGTCCAAAACGAACCGATTGCCCCGGCCACCCAAGCAGAAGGCAAATAACAGCGGAATCGCAGCCTGAAGCCGCTTTGCGCCGATATCGCGTGGTGCGCTATAATTTTGCCGACCGTCCGATTACCAGCATCAACACCCAAAACAGACCCAGACCAATGAAAATATTTCCCCTCGTTCTCGCGTTGGCACTTGGCTTTGCCACTGCCGGTGTGTTTGCCCAAGCACCTGCCGGCGCCAAAGGCGACGCCAAGGCCGGCAAACAAAAGGCTGTTGCGGTCTGTTCCGGCTGCCACGGCATTCCGGGCACCAAAACAGCGTTTCCGGAGGTCTATCACGTACCGTTTATCGCCGGACAAAGCGAAGCCTATCTGGTGCTGGCATTGCGTGCTTACCGTGCCGGTGAGCGTTACAACGCCACCATGAAAGGTCTGGCATCCGCATTGACTGAAAAAGAAGTGCTCGATATCGCCGCGTACTATGGCTCGGGAGCAGCAAAATGAGAGCCAACAACATGAGCAACATCACAAAATTGATCGCCACATTGGTATTCGCCGCACTGCCATTGGCCGCACACGCGGCCGGCAATGCCGAAGCAGGCAAGAAAAAGGCCGAAACCTGCAAAGCCTGCCACGGTGAAGGCGGTGCCAAGCCAATCCTGCCGGAGTACCCGGTATTGGCCGGTCAGCACGAGGACTATCTGGTGGCGGCGCTCTCGCAATACAAATCCGGCAAACGCCAGAACGCAATCATGAAAGGATTCTCGGCGGCGTTGTCGGCGCAGGATATCCGTGATCTGGCGGCGTATTTTGCGAAAGAAAAGTCGGTCCTAAAATCGAATTATTGATTCACTAAGTTTGTGCAGTAAAAAACCCGCCTGATGGCGGGTTTTTTATTGGTTCATTTTTGTTAGCTTGGTGTAGGCCCCATCGAACATTTCTTTGCAACCATGATTCTGGC
>JANPDI010000195.1:0-4174 GCA_031431435.1 Burkholderiales bacterium
GCGACGATGCCATAACCGACATACACCAACGGCGCGGTGAGCTCAGTCGCATCCTCAGAAAAACTGCTGGACAAGGTGAAGTCGTCCAAGTAATTCAGTGTTTGCACACCGGACTTCCCGCGAATCTCGAAAATCGGCGAAGTCTGATCAAGCTTTGCGGATCGAAGCGGGACAGCCTGGAAGAAGCTACGCGGGGATGATTTTGCAGTCGGGCTTAAATCACCAAGCGGCGCGACACCGACGAGGCTCAATTGTGCTGCCACATACCGCGCCGCGATATCGTAACCACGACTGCCGGCCTCCCGACCTTCCATCAAATCATCGGCGAGAAACGTGAGATGCGCCTTGATGCGGTCTTTGTCGGCTTGAAGCGCATTCGCCGACGCCGCGAGACAAAAGGAGACGGCTGCAAGAAAACAAACAACGCTAGGTAATCTATTCAATATCGTCACCAAAAAAATGGAAAATTGCCGCGCAATTGCACGCACAACCATTCTAACTGTGAGATCGCCAAATGCGTCCAGCCGATCGATGGAACACGTTGGCGACCACGATCGGCAATCAGTCACCGATAGGCGTTTGAACTTCGCGTGCTGGAATTAAAGTGCAAAAAAAGGGGGCAGCGACATATTTTTCCCGACGTGAGCAGAATAATCGTCGCTGACCTCTTTAATTTCTACGGAATGGGCGACAGCCCAGAGATAACCCAAAACTGTCGTCCCGACGAACAACCACAAGGGTTGCGCCGGGCCAGAACCCAATTTTGTTAGCACACGGAAAGAACGAACTTGGACCCCGGCCTGCGCCGGGGCGACATGCGAAGGGTGGCGCAATCAAAACAGACCGCAATCTCGAAACTGTCGTCACGACGAAGACGCAACCTCAAAACTATCTCCCCGGCGGACAACCACAAGGGTTGCGCCGGGCCGGGGTCCAATTTAAAACCTTGCTGGTGTCTCCCCGGCGCAGAGCCTGCCCCAGCATGCTTAAAGGTGGGGCCGGAGCCCAATTTCAATGTTTCCTGTAATTCAATCAAACTTGGATCCCGGCGTCGTTACGCAACTTAGCCGGGAAGACAGGCCTAAAGTAGTGCCATGATTCGCTGACCGCTTTAATCGCCATCCATCGTTACTCGTCGTCAGTACTATTCCAGCTGTCCTCAGAAAAACCAAGGTTCATCGCAGCGGTTTGTTCCAGCGGGTTCAAGTCATTCCAGTCTTTATCGGAACTTGCTGGGGCTTGGTTTCCATCCCATTTATATTCTTGCCAGCCGAGAACGGCCCAAAGCTCTTTTTCTTTGCTACTCAAATCAGCCCACGACAATTCTTCCCAGATTCCTGGATTGCCTTTTATGTCTCGTACAGTCATTGCTGCCTCCTGTGAAATATTGCGAAGAACTATTCTGAAAGATTTAACTGGTGTCTGAAGCTATTTCTTGGCGGAATCCGCAAGGTGAAGTAAAACGCTAGTAAGGACGGACGTCTTCAAGCATTTATGTCTGAAAACAGCCGTGGATGCTGGGGTTTGGTGGAAAAAAATCGTGGTCTATCCCCAACAACTATCGACCTCAAAACTGTCGTCCCGGATAAGCGCAGCGCAAGTCCGGGGCGACAGTTTGCAAATCACCTCTATGTCGACGCGCCAGCCCAAAACCTCCAAACTGTCGTCCCGGCGCAGGCCGGGACCCAATTTTCGTAGCACGAGGAAACGACGGACTTGGATCCCGGCCCGGCGCAACCCTTGTTGTTGTTCGCCGGGATGACACGCGAAAGGTGACCGCTGAAAAAAGGCATCAACTTAACACTGTCGTCCCGGCGTAGGCCGGGACCCAATTTTCGTAGCACGAAGAAACAACAAACTTGGACCCCGGCCTGCGCCGGGGCGACACGCGGGAGCCGGTGATTAAGGGAGCAGCGACTTGTTTTTTCTCCGGCGCGCAAAACAATCGTCGCTGCCCCCTTCAATTGGTGCCGAGTAAAACGGGCCAGGCTCGTATTTTCCCCGATTCACATCTTCCCAAAACATATCGAGCCTGGCCTTCATGGCACTACCTTAAGCACTTTTTCGCAGCAACGGAATCGCTTTTCGCTTAGCGCGCTACCACCTAAAGCTGTCGCCCCGGCGAAGGCCGGGGCCCAATTTCTGTCATCGCCCCGACGCAACCAAAATTGGATCCCGGCCTCCGCCGGGATGACAGGCCTAAGGTAGTGCCATGAGAGCATGGCCCCGATTATTATGCGCATCGGACCGGCGTTTCCCTCATGCATGTACAGTGCGCTTTGCCGTCTTGATTCGAATTTCCACCGTTTTGCCGACCGCCCTAGCCGCCTTGATCAGCGTATCGAGCTGTACCGACACATTGTCCGGGTCCAGCACCCGATCTAGCTGCGAACGACTGGTGGACATTAGCTCGGCCATCTTGACCTTCGAAAGGTTCGCCGCTTGCATGCTCTCTTCGATCTGCTCTGAGAGTGCGCGCTTTAATGCCTTCGCCTGTACTTCCTCAAACAGACCTTCGTCTTTGAGAAAGTCATCAAAGTTTGTTCCAACATGGGGGTTACGCTTTGCCATTGATGTACTCCTTAAAACGTTTTACCGCGAGTGCCAATTCGCTATCGGGTGTTTGCTGCGTCTTCTTGATAAAACCGTGCAACAGAATCATCGCGCCGTCATCTACCGCAAACAGCGTACGCGCAATGCGATTGCCCAGTGTTGTTCTGACTTCCCATACCTCGCCGCGCAAGTGATCTACACGCGGCTTGCCGATCGGCCACTTGAACTGAACGTACGCGACGTCTTCGCCAATTGCGCGACGATCGTCCTTTGACAGATCTTTAAGCCATTCGCGCACCGGCTCGTTACCGCTCTTGGTGCGATAGAAATAGGCCACTAAGCGCGGTAAGTTACGCATCGTTAGAATTGTACCTTATGCGGTACAGATGTCAACCCGCCGTTGCGGGGTCTTTTCATGCGGCGGCGCGCGGAAATATTGATGGCCCGCGATGACTCTCATTACTTCACGACATTCGACGTCTTCGCATCTTTATCACCACGGCGATCCTTGGCATGGTGCGGCGCCATCCGGTAGTGCTCGGCCAACACGTCTTTGCCCCAGTCTCCCTTGAATTCGCGCCAAACGCCATGGATGTGATTGGCGTTGTCCTGGGTGTTGTCGTATTCGATCAGAAAGTTGGAACCCTGAATACGATAGTAGTGTCCCTGGCCTTTCTCGCGGCCGCCCATCCAGGCGAACTTGACGTTCGGTAGATCGGCGCGGACACGCGCCAAGCGCACCTGCGCCACCGCCGGGGTCTGGGCGGACGCATATTCCTGAATCAATGACAGCAGCAGCCCCTGCTGCACCTCGGTCAGCTTTGCATAGGCAATCCCTTTGTCCTCCTGAATCGCCGCCTCGCGTGCGTTTCCGGTGACGATGCCCAACGGCGCGCCGCTACCGAACGGGGCGGTGTTGCTGATCACAGCCACTTGAGTTTGATCCGCGCTCAACGACTTGACCAGCGTGCGGCCGAGATCTTCCTCCGCGGCGAGTGCGCGGGTGCCTTTGCGCGGCCCGATGCCGACGTCGGCAGGGTTCGCGCCCGTGAATTGCGGCGTGCTCGCCACGAGCTTGCCATCAACGACCGTCCAATTAAATGATGTGTGATGGCCTTCGTACCGCCAACCCCATGCGCCCTTCTCCGCTGGCTCGCCAAAAACCGTGAAGTAGTACAGCTCGGGGTCGCGTCGCGGACTGCCTGAGATCGCGTGCAGCACCTCTTCGAGATTTCTGATCGTCTCCACTTTTTTGAAACCGCTGACCGAGAGCGAAGATTTCAACAACGCCAGCGCGGCTTGCCGCTGTTCGGGGGACATCTGTTTGATCGGCACCCCCTGCCGCTCCTTCGGCACAAAATGCCAATTGAGACGTTCGTCAGAATGAAAAGGAAAATTCGCTTTTTCACGCTTGGCGGTGTCGAGGGCGGCGAGAAATGCATTCGCGGCCTTGGCCATCGACGGTGCCGGGTCTGGCGCATCCGCCGCATATGTAGCAGCGCTGGCAAAAGCACATAGCCAGACGATAAGGCAGGCATAGCGGATCATGGTCATCATTCTTTCGGTATGGTTAACGGTCGGGCGGCAAAACGCGATTGCAGGTGATTGGGCAGAAAAATAC
>JANPDI010000196.1:0-32570 GCA_031431435.1 Burkholderiales bacterium
CCCCTTCCCATCCCGAACAGGACCGTGAAACGACGTAGCGCCGATGATAGTGCGGTATACCCGTGCGAAAGTAGGTCATCGCCAAGACCCTATAAACAAAAAGCCCAGTACATCCGTACTGGGCTTTTTGCTTTTGAAATAACCAACAGTTTCAGAATAAACACCAATAACGCCTTTCAACCCAGTCTGCTTCCTCCTGCGTGGCATAATTTAAATCAAACTCAACGAGCCACAATGCATATTCTCCTTTCAAATGACGACGGCTACTTTGCACCCGGATTGGCCGCTCTTTACGAAGCGCTGCTGCCATTGGCGACAGTTACCGTGGTTGCGCCCGAGCGTGACAAAAGCGGCGCATCAAATTCACTGACCCTGGACCGCCCGCTGTCATTGCGGCGCGCGGCAAACGGATTCTTTTTTCTCAACGGCACGCCAACCGACTGTGTCCATATGGCGGTGACCGGCATGCTGGATTTTGTTCCCGACATGGTCGTCGCCGGAATCAACCATGGGTCCAACATGGGCGACGACACAATCTACTCGGGCACCGTCGCTGCGGCAACAGAAGGCTATTTGCTCGGCATCCCGGCAATTGCGATTTCACTCGTTGCGCGTGACTTCAAGAACTTCGAAACCGCTGCATGGGTTGCGGCAGAATTGGTCAAGCGTCACCGAAATAACCCGGTGGTTGGTGCTTCGCTGCTGAACGTCAACGTTCCGGACATCCCGAAAGGCGAGCTGCAGGGATTCGAAGTGACACGCTTGGGCAAACGCCATAAAGCCGAACCCGCGGTGAAGTCCACCAACCCGCGTGGCGAGGTCATGTATTGGATTGGCGCCGCCGGTGCTGCTGCAGACGCCGGACCCGGGACCGATTTCTACGCGACCGAACACCACCGAGTGTCGATCACGCCGCTACAGGTGGATCTGACCAACTATCAGCAAATGCCATTGTTTGCTGAATGGATGCTGCGTCCGTGAATAGCACAACAAAATTCTCAGGCAGCGGTATGACCTCTGATCGCACCCGGGCAAGGATGATTGAGTCGCTGCGTGCACTTGGCATTAAGAACGAACGGGTCCTCACGGTAATGGGTGAGGTTCCGCGTCACGTGTTTGTCGAGGAAGCGTTACAGGAACGCGCCTATGAGGCGGATAAGGCGCTGCCAATCGGCTTTGGGCAAACTATTTCAACGCCGGAAATTGTGGCGATCATGTCGGAGCTATTATGTGAAAATGGCATGCCGAAGAAAGTACTCGAGATCGGCACCGGGTGCGGTTATCAAACGGCCATTCTCGCCAAACTCGCCAAAGATGTGTACACGGTCGAACGTATTGCACCGTTAATGGACAAGGCCCGCAGGACGCTCAGAGATCTGCGTTACTACAATATTATTTTCAAACACGCCGATGGGCACTTTGGATATGCTGAAGCAGGCCCGTATGACGGTATCATCATGACCGCTGCCGCTTCGCATGTTCCGCAAGAGCTCACCGCGCAATTGGCCATTGGCGGCAGGTTGATTTTGCCGGTCGGTGTGGACGCACAACAGCTCTATGTTATTGATCGCACGCCAACGGAATTTTTGCAAAAAATTGTTCACGATGTGCGCTTCGTCCCGCTCGTTTCTGGAATCGTCTAGATGCTCAACTGGTTTGATATGCTGAAAAATGTTTGTTTTCCTTCTGCTGCTGCCGCGATTGCCGCAACATTGCTGTTAAGTGCCTGCGCAACCAAAACACCGGCGCCGGTTAGTGACCGGCGTCCGCCGGTGACAACAAATTCCACGCAAACGGCGGGCGCAGTTTCAAGCACGACATCACCGCCGTCCACGAAGCCCGCCATCAGCGCGGATTCGACGGCGACCGAGGCAGGCAAGGTGCACACTGTCCAAAAAGGCGAAACGCTTTATGCGATCGCGTTCCAGAACAACATCGATTATCGGGAACTCGCCATTTGGAACAACATCGAAAATCTGAATGTGATCAAGGCCGGCGCTGTTCTCCGATTGACCCCGCCCGGCTTGAGCACACCCCAGCCACGGCCGAATGAACCCGTCGTCACGCCGTTAACCGTGGCAACAATGCCATCCGCGTCGTCGGAGCGGCCGTTGCAAAATACAGTTGGCGTCAAGACCGAACCTCGGGCAGGCAAACTGCCATATGCCGACCAAACGCTTGCCAAACTCGAAGCCGAGGCAGCCGCGACGACGTCACCTGCGCTCACAACGCCGGTTGTCGTTCCGCCGGTCGTGGCGACATCAATTCCCGCTCCGCCGTCGGTTGCTGTACCGGGTTCAGTTACCGAGAATATTGATTGGGCGTGGCCCGTGAAGGGCAATGTACTCAATACATTTACGGAACTCAACAAGGGCATCGATATTGCGGGTGCACGTGGTGCAACCGTCAATGCCGCTGCGGTCGGAACCGTCATTCATACCGGTGCGGGCATCCGGGGATATGGCCGGCTTGTGATTATTAAACACGGCACACTATGGGTTTCTGCGTATGCGCATAATGAAAAAATTGTGGTTACCGAAGGGCAGCAAGTAAAACAGGGTCAGAAGATCGCCGAAATGGGCAGTTCCGATACGGACCAGGTGAAACTCCATTTTGAAATCCGTAAACAAGGCAAACCGGTCGACCCCACCAAGTTTTTGCCGGCAAAATAGCCAGCCGAACCGGGGCGTATTTGACCCTTTATTTTCTGACCCAACCATGGGCGGCGAAATACAATTAGCGCCCGGAATCAGCAGGCCGCATGGTCATTGGCGCTTTATCGTTCGTTACTCATCACGCAATTCGCGCCTGAGTATCTTGCCGACGTTGGTTTTCGGCAGGCTGTCTCGAAATGTCACATATTTTGGGTTTTTGTAAGCCGTGAAATTCGCCCGGCAATAGGCGCGAATCGTCTCTTCGGTAAGCGCCGGATCTTTCTTGACCACAAACAGTTTGACAGCCTCGCCGGTCTTTTCATCAGCGACACCGATCGCTGCGCATTCCATGACGCCCGGGCACGACGAAACGACAATTTCGATTTCATTTGGAAAGACGTTGAAACCTGAAACCAGAATCATGTCTTTTTTGCGGTCGACGATCTTGACGTGCCCGTTCGACAACATGACACCGATATCGCCGGTCATCAAGTATCCATCGGCGGTCATGGATTTTGCCGTTTCATCCGGTCGTTGCCAATAGCCGCGCATGATTTGCGGACCGCGAAGGCAAATTTCGCCCGGTTCGCCCAGCGCAACCGGCGTGCCGCTGTCATCGCGAATCGAAACGTCGGTGTTGGGCATCGGCAGACCAACGTCGCCGGTGTACTCGGTGGACATCACCGGGTTGCAAGTTGCCCCCGAGGATGACTCGGTCAGTCCATAACCCTCGATGATCGGCGTACCTGTCAGATTCAGCCATTTTTCAGCAACAGCCGGCTGCACGGACATACCGCCACCGTTTGACACGCGCAAAGATGAGAAATCGAGCATCCTGAAGCCCGGATGATTCACCAGACCATTAAACAATGTGTTGACTGCCGGCAGCAGGTTGAATGGGTACTTGCGCAGTGTTGCAACAAATCCATCCAGATCACGTGGATTCGGGATCAGGATATTGTGCCCGCCGGTTTTGATCGCAAGCCACATGCAGGTTACCAGCGAAAAAATATGGTACATCGGCAATGCACACACCACCGCCATTGGATCGGGTATCGGCCCCTTTGAGGTGTCTTCCAGCGCCGGCTTCAGCCAGGCTTCCGATAACAAGCAGTTGGACACAATATTCGCGTGAACCAGAATCGCACCTTTGGAAACGCCCGTGGTGCCGCCGGTGTACTGTAGGAATGCGATGTCTTCGGGACCAAGCATCGGTTTGATGAGCGTTAGCCGCATCCCGGCGGCAACGATATCGGCAAACGGTCTTGCCGTTGGCAACGCATAGGATGGAACCGCCTTCTTGACGTACCGCACGACAAAATTGGTAATCATGCCTTTTGGCAAGCCCAATAGATCGCCTACACTGGTCAATACAATATGTTTCACCTTTGTCTTGGCGATGACGGCTTCCAGGGTCGATGCAAAATTTTCAAGGATGATAATTGCCTCGGCGCCCGAATCATTGAGTTGGTGCTCAAGCTCGCGCGGTGTGTAGAGCGGATTGACGTTCACGACAACATATCCCGCCCGCAAAACGCCGATGATTGCTGCCGGATATGGCAATAAATTTGGCATCATCAGGGCAATACGTGCGCCCCTGGTCAGGCCGGTTGATTGCAACCACGCGCCAATCGCCGCCGACAAGGCGTCGATGTCGCCGAAGGTCAGTGTTTTGTCCATACACGTGTACATGGCCCGATCACGATATTTCGCAAATGCGTCTTCCGCCATCTGCACCAGAGAGGAGTACTGCGTGAGATCGACATTGTGCGGAACACCCGCTGGATAGTGGGTCAGCCATGTTTGTTTGTTTTTTGCTGCATTCATGTGCAAACTCTCCTCGCCTGAGTATTGTTCTTTCTAATGTGTTCTTGGCGGTTTGTTCGTTTCGCGCTTGAAATACTTGCCAAGTTCCATTTTGGCAAGCGACTGACGATGCACCTCGTCCGGCCCGTCCGCGAGCCGCAGGATACGTGCCCAAGTGTAGGCGTAGGCAAGTGGAAAATCGTCACTCAGACCGGCCGCGCCGTGCGCCTGAATGGCCCAATCAATGACCTGCTGCGCAACATTCGGCGCAACAACTTTGATCATTGCGATCTCGGTTTTGGCAATCTTGTTGCCTACGGTATCCATCATATAAGCGGCTTTCAGCGTCAATAGACGCGCCTGGTCAATCATGCACCGTGATTCTGCGATACGCTCGTGCCATACCGACTGGGCCGACAGTGTTTTGCCGAATGCAGTGCGTGTGTGCAGGCGGTGGCACATCAGCGACAACGCCCTTTCAGAAAGGCCGATCAAGCGCATGCAATGATGAATACGCCCCGGTCCCAGCCGCCCTTGTGCGATTTCGAATCCGCGTCCCTCGCCGAGCAGAATGTTTGATGCCGGCACACGGACATTGTCGAAAGTGATTTCACAATGGCCGTGTGGCGCATCGTCATAGCCGAACACCGGCAAGGGGCGCACGACATTGACACCCGTCGAACTAGCCGGCACCAGAATCATGGACTGTTGTGAATGTGTGGCCGCATCCGGATCGGTCTTGCCCATGACAATATAAATTGCACAGCGTGGATCGCCGGCGCCTGAGATCCACCATTTGCGGCCGTTGATCACGTAGCTGTCTCCATCACGGACAATACGCGTCTCGATATTGGTGGCATCCGAAGAGGCGACATTCGGTTCGGTCATGGCAAACGCGGAGCGAATCTCACCTTTGAGAAGTGGCGCAAGCCACATCGCTTGTTGCTCAGGGGAGCCATACTGCGCCAGCACTTCCATATTGCCGGTATCAGGTGCCGAGCAATTAAAAACCTCGGGTGCCCAATAGGTGCGTCCGGTGATTTCCGCCAGCGGCGCGTATTCAAGATTGGTCAGTCCGGCGCCGTGTTTTCCCGGCATAAACAGATTCCATAGTCCGGCGGCCATCGCCAGTGGCTTGAGCTCTTCTAGCAGCGGGACCGGCGTCCAGCGTTTGCCGGCAGCCGTGTTGGCGGCAATTTCGTCATGAAAGCGTTTTTCATTGGGCAGAATATGCGCGGCGTAAAACGCCTCCATGCGCTGCTGAAGTTCGACGGTTTTGGGTGAGTAGCTAAAGTCCATTGTTGCCTCGGTTTGTTCGAAAAAATACAATCGCTGCTGCGGCGCTTCAAATGAATGTTATTGCCGCGCGGCGATTTCGGCGAATTTCAAGCCCAGCTCGGCAAATGGGCGTGCGGCTTTTCCCATGAGGGTCGCCTGATCGCTTGATGCGGTGCCGTCTGCAGCGCGCTTCGCTATCCCCTGCAAAATGCCCGCCATTCGAAACATATTGTAGGCGAGGTAATACTCAAAATTATCAATGCCATCCCTGCGCCCGCTGCGTGAACAATATGATGCCACGTACGATTCAAGCGAGGGTATGCCAAGCGGGGCCAGATCCAGTCCGGCAATACCGCGGAAGGTATCTGGCGGCACATGCCAGGCCATTGCATGGTACGCAAAATCGGCGAGCGGGTGGCCCAGGGTGGAAAGTTCCCAGTCAAGAATAGCCAGAATGCGTGGTTCGGTCGGGTGAAATATCAGATTGTCCATCCGGTAATCGCCGTGCACAATCGACACTTCTTCACCTTGCGGAATGTTCTTCGGTAGCCATTCGATCAGGCGGTCCATTGCCTCGATATGATGTGTTTCGGCGGCGCGGTACTGTTTGGTCCAGCGGCCAATTTGCCGCTCGAAGAAGTTGCCCGGTTTGCCATAGTCAGAAAGTCCAATCGACGCATGGTCAACCTGATGTAGCGCTGCAATCACCCGGTTCATTTCATCAAAAATTGCGCTCCGCTCCAGTGGGGAAAAGCCAGGCAACCCCGGATTCCACAAAACGCGGCCGTCAACCATCTCCATGATAAAAAATGCACGCCCGATGACAGATTCGTCCTCACACAACTTAAACGTTTTGGGGACCGGAATGCCGGCACGCCCCAAGGCCGTCATGACGGCATACTCACGTTCGATTGCGTGCGCGGACGGCAATAGTCTTGCGGCAGGGCCGGGTTTGGCCCGCATCACATATGCGCGTTCGGGTGTGATTAGCTTGTAAGTCGGGTTGGACTGGCCGCCCTTGAATTGCTCAACCGCTGTGATGACGACGTCATTGCCAAAATCAGTGCGCAGCCACGCGGTGAGTGCGCCCACATCAAACTGATGTTTTTCGGAAACCGGTTTGGTGCCCGCAAAGTGTTGAAATTGATCAGTCATGGTTCAAACATTTTGTCTGTATCGCGCGTATTCGCCAAATAACATTTCCATCGTCGTCGAGCGCGTATCGTTTTGCAGCCAGTCGGTTGGCGAGAGGTTGATGGCCCGGAGAACAACGTCGCGCTTTTTGGTACCGACATCGATGACGTTGATGCACGCAGGGCTTTGTTCAAATCCACCCAGCAGGCGCTTTTCGCCGGAAAGCAGATAGCTCAGGATGCCGCGATTCACGCCACCATGCAGAATCAGCAGCAATGTATCCCAGTTGTTGTCCGCCCGTATCTGATCGATCTCAGGTAGAACGCGATCAAGCATGGTGCCGAGCGTCTCACCACCGAGAAAGCGGGTTTCGAGGCTGGCCGTGCCGTCCATCACCTGCGTAAAGCTGGCGCGCAACTCATCATCCGGAATGGCCCCCAGCTTTCCGCTGCGGATTTCCGCCAGTTGCGGACGATGTTCGAAGGGCTGTTCGCGGCCGAGCACATGCATGATGTGCTGTGCGGTTTGTACGGTGCGTGGCAGACCGCTCACAACCACGCGGTCAAACTCGACATCATGTTGCGCAAACAGTCTGCCTGCCGCAACCGCCTGACGGACGCCGGCCTCGTTCAACGGTACATCGTTGGGCGGCAATGGTGTCCCGTCAGATTCAAAATAGTTTACCGACCCATGGCGCATCAGGTAGATCCGGCGCCGGACAGGCGACCTCAACCCCGCACCTCATCGTCACGCGGCGAAAATCCAATTTTTCCGGTGATGAGTCCGAGGTACATAACCCAATCGGCGGCAAAACTGAATCCGGGGTAGGTGAATGTTGCCGGGCGATTCTTTTCGAAGAAATAATGACCGGTCCATGCAAAGCCGTATCCGGCCAGGGGGATGAGCCATGCCAACCACCACTTTTGCGTCATGACCGCGGTCGCCAGAATGACAAGCACCAGCGTTGAGCCGATAAAATGCAAGGTGCGGCAGGTACGATTGCGATGTTCCGACAGGTAGTAGGGGTAGAACTCTCGGAAGGTCCGGTATTTTTTTTCCATCGTCGCACTCGTCATTTAGTTTTTGAAACTTGCATCATGTCGTTCGAGTTTACGCAACAGGGCGGGCCACGCAAGTTGGCCGCCCAAACCCGCCGTTGCGGCGCTCATCTGCGCCTTGGCACCATCGACAATTGCCTGCGGTATCGGTATGAGGTCGTCACCAAATCGCCCGCCGGCCTGTGCGCGTGTCTGTATTGCACAGCAGGTCTCAAAAAAATACATTGCCAGAAAAGCGTCGGGGATGGTTTTGCCGACCGTCAATAGGCCGTGGTTGCGAAGCATCAGGAATGTTTTGTCGCCGAGATCCCGCACCAAACGCGGTTTCTCGTCGTCATTGAGTGCAATGCCTTCATAGTCGTGATAGGCCAAACTCGACAACACGATGATTGACTGCTGTGAGATTGGCAACAGGCCGGCGCGTTGCGCGGCGACGGCAACGCCGTTGGCCGTGTGTGTGTGCAGCACGCATTTGGCGTCGTCACGCGCAGCATGAACCGCGCTGTGGATGACAAACCCCGCCGGGTTGATCGGAAAGGGGTTGTCAACATCCAGTTTGTTGCCGGCGCCGTCAATTTTCACCAATGCCGAGGCGGTCATTTCCTCAAACATCACGCCGTATGGATTGATCAAGAACTGATCGTCGACGCCTTCAATTTTTGCCGTGATATGCGTGAAAACCAGGTCCGCCCAGCCAAATTCAGCAACCAGCCGATAACAAGCCGCAAGATCCACGCGCGTTTGCCATTCAGCAGCCGATACGTTGTCTTTGCGCGATGGCAATCTACTTGGTTGAATTGCTGTCATGTTGACTCCTTTCGTTTTTCAGGCCTGCGCACGGTGCCGGGCGAAATAAGTTCGCGCCATCCTCTGGTGCCGAGTGTAGGAGTGAACTTGCAAACATCAATATCCACGATCATTTTGAGCCATAAATGGCTGAAATGGCGCACCAATAAACGACTTTATCCTCGATCTATCAACTTAGGCGAAATCGGTGTGCGGCCTTCAGAAATGCATCTTGTGTCGTCGGCGTTGACGGCGCATAACGTGCCGCAACATAGGCGTCAATCACCAATTGTGCCTGCGCGCCATCATCGGGCCGATCGTGTTTTATGCGTGCAAGAAAATCATACGGCCCCTCGTTCGGTTCGCGTTGCAAACCGGCCCGTGCCATCGTCGCACAAAAACGGTCATAGGCCGCAACCACCGGTGGTTTTCTGTTGCGATACCCTTGCGCCAATACCAACAACCCCACCAGCCCACCGGCGCTGAACACACCGACAATCAGCCAGATGGCAAGCGTTTGCCAATCCACCTTTGGGATGCCAAACCCCTCAAACATGCTCTGCTGCCGATCCTGGTTGAAACCGACCACCCATCGATTCCATTCTGTGTTGATGGCATCCCACGCAAATACCGCCTGTTTCAGCACGCCAAATACATCCGCCTCGGCAATCGTATCAAACACGCCAACCGGCCCGAGGGCCGCATTGATGCCACGATTGATGCGCAGCGGTGAAACGGCAAAGGTTGGGTCAACCCGCAGCCAGCCGAGGTCATCGAGCCACACCTCGGTCCACGCATGTGCCTCAGCCTGACGCACAATCAACTGTCTGGTAATGGGATTGACCTCGCCGCCCTGATAACCGGTTACCACGCGTGCCGGTATGCCCGCCGCACGCATGATCAGCGCAAAACTACCTGCATAGTGCTCACAAAAGCCGAGCTTGGTCTCAAATAGGAATTCGTCGACCGGGTTTTCACCCAGCAACGGCGGCTCAAATGTATAGGTGAATTCGCGGTTGTAAACCCGCATGAGTTCATCAATGAGCACCTTGGAGTCCGGATATTTTTCGCGCATTTGCTTCGCGTAGGCGATGGTCCGGGGATTAATGCGCTGATTAAACGTCAGATATCGTTTTAACTCCTGTGAGGTGGCATCGCTGCCGGCGCGGAATGCAAGATGCGATGAAATATCGTAGGCCTTGATGCTGTTGACGGGTTGCATCGAGCGTAACTGGTAGTCGTTCAACAGGAATACATCCGGCGGAATGGTGTTTGGCATATCCAGCGCAAACAGCCAGTTCTTGTTGTGCGGTTGCAGCGTCACACGGTATTTGGTTAGCGGACCCTCGGGCACGTAGTCGGCCTTACTCACCGGTGCGGTATCAAACATTTGCCAACCACGACCAAATTGCGAACCCAATACCGGGCCGCGCCAATATAAATCACTACTATTTGGCACCGGTCCCTCGAACTCAACCCGGAAGGCAAGTGCGTCTGATTGCGATAACTTTGAAATGTCCCCCGGCGACATGCTGCCGGACAAACCGGTACGAGCCTGCGCCTCTTGCGGCATGCTCCACAAGGGACCGGTCAACCGCGGAAACAAAAAAAACAACACCAGCATCATCGGAATGGCCTGAAGCATCAACCACGCAGACGGCACCAATCTTTCGCGAATGGTCGGCTCGGTATTGATACGGTTAAAGCCGATCAGCGTGGCAATAAAAATCCAAACGCTGATGAACATATAGGCGCCCATCGCGATGGTCTGCGAATACAGGAAATTGGTGAGGGCAAGAAAAAACCCGAGAAAAATGACGATCATCGCGTCACGCTTCATTTTCATTTCCAACACTTTGAGGCAGAGCATGACAATCAACAGGGTCACACCGACTTCGCGTCCAAATAATCGGCGGTATTCGGCAAAGGCACCGACTGAAATCGCCAGCGCAATAATGCCCATTACCCACCAAGCAGGCGTGCGCAATCCACTTCTGGCAATCCACCACCGCCAGCCGGCGGCCGCGATACAGGTTGCTGTGACCCACCATGGCAATCGCTGAATGTGCGGCGCGATGACAAATGCCATCGCCGCCAGCAACCAGGTCACATTCGCGAGTATCAGGGCGGATTGGTTCAGCACGGCTTATTGCTCACGTTTCTTGTCCGTACAACGCCAGCGAACGCAGGCATTCATCCCGGTGCGCATTTCCCATCGACGGTTGGATGGATTTTCCGGGCAGCTTTAAACCGTAGGGTACATGCGCGCGCTCCGCCTCGAGGACCCACCAAGTCAGGCGCGAAAGTCGTTGCTCGACACCCAGCCCCTCGAGTCCGGCATAGTCCAGCCACAGATCTGCGCTGGTGGTGGTGCCAAACTCTTTGACCAATAGTCCCTGTTCACGGGCCAGCGCCTTCCACGCCACCTGCCGCAACGTATCGCCGGGCCGATACGCACGCAGCGACTGAAATTCCTCGTCGCCGGCAATCGGCATATTGCCTTCGCCATTGCCTGTTGCTGAAATGGGCAGCGCGCCGGCGCCGGGATCGGGCTTTGGGTAAACCAGACAGGTCATGCCGAAATCGACATACGACCACGCGTGAAACAAGCCGACCGGATATTCGGAGAAAATTTCCAGGCGCCCGCAACCAATATAGCCGCGACCGTCAACCGCCATCGGCAGCATCAAGTTGGTGCTGGTGGTGGTGTTACCGTGCTGGGGGGCGATATCACCAAACGATGGCTGCGCGTCACGGATGGTGGCGCGCTTCAAGCCAACAGAAAAGCGCGCAACGCTTGGGTTGTGCAGCACCAGATGCAGCTCGGCAATCTCGCCTGAAAAAACCGGGTCAACCTTGCCTGGCGAGATGGACAATTGGGCGAGATTGCGAAATGTGTGCAGCATTGACACACCGCCCATACCCGCCAACAGAAACGTCAGCAGGTACCCGAGTGACAGGCTGTAGTTGATTGATGCGATGAGCAGCAGGAACAGCACAAACGCAAAAAAATATCCGGTTCGGGAAGGGATGATAAAAATGCGACGCTGCGTTAGAACGACCGGCGGATTTTCGGGAATGCGGGCGCGAAAAATCCAGTCGGAAATGCGTTGGCGAAGCGTAAACCCCAAGCTGGCTAACACGGACTACTTTGCCGGTTTGGGTGCCGTTTTGGTTTCAACTTTCGGCTCCGCCGTTGGCTCCACCAAAGGTGCCGGTTTGGTCGGGTCACATTTTTTCAATCCAAGTTGGAATTTGCGTAGCGCGGCCATTTCCTTGCTGTCGTTGCCGGCGGCCTTGGTGATTTTTCCGACGCGCATCTGGAAATCGACCAGTACTTCGTTTAGTTCAATCTGACGATCCTGTCTCACACGCCATGCAGTTGGTTGTTTGGCAATGGCACCCTCGCGTCTGGCGGCGTCCAATTCAATATCGAGTTTCTCGCGCTCGCAAAGCCGGGGCTCATAGTCGGTGAAGAGTTTCTCTAATTGGGCCATGGGGTCGCCGATCGGGCGCGTCTGCACACCTGCGTTGGTGCGCGGCTTGTCGAGTGTGTTTTTGCTGGTGTCACATAGGCGGTCCGAGTATTCAATTTTCCCGTCCGCACCCTGACACTTGAATTGGGCGTGCACGTTTGCTGAAAACAGTGCTGAAGCGACCCCAAGCAATACAAGCAGTTTGCGGTGTTGGTTTGTACGCGGTGGCGTGTTCATGGTCTTTTACCTTTGTTGTTTTGGCCCAATGGCCAGGCAGTGATATGTTTGCAAAATCGTGGCAACAAAACCGTTTGCTGGATTATGGGATCGGTACGCTGCTGAGCAATTCCTGTGCGGCATCGAGAATTTTCCCGCCGGTTTGGCCGGCTGTGACCGCGCGCAAGCGGTGCCCAACCACCGATGGTGCAACCGCCTGCACGTCCTCAGGCAGCACCAATTTGCGGCCAGCCAGAAGCGCCCAAGCCTGGGAGGCGCGAAGCAGCGCAAGTCCGGCACGCGGCGACAGGCCCATTTCATACCGCGCCGAGTCACGTGTATGGTTGACCAGCGCCTGCAGGTAATCGATAAGTGCGTCGGACACGTGAATCGCCCGGACCTGATTTTGCAGATCTTCGAGTTCCGACACACTCATCAGCGGCGAAATTCTTGCGATCATCGAACGCCGGTCTTCACCTTTCAGCAGCGCGCGTTCCGCCACCTCATCCGGATAGCCCAGCCTGATGCGCATCAAGAAGCGGTCAAGTTGGGATTCGGGCAACGGAAAGGTGCCAATCTGGTGCGATGGGTTTTGTGTTGCAATGACAAAGAAAGGGGAGGGAAGCGGCATTGTTTTGCCGTCTGCGGTCACCTGATTTTCTTCCATCGCCTCGAGGAGGGCGGATTGCGCCTTTGGACTGGCGCGGTTGATTTCATCGGCGAGAATCACCTGCGAGAATATCGGCCCGGCGTGAAAACGAAACGTTGATGATTCGCGGTCGAAAATGGAAACGCCAACAATGTCCGCGGGCAGCAGATCGCTGGTGAACTGAATACGCTGATACTTCAGACCCAACAAACTGGCCAAAACGTGTGAAAGTGTGGTTTTGCCGACACCGGGAATGTCCTCAATCAGTAAATGGCCACGCGCCAGTATGCAGGCAATGGCCAGACGGATCTGCGGCTCCTTGCCAAGAATAATCTCGCTGGCACGGCCGAGCACCGCGCCAACCGGGCCGTCGGGTACTTGTGCAGTGGTTCTCGCCGGCAACGCATCTTTTTTCTCGAAAAACATGACGGACATTTTGACTCTTTCATTAATTCTTGAACGCGATCAATATCAATTTTGCCACAGCGGGGGACAAAGCCGCGTTGTCCCGCCCGGTTTCAAGGCTATATTGCAGCTATCGTCGTTTGGACAGCCTGACCCGAGAATCGTTTGAGCCATTTATCGTCTATTTCCGCACTTGTGACGCACCCGGGATGTTTACTGCACGAAATGGGTCCGCAGCACCCGGAATCGCCATCTCGACTGCAATCGGTGCTTGCATATTTGGCACGCGCAGGCCTGACGGCACAAATGCAATCAATCGAGGCGCCCCTCGCCAGCGAAGATGCCTTGGTCGCCGCCCACAGCGCTGAATATGTCGAAAGCGTGTTTTTATCCGCGCCGAGGCAGGGATACGCGTACCTCGACCCCGATACTTCGATGAACCCGCACACGCTTGAGGCGGCACGGCGTGCTGCCGGTGCGGTGGTCGCGGGTGTGGATGCGGTCATGAGCGGTGAAGCTGCAAACGCATTTTGCGCAGTGCGGCCATGCGGACATCATGCAACACATGACCGGGCGATGGGCTTTTGCATCTTCAACAACGTTGCCGTTGGCGCCATGCACGCAATCAATCAGTTTGG
Organism: Burkholderiales bacterium; assembly: GCA_031431435.1. Classification (GTDB taxonomy): domain Bacteria; phylum Pseudomonadota; class Gammaproteobacteria; order Burkholderiales; family Usitatibacteraceae; genus UKL13-2. The sequence goes on from JANPDI010000196.1 coordinate 14,101, forward strand.
TCTGAAGCGCATCGCCATTCTGGATTTTGATGTCCATCACGGCAATGGCACAGAGGATATCTTTCGACGTGACCAACGGGTGTTGCTTTGCTCGAGTTTTCAGCACCCTTATTATCCGGGCACCGGTGCCGATAGCGGCAGTAGTCATATTGTGCCGACACCGCTGGAATCCGGCACAGGCAGTGCCGCGTTCAGACGCGCGATCGAGGCCAGCTGGTTTCCAGCGTTGGAAAAAATGCAACCGGAGTTCATCTTCGTTTCCGCCGGATTCGATGCCCACAAGGATGATCCGCTTGCACACCTGGAACTGCTCGAAGACGATTACGCCTGGATCACATCACGTATTTGTGAGTTTGCCGAAAGTTCGTGTGCAGGCCGCGTGGTGTCAGTCTTGGAGGGGGGCTACAATCTGGCCGCATTGGGACGGAGCGCCGCGGCGCACGTCGGTGTATTGGTCGCGCAGTCGGCGATGCGTGCCAGCCAACAACAACCCTGACGCTCTAATCGTCTATTTGGTGCCGAAGATCTTGTCGCCGGCATCGCCGAGCCCGGGAATGATGTAACCCAATTCATTTAGATGAGAATCGATTGCCGCGGTGAGTACCTCCACGTCTGGGTGGGCGGTTTCGAGCCTTTTGATGCCTTCCGGGGCGGCAACCAAAACAAGGCCCTTGATTCGTTTGGCCCCGGCTCTTTTGAGCATATCGACGGTTGCGATCATTGAGCCGGCGGTCGCCAGCATCGGGTCAAGTATGATGGCCGTGCGTTCATCCAGTTGGCCGACAAACCGTTCCAAATATGGTTCTGGCGCCAGCGTCTTGTGATTTCTGGCGATCCCGACAACGCTGACTTTTGCCGAGGGGATAACATCCAGCACGCCTTCCAACATCCCCAAGCCGGCCCTGAGGATCGGTACCAGCGTGACTTTTTTTCCTTCAATGCGCTCGACCTCAACAGGCCCGCACCAGCCCTCGCGTGTCACTTTCTCAAGTCTGAAATCACGGCATGCCTCATAGGCGAGCAGACGACCCAGCTCCTGGGTAATTTCACGGAAGCTTTTGGTGGAAATATCCTTATCCCGAAGCAGACCGATTTTGTGACGGATCAGCGGGTGGCGAATTTCAATGACGGGCATGGTTTTTCCAAATCAACGCAACAAAACAAGATGCCCCAAACTCCAAAATTTCTGCCGGAGTTTGGGGCATCAATGGTGCAGCATCAGTTATGTAAAATTTTGGACAAAAAGTCCTGGGTACGTTGTTTGCGCGGGGATCCAAAGAACTCATCCTTGGTGCAGTCTTCAAGAATGCTGCCGCCTTTTTCCATGAAGATCACGCGGTGCGCCACCTTCTTGGCAAAGCCCATTTCGTGGGTCACCACCATCATGGTCATGCCTTCTTTGGCGAGTTCGACCATTACGTCGAGCACCTCGTTAATCATTTCAGGGTCAAGCGCCGAGGTTGGTTCGTCAAACAACATGCAAATCGGTTCCATCGATAGCGCACGGGCGATGGCAACGCGCTGCTGCTGACCACCGGACAACTGGGCCGGAAATTTATCCTTGTGCTCGATCAAGCCAACGCGGTCAAGCAGCTTTAATCCCTTGTCGCGCGCGTCTTCTTCACTTCGACCCAGCACTTTGGTTTGTGCAATGACCAGATTCTTGGTCACGCTCATATGGGGGAAAAGTTCAAAATTTTGAAACACCATGCCAACCTTTGAACGAAGCTTGGCAAGATTCGCGTCCTTTGCGCCAACCGAAATGCCATCAACAATAATTTCGCCCTTTTGGAAGGGCTCAAGACCGTTGACGGTTTTGATCAGTGTTGATTTGCCGGATCCCGACGGACCACAAACCACGACAACTTCGCCTTTTTCGACCTTGGTCGTGCAATCGATCAGTACCTGTTTCTCACCGTACCATTTGCAGACTTGGTTAATTTCAATCATTGCCATGACTTGTCCTTATTGATGAATCCCATTTTTGGCTATTCACGGGTTGAAGCATTACACGTTGAGCGTCATTCAATGCCACTTACGATGCGCAAAAACCTGAAACACTGGGGGCTTGCGTTTATGTTTGGCCGGCATCCATTCGGCCCTGCAAATATTTGACAAGACGCGAGGCACCAAAACAAATGACAAGGAACACGATCGCGACAAAAATATATAACTCAACGATACGACCGCTAATTTGCCCGGCTTTGCTGGCAGCGCCGAGGAAATCCTTAAGCCCCACGACATACACAAGGGAGGTGTCCTGGAACAAAATAATAGCCTGCGTGAGCATGATTGGCAGCATGTTGCGAAACGCCTGCGGCAAGACGATATGACCCATCGACTGCCAATAATTCATGCCCAAAGCATACGCGGCCCACGGTTGTCCACGTGGTACCGATTGGATGCCGGCGCGAATGATTTCCGAATAATATGCCGACTCAACCATGATAAAAGCAACGATGGCAGAGGTGAACGGACCGACCGCCTCACCTTGTTGACCGGTGATTTTCCCGACCAGCATGGGTGTCAGGAAATAGAACCAGAAGATGGCCATGATGAATGGAATCGACCGGATGAGATTCACAAAACCGGCGGAGGAGTATGACAAAATCCGCCAGCTGGACAGTCTTGCCATCGCCAGCAGTGTGCCGAAAAAGATACCGCCAACCAGCGCGATACAAAAAAGCTTGAGCGACAACAGCAAACCATCCCACAGGAACGGCAGATTATTGATGATGATCTTATAGTCAAAATCGCCCATGATCAGTGTCCTCCCTGCGACACATAACCCGGCACAGCAACTTTTTTCTCCAGCAATCGCATCAAAAACACGACGGTAAGTGTGATGACGACATAAATCAAGGTGGCGGCGGTAAATGCCGGGAAAGTCTGAAACGTGTACTCGTTTATTTGGCGCGCCTGCGCGGTCAATTCAAGTACGCCGATTGTCAATGCGGTTGAGGAATTTTTGAAGATGGTCAGGAATTCAGAGGTCATCGGTGGAATGATCAAGCGGTACGCCATCGGCAGAACGACGTAGCGATACACCTGCGGCAATGTGAATCCCATCGCCAGCCCGGCATTGGTCTGCCCTTTTGGCAGCGACTGGATGCCAGAGCGAACCTGCTCCGCGACGCGCGATGCGGTATATAGGCCGAGGCACATGACGGCTGCGGTGAATTCCCACAAACTAAATTGTGCAAATGGCAGCGTAATCAAATTCGGGTAGGTCTGTTTTAACCAGTCACCCATGCTGGTGGGCAGCACCTCAGGCATGACAAAGTACCAGAGGAACATTTGCACCAAGAGCGGAATGTTGCGGAAAATCTCGACATAAACTGTGGCGGCGAGGTTGAGCCACTTTAGCGGGGTGGTACGCAAAATGCCAAGAATTGACCCAAGCGAAAACGCAATAACCCATGCGCAAATTGACACCAGCATGGTCCAAAGCACGCCTGACCCAAGCCAGCCCAGATATGTCATGCCCCCCGAAGGAGCTTGATCCAGAAAAAACTTCCATTCCATGGCGCGTTATCTCCCTTGGCTCTTCTGCTGATCGATGTCATCAAAATGATTGATGCAATTGCACCCGGCGTGATGTTGACAACGGGTTTTTCCAAATCCAACAAGGTGACCAGTCAACCAGAAGCCATGCTTATCGCCGACGGTCACAAAAAAGGGGAACCGATTGCGCGGTTCCCCTTATCTTACTTGATATTTACGCCGTTGCTTTGCAGTGCAAATTTCCGATCGGAAAATTACTCCGGCAGCGCCTGGCTTGCAAACGCGGATTTGAGCAGCGGGCTCATTGGCATGCCCATGGTCGAACCGTCAGGCAGCTTGCCGACGAACCACTTGTCGTAGAGCTTGGTGATGTCGCCGGAGCGGAACATTGCCGAAAGCGCGCGGTTCACGGCCAATGCAAAGTCGGAATCGTTACGACGATGCATGATTGCATACGGGTCGTAAGACAGATATTCGCCAACAACGGCAAAGTCTGCCGGTTTTTTCGATTTTGCGACCAGGCCATACAAGAGTACGTCGTCCATGGCAAACGCCGCGGCACGACCGGACTCAACAGTCAGGAAGGATTCGCCGTGGTCTTTTGCCGACAAAAACTTCATGCCAAGGTTTTCAGCGTCGTTGAGCGCTTTGATGACGCGCTCATTGGTGGTCCCCTGCGTCACAACGACAGTCTTGCCTTTTAGATCTTTATAGCTCTTGATCTTTGCTGATTTTTTCACAACAAGCTTGGTGCCGGTTACAAAGGTGGTCGGGGCAAAATCAACCTGCTCCTGGCGCTTCAGGGTGTTGGTTGTTGAGCCGCATTCGAGGTCAATGGTGCCATTGGCCATGAGGGGGATGCGGGTCTGCGAGGTAACCGGGTTCATCTTGACGGCAAGAGTCGGCATGTTCAGCGTCTTTTTCACTTCTTCAACGACGGCCATACACAGGTCCATTGAGTAACCAATCGGCTGCTGCTTTTCATCCAGATACGAAAAGGGAATCGATGTTTCGCGATGGCCGATGGTGATGGTGCCCGATTCTTTGACCTTTTTGAGCGTGCCGGTCAATTCTTGTGCAAATGCCGGGCCGGCAAGAATTGCGCCCGCAATCAAGCCGATGGTAAGTTTTGAAAACTGTTTCACGTGAGTCATGGATGTAGCTCCTCTTTTGTGTGCTGGGTTGAGACTGGCTTTATTTCAGTAGGCCGCCTCCCCGATGAGGGGCAGCCTAATGATCCGACGGATGGGACGTTTTTTTATCGCTTTTGAGTTTACCCGTTTTCAACAAAATTTGTCGGGGCCGCGGAGGAGATAGGGTGTAAATCAAATGGATACAACAGCTGCTTGCGTTGCTAACCCAAGGGTTATTTATTCGCGCGCAAATGGACTTGTATTTGCGCCAACATCCCGCTAGGCTTAACCGCATGAAACGGCGCTGCCCAATTGCGCCAACGATTTGGCTGGTTTCAACCAAATTGCGCCATGAAATTGCGCTTGTCACGTCGTGAATTAACTGGCGCCAGTCCAATGCACCAAAACAAAGCAATGCTATTGAAGATACAACGGGATCGGAATAAATATGCAAATGATTCTATGGCGGCACGCCGAGGCGGAAGATGATGCGGCGTCAGACCATGTCCGCAACCTTACCCAGAAGGGAAAGAAGCAGGCGGCCCACATGTCGGCCTGGCTCCACAGTCAGTTGCAGGATGAAATTGTTGATTGGCAGGTTGTTGCCAGCCCGGCGAACCGTGCGCAACAAACCGCCGCCGCGTTGGGGTTGCCGATCACAATATTGGCAACAATTGCACCCGATGCGGCGCCCGCAGAGATTTTTGCCGCGGCACATTGGCCGACCAACAAACGAAATGTCATTGTGGTCGGTCACCAACCAACACTTGGAATGGCTGCGGCGCGTCTGATCAATGGCGCTGACGGATACGTCAGTATCAAAAAGGGTGCGATGTGGTGGTTTGAGAGCCGCAGCCGGAATGAAAACCCAGAAACCGTTTTGAAAGCCATGGCGACGCCGGATACGGTACTTTAGCCGGCCGACTCAAAGATCCTTTTTTAGCGCCAGACTGACATTGAGCGCCTTCCATTCGGCGACCTCCTGAACAAGCTCATAGTCGGTCAAGTCATGTTCTGCCAGCCAGGCGGCATCAACACTTAGAACAAAGCCCAACGGGCTGTCGGCGGCAATCGAGAATACGCCTGCCTGAACGTTGCGGCGGCTTCTCGAAAGCAAGACTGCCAGCCGCAGACACATTGCCTCACGGATAAAGTTCTGGTCAGACGACGGATCGGTGACAACTTTTGTCAGCTTGCCGCGCTGCGCCAACACAACTCTTGCCAGTGCCGCTTGTTCGCGTTTTGAAAAACCGGGCATATCGGCGCTTGCCAGAATGTAGGCCGAGTGTTTGTGAAACCCGGCCTGTGCAACGGCGATGCCGATTTCGTGTAAACGTGTTGCCCAAACCAACCTTTGTCTCGACGCGCTGAGATCTGTGTCATCGACTTCTGCACCGGTCGCCGAAGCCAAATTGGAGAAAAAATGAATGGCGAGATCGCGTACACGGTCTGCTTGCCGATGGTCGATCTGAAAGCGTTTGCCGAATTGTTCGACCGTTGCGTCACGCACATCCGGCATGTTGGCCTGGTGCGAACGCCCCAGCATGTCATGCAATACGCCGTCCCGCAGTGCCGTATCAACAGGCTGCATATCGACAATCTTCAGTTCTTCAAAAATCGTCAGCATGATTGCCAGCCCACCCGCCAGCACGGGTATGCGGTCGGGCTTGATGGCCAGTCCAAGATCACTAAAGTTGCCTGCCTTGATTGCACGATCACGCAGCCATTCCAATCCCTCCCGGTTGATGCCGGAGGGTGAAAAGCCATTCTCAGAAAGTATTCCTGCGAGGGCCTTGGCAGTTCCCGATGAACCAAATGCCTCGCGCCAACCCATGTTAATGAAGGTTGCGCGTATCTGTTCGATTTCCTTGCGGGCGGCGAGTTGTGCGTCTTTGAAGCGTCGTTTGTCGACCACGCCCTCTGGGAAATAGCGTGTCGAATAACTCACGCAGCCCATGTAGAGACTATCGACCAGTTTCGGCTTGAACCGATGGCCGATGACAAACTCGGTTGAACCGCCGCCGATATCCACCACCAGGCGGTCATGATCGGCATGCGGCAGACTTTTTGCGACGCCGAGAAAAATCAGCCGCGCTTCCTCGCGGCCTGCAATGATCTCGATCGGAAAACCAAGGATGGCCTCGGCTTCGCGTACAAAAACACCGGCGTTTTTCGCAACGCGCAGCGCATTGGTGCCCACCACCCGGACATGATTGCGGGGCATCCCCCGGATCCGCTCGGCAAACAACCGCAGCGCCGAAAAAGCCCGCTCGGCGGTTTTTGCGTCGATATCTTTTTCAGACGTGACGCCTGCGCCAAGTCGAACGGTTTCCTTGAGGGAGTCAAGCGGATAGAGCGTGTTATCAACGATGCGCGCAATTTGCAAGTGAAAGCTGTTTGAGCCCAAGTCGACTGCCGCAAGTGCGTTTGGAGACATATTAGTTTTAATTTCTTGCGTTTAAACCTATATACCAGTATGGCACAAGGTATGGCGGGTATATGGGATCAACCAATCACAAAATACGCTGTCAAAAAACTGCAATACTAATGACATATGGTGAGCGGCAATAAAAAACGTAAAGAAAGTTCGCACATGGCGACCAGCCGATCTGCTTCGCGATTCCTCAATCGCGAGTTACAAATGCTCGCGTTCAATCGCCGGGTACTCGCCCAAGCGGAAAATCGACAGGTCCCGCTGCTCGAGCGACTCAAATTTTTGTCCATTGTTTCATCGAACATGGACGAGTTCTTCGAAATACGCGTTGCCGGTCTCAAGGAACAAATCAAGTTGGGGTCGACGGCGCGGTCAACCGATGGAAAGACGCCAAGGGAAACCTTCCGACTGGTGGTCGCCGCGGCAAACGAGATTGTTGCCACGCAATATGCGCTGTTGAATGATGAAGTGTTGCCCAGCCTTGCGCGCGAAGAGATCCGCTTTATCCGCCGCGCACAGTGGAGCCCAGCGCTAAAAATTTGGGTGAAGGACTACTTTTTTCGCGAAATGATGCCAGTTTTGACACCCATCGGGCTTGACCCCTCGCATCCGTTTCCACGCGTGTTTAACAAGAGTTTGAATTTTGCGGTCGAATTGTCGGGGCGCGACGCATTTGGCCGTGATTCGTTGCGTGCGATTGTGCAGGCGCCGCGACTATTACCACGCGTCATCAAATTACCCCCTGGCGTTGCCGGGGGGCCAAATGACTTCATTTTCTTGAGCTCGATATTGCACCAACATGTCGGTGAACTGTTTGCGGGAATGCAAGTGTTGGGCTGTTACCAGTTTCGCGTGACGCGAAATTCAGATTTGTTTGTCGACGATGAGGAAATCAAGAACTTGCGCCTCGCCCTTCAAGGTGAGCTCCCGCAACGCCATCTCGGTGACGCCGTTCGCCTTGAAGTCGCCGACAGTTGTTCGGATGACATGATGCAGTTCCTGTTGTTGCAATTCGGCCTCACTGAAGCCGATCTGTACAAGGTCAATGGCCCGGTAAATTTGGTGCGACTGATGAATGTGCCGGATCAAGTTGCACGGCCTGATCTGAAGTTCCAGCCGTTCACCCCCGGATTGCCGAAAGTACTGCAAAAGGTGGCGAAGGGAAAGGATATTTTTGACGCGCTGAAAGTGCAAGACATTCTGGTGCACCACCCGTTCGAGAGTTTTACGCCGGTGATTGAGTTTATCCAGCAGGCGGCTCGCGACCCTAGCGTGGTCGCGATCAAACAGACGGTATATCGTACCGGCACTGATTCGATCATCATGGAAACCCTCATTGACGCGGCCAAGCTCGGCAAAGAGGTGACCGTTGTGGTTGAACTGATGGCGCGCTTTGATGAAGAGGCAAACCTGAATTGGGCATCCCAACTGGAGGATGTCGGCGCACACGTGGTCTACGGCGTGGTCGGCCACAAAACGCACGCCAAAATGGCGATGATCGTCCGCCGCGAATTAAAGGATATTGACAGCAACAAGACGGTACTGAGACGGTACGTCCATTTGGGCACGGGAAATTACCACCCCCGCACCGCAAAACTTTATACCGATTTTGGCCTGCTGACGGCGAATGAGGCGGTCTGTTCGGACGTCAATGAAGTGTTTACGCAGTTGACCGGCCTCGGCAAGGCAACCAAACTCTCGCAGGTATGGCAGTCGCCGTTTTCTTTGCACGCCGGCGTACTCAGGGCCATCGAGCACGAAACAAAAATCGCGACCTCGGCCGCCGCGGCCAAGACAACAAAGACGACAAAGACGACAACCGCAGCCCGCGGCACCGCATCACGGGCCGGCCAGGGCCGGATCATTGCGAAGATGAATTCGCTGGTTGAGCCGCAGGTCATTGAGGCGCTGTACCGGGCAAGCAAGGCAGGGGTGGAAATCGACCTGATTATTCGCGGGGTTTGCACACTCAAACCCGGCGTTGCCGGGCTTTCCGAAAATATCCGGGTGCGCTCGATTGTGGGACGTTTTCTGGAGCATACGCGAATCCTATATTTTGGCAATGGCGGCGATCCGGTTGTGATGTTGTCGAGTGCCGACTGGATGGAGCGTAATTTTTTCAGGCGTATCGAACTTTGTTTTCCAGTAATTGATAAAAAACTCAAGAAGCGTGTGATCGAAGAGGGGCTGCTACCCTATTTGGCGGATAACAGTGAAGCATGGGAAATGGATGGGCAGGGCGTCTACACGAAGAAAAAACCACGCACCGCCAAATTGCGCAGCGCGGCGCAAGACGTGCTGCTGGCGGCATTGGCTGAAACCGGCAGTCCGGATTGAAGGTTCAGGCCGGCTGGTTTTTGTAAGGTACGTGTTCGTTTAGCTCGTCAACATACCGATCAATCCCGCCAGACTCACGCTGCAGGAATTCGCCGACGGCGTTGGCGAAGCGCGGGTCCTTGATCATATGTGCCGAGCGACAGGTAACCGGCGTGAAACCACGCGCGAGTTTGTGTTCTCCTTGTGCGCCGCCCTCGAATATCTGGATATGTCGTTCGATGCAAAATTCCAGCGTTTGGTAGTAACACGTTTCAAAGTGCAGACCCGGAACAAATTCCTGTGTTCCCCAATAACGTCCATACAACGTGGTGTCGCTGAACAGGTTCAAACTTGCCGCGATCGGTATGCCATTCTTGCTGGCGATTACGAGGAGAAGGTTGGCGGGCATGCGTGTACCGATCAACCCAAAAAATGCCCGGTTCAAATATGGCGTCGAACGATGCGCCCGGTAGGTGCGTTTATAGCAGTCGGTAAAGAAATCCCAGTCCAATACGGTGATTTCGGTCCCAACCTTACGTTCAAATGTCACGCCGGCATTTGTGACCTGCCGCCGCTCCTGCTTGATTTTTTTCCGTTTGTCGTGATTCATCGCCGACAAAAAGTCGTCAAACGAGGAATAGTCACGGTTTTGCCAATGAAATTGCACGGCCTGACGCGACATCATGCCTTCGCTGATCAGCGCCGCGTGTTCTTCCTCTGTCGGGAACAGCACGTGCAGGGACGAAACATCGGTGTCACCGGTAACGTCCAACATTGCCTTGATCAGCAAATCACGGTCGTCTGGCGAGGCTGCCAAAAGCCTGATGCCGGCGCAGGGGGTGAACGGCACGGCGCAAACCAATTTGGGATAATAATCGCGGCCGGCTCGCTGGTAGGCGTCGGCCCATGCCCAGTCAAAAACGTATTCACCGTAGCTGTGCCCCTTCATGTAAAGCGGAACCGCCCCGGTGAGTTGTTGCCGGCCACCGGTTTCGCGGGTGATCGTCAGAAATTGCGGCAGCCATCCCGTTGCAGGCGTCGTGCAACCGCTGTCAATCAAGGACTGCAACCAGCCATGTTTGATGGTCGGATTGCCTTTTGTAAGGCGATCCCAATCGGCAGGCTCGATATCAACAAGCGTCGGGATAATCTGAATGCGGGGCTCTTTCATTGCCGTATTTTGTCGAAGATTCCGTGCGCGCGCCTATAATCGCCATAACTCACTCTTGCGGAGTTTTTTATGAAGATTGCGATTGCCCAGGTAAATTTCATGCTCGGCGACCTGACGGGTAACGTCGACAAACTGATTGACGTTGCCGAAAAGGCGGCGCTACACGGGGCTGATTTGGTGGTAACACCCGAGCTCGCGCTTTGCGGCTACCCCCCGGAGGACCTGTTATTTCGGCATGATTTTCGCCACGCCTGTGCAGAGGCATTGACGCGACTTTGTGCAAGACTTGCCGCCAACCCGTTGACCAATGACATGGCAATGGTGGTTGGCCACCCGCATGTGGTCGCCAATGATGATTCCAGTCCGCCCGGTTATGTTGGTGAGCGCCGTGAGCGGCTGTTTAACGCGGCGTCTTTGATCCGGCATGGGAGGGTTGTTCATACCTACTTGAAACAGCGCCTGCCGAACTACCAGGTGTTTGATGAAAAACGATATTTTGAAACCGGCCACAGACCGTTTGTTTTTGAGCTGGATGGCGTCAAAGTTGGCGTGCTGATTTGTGAGGATGTTTGGTATGCCGCGCCGGTGGCGGCCACGGCTCGGGCAGGCGCCGACATTATTGTGGTGCCAAATGCATCACCCTTCGACATGAACAAACTTGAAACACGTTACGACGTGGTGCGCGCACGGGTTGCTGAAGCCGGACTGCCGATTTTGTATGCCCATTGGATCGGCGGACAAGACGAACTCATTTTCGACGGCGCTTCATTTGGTGTCAACAAGGACGGGTCGGTTGGTTACCAGGAGCGGGAATTTGAAGAAGCGCTTGGCATCATCGACTTTTCGAACGGTATCATCAGCGGGGCTATTCACCCGACACTGCCAATGGTGGCAAGTGTTTACCGCGCGCTGGTGGTCGCGTTGCGTGATTACGTCGACAAGAATGGATTCCCGGGCGTGCTGCTCGGCCTGTCGGGCGGTGTCGACTCGGCGTTGACGCTTGCCATCGCGGTTGATGCGCTGGGTGCCGGCCGGGTTGAGGCTGTCATGATGCCGTCCGAATATACCGCACAAATTTCGCTCGATGACGCAAGGGAGCTGGCCGCCATCCATGGCGTAAAGTATTCTGAAATTCCGATCACCGCGATGTTTGAGACGTTTAAGTTCGCGCTCAAAAATGCATTTGCCGGCCGCCAGCCGGACACAAGTGAAGAGAATATTCAGGCGAGGGTGCGCGGCACACTATTAATGGCGTTATCAAACAAATTTGGTGCGATGGTCGTTACCACCGGAAACAAGAGCGAAATGGCGGTGGGGTACTCAACGCTTTATGGCGATATGGCCGGCGGATATGCCATTCTGAAAGATGTTTCCAAAACACTTGTTTACCAACTTTGCCATTGGCGCAATCAACAGTCGGACGTGATCCCGGAGCGGGTGATTACACGACCGCCGTCGGCGGAATTGCGCGCCGACCAGAAAGATCAGGATTCGTTGCCTGATTACGCGATACTTGATCAGATTGTCGAATTGTTCATGGAGCAGGATCGGGCGCCGTCGGAGATTGTTGCGTTGGGCTTTCTTGACGCGGATGTCAAACGGGTGACACGATTGCTCAAAATCAATGAATATAAGCGCCGCCAAAGCCCGGTTGGCGCTAAGATTACGCGACGCGGGTTTGGTAAAGACTGGCGGTATCCGATCACATCGAAGTACTGGCCGCAATAAACCGAAACAAATCAGGACGGGGCGAAAAATGAAAAAAATTGAAGCAGTGATCAAACCTTTCAAATTGGACGAAGTTCGCGAGGTGTTGACCAACCTGGGTTGTTCGGGCCTGACGGTCACGGAAGTAAAGGGCTTCGGCCGCCAGAAAGGCCATACTGAACTCTACCGGGGTGCCGAGTACACGGTCGATTTCTTGCCCAAGGTGAAGGTTGAAGTCATTGTTGCCGATGAAATGGTCGAGAAAGTCATTGATGCAGTCATCAAAGCCGCCGGCACCGGCAAGATCGGTGACGGCAAGATCTTTGTGTTGCCGGTCGAGCAGGTGATTCGAATTCGTACCGGTGAGTCCGGAAACGACGCAATTTAACGCGATCGCGGTATTGTCCGGTCGATGTTGACGATGATTTGCCGAAAATATGTTATTGTTTTAAGCGCACCGGCGGGTGGGAGTCCGCCACCAAATAATAAGGAGTCATCATGCTACTTGCCATTTTTTATGTCTTTGCCATTCTCTGCATCATTTTTTACTATACCGGCCACCTGAAGCGCTGGAAATGCGAATGGGTTTTGCTTTTATTGGCAGTTGCCGTTTTCCCGGCGGTGCTATTTTTGTGAAGTCCCGTGGAACCGCATGAATCGACTGTAATGCAGGAAAAACGCCAACAAATTGTTGGCGTTTTTTTTGGTCGACGACGCTTGTTCGACGCCGTTTTCAGGCGTGCCGCTTGGGCAAAACACTCTGTAATCGCCCGTCAACGATCGTGTTTGATGCGTTCAGACTGCCCGGAACGTGCCCGGGGATTTTGTCGGTAAAACTGCACGAGCTGTTCGTAGACGTGCGGAAATGCAACGCGAACGGTTTCGGGCAACTCAAAAAATGCCTCTGAGATGACCGCAAAAAATTCAGCCGGTGTCTCGCTTGCGTATGCATCAAGCGGCAAGCTGGACAACGCAGCGCCGTTATCGTGCTGCGCTTGTCTGTCTGCCTCGTCAACGGCTTCACAAAACGACAAATAGGCTGCTTTAAACACCGTTTGCCAGTTGGCTTCAGACATACCCTTGTGCAACGGCGGAAAGCCGTTGGCATTGCCGTTTTGCATATCGAGCTTATGCGCAAATTCATGAATAACGACATTGAAGCCTGCAACGGCGTATTCGGTTGCGGTTAACGCAACGTCTTCGTACGATAGGATGACGGGACCGCCCAGCCATGCCTCACCGGCAAGAGCATCGCGTGACGTGTGGACCACGCCAATCTCGTCGACGACTTCGCGCTCCGGCATGAATTGACTTGGATACACAATGATGTCCGACCAGCCGTCATAGGAATCCACACCCAGTTCCAACACGAGAACGCATGCCTGCGCGGCAATTTCAACCTGCATTTTGTCGGTGACAACGAGCCCAGCTGCCCCGACAATCGACTTGCGCGCCAGAAAATCGGCGGCGATCAGACGCAGCCGCCTGTTTTCCTCGGCGTTCAGACCGCGCATGAATGCGTAACTGCCGGTTGCCTCCTGCCATAGGCCGGGGTCAATTGGCACAATCGGCTTACGGCCGAGGCGGATGATTTTTTGCCAGAGCGCAATCATCGCCGGTCACCGCAGTTGATCGCGAATCGTTGTTGTCGGTGATGCAGCGGGCATCTACCAACGGGTGCAGCCACTCTGCAGTCTAATTTCATGTTTCGCGTCTTTTCATATGGCTATTTTGGAACAGGGCGGTTCAGCGGGGCGGTGCTGACCCGTTTTTTCCGTTTGGGAATGGACTAAGCTTGCGGCAGTAATCCAAATCCCAAGTGGGCCGGTGTTACTTTCGCCATCGTAAACGCCGCGGTGCTGTCCGAACTTGTTGCCAAATCGGCCGGGCATGCAATGGCAGCCTGCAAATGTGGGCCGGCACGTTCAATTGGCGCTAAGATACCATTCTTGATTTTTGCCACCTCGCGTTGACATGCCGACTCCCACTACCGATTTCCGACGCCCATCCCTTGCCGCTGCGGCGTCCTCCTGGTTTTATCGTGCGTGCCGGGGTTGGTTGCCGGCGTGTGCATTTTGGCTATCGCAAACGGTTTGTGGGCAGACAGCCATGCAACTCCCCGCGCCAAATGCTGCTGCCAGCGGACCAGCCGGGACGACTGACCTGTCAAGCTATGTGCTGGAAGGGCGCGTGGTGACGATGAACGAGTCGTTTGCGGTGATTGAAAGGGGCTTTGTCGGAATCGACAAGGGGGTCATTTTTGCAGTCGCAAAATCCCGCAAAGAGCTCGTACAAGCGGCTTTGGACGCAAGAATCGATCTGCACAAAATTCCGGTCGTTCATGTCAATGGTGACATTTATCCCGGCTTCATTGACCTGCACAACCACCCTGAATATGCGATTTACCCGTTGCTGCCCGTGACCCGCAAGTACAAGGACCGCTATGAATGGCGATTTTATGACGATGATTACCAGCGCCGGATCACCCACCTCAACACGCTGATGACACAGCCGCAGTATTTTGATCTGGCCATTGAAGTCGGGCGCTATGGTGAATACAAGGCGCTGGTCGGCGGCACGACAACAATTCAGGGGGGACGTGTGAGCCTGGCGTATGCCAGGGAGGAGTGTCTGGTGCGCAATATCGAAACCTCGCCAGTCACACCGCGCACGGCATTTTCACGTGTTGATATTGGCCGTGACGCCGAAGAGTGGCGGCGCATGGCCGATGAACGGACCCGCGGCCCGATGGCAATCCATTTGGCCGAGGGGGTGGGGCCGCGTATGGCCAATGAATTCGAGGCGCTCAAGCGCAGCGGCCTGATCGGCCCCGGTCTGATCGCAATCCATGGTGTTGGTCTAAGCGAAACACAACTGAAGGAAATGGCGGCGACAGGGGCAAAACTGGTTTGGTCACCGCTGTCCAACTTCATGCTTTATGGACAGACCGCGAATATTGTTGCAGCACGTCGTGCTGGTGTGGAGATTTCACTTGCACCCGACTGGGCGCCTTCCGGGTCAAAGTCGTTATTGGGTGAGTTAAAGGTCGCCGACCTGGTAAACAAAAACCAGTTTAACGATCTATTCTCCGACCGTGAGTTGGTTGAGATGGTAACCACCAACCCGGCTGCGGCAATGGGTTGGCAGGGCAAACTTGGGCGCATCGCACCCGGTTTTCTTGCCGATTTGGTGGTTGTGGATAGAATTGTTGACGATGCCTATCGCAACCTCATCAATGCGACGGAAGAAAATATCAAATTAGTCATTGTTCGCGGCGAGTCGCTATATGGCGACAAGGCAATGCTGAACACATTCCGCAGCGCCAGATCACTTGAGTCACTTGCGCCCATTGGCGGTAAAGCGGCGCGCCAAAAGGCAATCGCCGCAAATTGTCCCGGTACCAACCTGCCACAGATGAGCATTGAAGACACCCGGACACGTCTGCAACGCGGACTTGACCTGGACGAAGCGTACGTTGCGAAACGTATCTCAATTGAACAGTTTACGCGCGACTTTTTGATCTGCGATGTCGGCAAGCCGGCCGATCCGCCAACTGCCGAGAATGCCGGCAAATTGCTTGCCTGTCGCTTCCAACTGCCATTTGAAAAAACACAATTGAGTCCGCTCGTCACAGCGGATGACACCGGGTTTTTCCCGCGCTTGTTGGCGAACCCGAATTTGCCGGGATATTTGCGCGCGTTACCGGACTACTATCGCGTCAGGTGACATCCGCCGCCACGGCAGTCAGGGTGCCAGTCGCTCGACCGTCCACTGCCTACCGCTGAGTTGATAACAAAACCGGTCGTGCAGACGGCTTGGGCGCCCCTGCCAGAACTCAAACAACGTCGGTACAACCCGATATCCACCCCAGTAAGGCGGACGCACAGGCGCCGTACCGTATTCCTTTGTGAATGCCGACATCCGTTCTTCCAGCGTCTCGCGAGAGGGAATCACACGACTTTGTGGTGATGCCCATGCGCCGATCCGGCTGGCAAGCGGTCGCACGCTGTAATAGGCATCTGATTCCGCTGGCGCCACTTTTTCGATCCGGCCTTCGATTCGAACCTGCCGTTCCAACTCCGGCCAGAAAAAAACCAGCGCGGCAAACGGATTGGCGGCAAGGTCGCTGCCCTTGCGACTTTCATAATTGGTGAAAAACGACGCGCCGCGCGCGTCGAAGTCTTTGATAAGAACAATTCGCGCCGCCGGTTTTCCGTCCGCGCCCACCGTCGCCAGTGTCATTGCGTTGGGTTCATTGACTTTGGCGGCAACCGATTCCCTGAACCATTTTTCAAACTGGGAAAATGGCGACGAATCAATATCAGCCTTGTCGAGGGAGGCGAGTTTGTAGTCCTTGCGAATTTTTGCCAGTTCCATGGATTTCCTGATCATGCCGGACGAAATAGTACCTTTTTTGCCATGCGGACAAGCCCGGATTCGTGGTTGCCGCCGGCCAACGCATCCAGCGCCACCCAGCGAAAATCGAGCGACTCTGTTGATATTTTGACACCTTTCCCGTCGGCGATGATCAGAAAGCGGGCATCGTGGTGCAAGTGTGCAGGTTCGTCAATTGTGCCTTTTGTCCGCCTCGGGATGACATGAACATCAACGTCGAAAAGCGCGCCGCTTGCCAAGACAAGGCCGTTGATACCAGTCTCTTCGACCGCCTCCCGCAGAGCGCCCGCAGCAGGTGAGGCGTCAGAATCGTCCAGGTGACCGCCGGGTTGCACCCATCGGTTCAGCTTGGCGTGATGCAGCAGTAATGTGTGTGTATGCGTTGGATTAACCACAAACGCCGAACCGGTCAGGTGCCCGGACGCTGTTGTGCGTTGCCAAAATGCATCACTATTCTCAGATACAAAATGGCGCACCGTCGCCAGATGGCCAGCCTCAATCGTATCAAATGCGGTATGGTTTTCCAGTGCATGCATCAGCGGGGCAAACTTCATTTTCAGCGTACTTCCATAGGGGGAATTGTGTTTTTTGTACGCCTTTCATGGCGCAATTCACTTCTGATGTTAGCGACAAAACGAGTGTGAATGTGTGACGTGGCGATTTTCTCCTATGACAGCGGGTTACGGCCAACGAAAAAAAACTCATCAAGCACTTGCACGCAAGACGAAATAATGCGTTATATTTGCGCCGTGGTGCGTAATTACGCTATGAAGAATAAAAATTCATCGGTGTGAGAACAAAACCCTCTGTTACGGACAACCTGACAAACACTGGAGGAACTACATGGCCGCAAAGAAACCAGCCGCAAAAAAACCAGCCGCAAAAAAACCAGCCGCAAAGAAACCAGCCGCAAAGAAGCCGGCAGCAAAGAAGCCGGCAGCAAAGAAACCAGCCGCAAAGAAACCAGCCGCAAAAAAGCCTGCCGCAAAGAAACCAGTTGCCAAAAAAGCAGCCAAGAAGCCGGCCGCCAAGCGCAAGCCGAATGCAGCGTTCATGAAGCCGGTGACACCGTCATCAATATTGGCCGCAGTGGTTGGCGCGACCGCCATCCCGCGTACCGAAGTGACCAAGAAGCTCTGGGACTACATCAAGAAGAACAAACTTCAAGATGCAGTTAACCGTCGCATGATCAATGCAGACGAAAAACTCAAAGCCGTATTCGGTGGCAAGAAATTCGTTTCGATGTTTGAAATGACAAAATTGGTCTCGGCGCACCTCAAGTAAGCTGAAATCGTTTTGCCCAAAAGCCGGTGCGCTTGAATGCGCCCCGGCTTTTTGTTTTTATGCGTTGCATAATCGTTATCCCTGTCCATTGTCGAAATGAGCTGCCATGAACACCAACCACACCGTCCGCCTCGTTGCACGTCCGGTAGGCGAACCCAAACGCAGTGATTTTGTATTCGCCGATGAACCGATGCCGGTGATGGCGGAGGGACAGATGTTGGTCAAAAACCTGTTTCTGTCGCTTGATCCAGCCATGCGCGGCTGGATGAATGAAGGCAAATCCTATATTGAGCCGGTGAAGTTGGGTGATGTGATGCGCGCCGGTGGCGTCGGCCAGGTGGTTGAATCCGCCAATCCCAAGTTTGCGCCTGGCGACCATGTCTCGGGCATGGCCAATGTGCAAACCTATTGCGTGACCGATGGCAAGGGCTGGAGCAAAGTTGATCCGGCGCTTGCGCCGTTGACAACTTACCTCAACGTGCTGGGCATGCCGGGCATGACCGCGTATTTCGGCCTGTTGGAGTCA
>JANPDI010000197.1:0-9011 GCA_031431435.1 Burkholderiales bacterium
AACCCCCAACCCCCAACCCCCAACACCAACTTTGCCAGCGCTGCGGGTCAGGGCGTGGTTGATGTTGCTGTGCAGCATCCAACGGATGCCAGCCACCGGTTCAAATACAAGACGGAACAGGCTAGACTCTGAGGTGGTTGCACAGATATCCAAAAAAACAGGAGGCGTTATGGTTCGCAGCAATTTAATTCGCAAATATTCGCAGTTCTCAATCACCCGTGCCGTTGCGGCATTGGTGGTCGGTGTCGCGTCATCAATCGCACTTTCCGCGTCGGCGCTCGACACGGTGAAATTTATGATCCCGGCAAATCCGGGTGGCGGCTGGGATACCACCGGGCGCAATCTTGCGCAGGCAATGACCAAAGCCGGTGCGATCAAGAATTCACAATTTGATAACAAAGGTGGTGCCGGCGGGACCATTGGTCTGGCGCAGTTTGTGAATACATCGAAGGGTGATGGCAACGCGATCATGATTGGCGGGATGGTGATGGTCGGCGGCATTATTCTGAACAAGTCGGCAGTTAACCTCAGTATGGTCACACCATTGGCCAGGCTCACCGGCGAATATGAAGTGCTGGTGGTACCGGCAGCGTCACCGATCAAGACCTTGAAAGATCTGACCGACAAATTCAAAGCCGATCCGGGCTCGGTCTCATGGGGCGGCGGCAGTGCCGGTGGTACCGATCACATTCTGGCAGGCATGATTGCGCAGGCAGTCGGTGTTGATCCGGCCAAAGTTAATTACATTCCTTATGCAGGTGGCGGTGAAGCGCAGGCGGCGATTCTCGGCGGACATGTCACGGTGGGTGTTTCGGGCTACAGCGAATTTGCAGGGCAAATCAAGGCGGGCAAATTCCGTGCGTTGGCCATTTCGTCGGATAAGAAAATAGCCGGTATTGATGTCGCAACCCTGCGTGATCAAGGTGTCGCGGTTGATCTGTTTAACTGGCGCGGTGTGTTCGGCGCGCCTGGTATTACCGATGCACAGAAAACGGCTTTGATCACTGCGCTGTCGACAACGGTTAAATCAGCCGCGTGGAAAGAAGTCCTGACCAAGCAAGATTGGACCGACATCTATTTGGATGGCGAGCCATTTGCCAAGTATTTGGCCGATGAAAACAAACGCATCGGCGATATTCTCGGCAAGCTGGCGCTGAAGAAATAGTCACGGGTTGATGGCATGAAGTGAAATCCGCGGCGGCCCTTATGGCAGTCGCGGATTTTGCTGCAGTTCATCGGCAGCAGGCTGGGTTGAGGTATCTTGCCACGCGCGTCTAAGCGCCCGACTGGGGTGATGCATACGGTACCGGTTTCCATAAAACAAGAAAATAAATTCGGGAGGATGTCATGACGGATTCATCCGCAGCACCGGGGCGGCACGCCGGCCAGATCATTTTGTCGATGGGTGTGATATTGCTGGCAACGGCACTTGGTTATGGCGCCACACAATTACCCGAAGCCTCCGGGTATGCCAAAGTCGGCCCGCAGTTGATGCCGACGCTGGTGTCAACCGGCTTGTTGATCCTGGGTTTTTTGCTGCTTAAAGAGGCACTGACTGGCGGCTTTCACGACGTCGACGAAACCATTCACGATATCAAAGCGGTCGAAACGTCGACCGACTGGCGCGCCTTCGGCTGGATATCAGCCGGGCTCATTCTGAACGGGATTTTAATTGTGCCGATCGGATTCGTGATCTCCGGCACGTTGTTGTTTGTGCTCGCCGCGCGTGGTTTTGGCGGCAATGGCAGCACACAATATGTCAAGAATGGTTTGATCGGCGCGACTATCGCCGCAACCACCTATGCGTTTTTCACCTACGGCCTTGGGCTTGGTTTGCCGCGCGGCATCCTGCCGTTCTGATCTGACGAAACATAAAGGGGATCCATGGACGTCTTGAATTCGCTCGGTCAGGGATTTGCGCTTGCGCTGACCATGCAAAACTTGTTGTGGTGTTTTGTCGGTGTGACGCTTGGTACCGCTGTCGGTGTGTTGCCCGGTATTGGCCCGGCGGTGACGGTCGCGTTGCTATTGCCGGTCACCACCAAGATCGACCCGTCCGGGGCGCTCATCATGTTTGCCGGCATCTATTACGGCGCTATGTATGGTGGCTCCACCACGTCGATTTTGCTGAATACACCCGGCGAATCTGCCACCATCATTACCGCGATGGAGGGCAATCAAATGGCCAAGCGCGGGCGTGCCGGCGCGGCGCTGGCGACCTCTGCCATTGGTTCGTTTGTCGCCGGTACATTGACCGTGGTGGCGCTGACGTTTGTTTCGCCGCTGGTAGTGGATGTGGCGATTCAATTTGGCCCGCCGGAATTTTTTGCGTTGATGGTGCTTGCGTTTGTCACCGTGTCTGCCGTACTTGGCGAGTCACCTTTGCGCGGCATGACCAGTTTGTTTATCGGCCTTGCCATCGGGCTGGTCGGTATCGACACACAATCCGGCGCGGCGCGATTTGCGTTTGATGTACCCCAGTTACTTGACGGCATTGAAGTGGTGACGGTTGCGGTCGGTTTGTTTGCGGTGGGCGAAACACTTTGGGTGGCATCAAAGGAACGCGCCACCGAGGAAACCGTGATGCAACTGACCGGCTCATTGTGGATGACGATCGATGACTGGAAGCGTTCATGGGGCCCGTGGCTGCGCGGCACCGCGATTGGTTTTCCATTTGGTGCCATTCCCGCCGGCGGCGCGGAGATCCCGACCTTTCTGTCGTATGCCATGGAAAAGAAACTTTCGAACAATCCGGACGAGTTTGGCAAGGGGGCGATTGAAGGGGTGGCTGGTCCCGAGGCCGCCAACAACGCATCGTCAACCGGCACCATGACCACATTGCTGGCGCTTGGGTTGCCGACCTCGGCGACGGCGGCGATCCTGTTGGCGGCGTTTCAGCAATATGGTTTGCAGCCGGGCCCGTTGTTGTTTGTCAATTCCGCCGATCTGGTGTGGGCGTTGATCGCGTCGATGTACATCGGCAACGTGATGTTGCTGGTGTTGAATCTGCCACTGGTCGGGATCTGGGTGAAGTTGCTGAAAATTCCGCGCCATTTGCTGTATGCCGGCATTCTGATTTTTGCCACGCTCGGTGTGTTTGGCATGCGTCAATCCGCGTTTGATATTTTCTTGTTGTATGCCGTCGGCCTGCTCGGATTTATGATGCGTCGTTACGATTTCCCGACCGCGCCGGTGATTATCGGCATGATCCTGGGCCCGCTCGCCGAAGCACAAATGCGGCGCGCACTATCGATCAGCCAGGGCGACTGGACAATTTTCCTGCAAAAGCCGCTGTCCGCGTCGTTGCTGGGTCTCACGGCATTGTTGATCGTCGGGCCGTGGGCGTGGCGCAAGTGGAAGGCGTTTCAGCAGTAGCCAAACCGTTGTGAATGGAAGGGGACTGGGTGAGCACAAAATCGATTGGCGTATTGGCGTATTGGCGGACGGCGCGCAATGCGATGTGATTGGCGGCACCCACGCCGGTAAGTCAGGCGTCGTCAGAGATATCAAAACCGGCAAGACCGGTCATGTTTCCATTACAGTGGTGCACGCCAATGGTGCGCGCTTCAAGACCCTCGCCAAGAATGTAAAGGTTCAAGCCTGACAAGCTAAAGGTCGTTTATTGGCGGGCATTTTCGGGCATTTTTGCTTGAAAATGCGCGCCTTTGCTTGAATATCAACTGTGGCAGTGGATCATTCACCAAATCGGTCGCCACATATTTTTCTGACTGTCACTTGCTACTTTTCTCGCGCCATTTGCCTGCGTACGACGGGCATAATCGCGCACTGACATTCCGCGCATGGCGCGACGCGCTTTGCTTCGCAACCTCACCATTATCGAAGGACCCGACCGTGACAGATCGTAATCAACGACTCATGCAGGCGATTGCCCTGACCCTGTTTTCCGTGACCGCGCCAGCGGCAATCGGGCAGCAAGCGGCAACGGTGGCCACGACCGTGGTTTTGGCCAAGGCGGCAATGCCGACTGCGCCGACATCCGGTATCGATTTAAAAAACATGGATCCCAAGGTGCGTCCACAAGACGATTTTTATGCGTTTACCAATGGCACCTGGCTGAAGAATAATGTCCTGCCGGCGGATAAGTCGCGCTGGGGATCGTTCGATGAATTGCGCGAGTTATCAGTGATTAATATGCGTGCAATTATCGATGGCAAGATGAAGGATGGTAATGCGCCAGTCGGTTCGGAGGCGCAAAAGATTGTTGATCTCTACGCGAGCTTTATGGATGAAGCCCGTCGCGAAAAGGCCGGCATCGCACCGCTCAAGGCCGACCTTGCCCGTATCGATGCGATGACTGACAAGTCGCAGCTTGCAGGTATGGTTGCCACAATGAACCAAATGCGCGTGACGGCGCCGGTCGGCATGAGCGTTGTGCAGGACCGCAAGAATGCGACGCAATATGTTGTTGCAGTGTCGCAAAGCGGCCTGGGCTTGCCTGACCGCGATTATTATCTAAACGACAAAGATGCCAAGCTGGTCGACGCACGCGCAAAGTACCAGGCACTCATTGAAAAAATGCTTGCGGCGTCCGGTGACACGGCGGCAAAGGCGAATGCCCAGGCAGTCGTGGCGCTCGAAACCGAAATCGCACGCGGCCAATGGACACGCGTCGAGAACCGCAACCCCGTCAAGACATACAATCAAATCGACGTGGTCAAACTGGCCGAACTTGCGCCCGGCTACGACTGGAACATGCACTTGCGCGTCGCTGGCGTGGAGGGCAAAGTGACCTCGGTGGTGGTCTCGCAACCGAGTTATCTCACCGCTTTTGGCAAACTTGCGGAAGCCGTACCACTTTCCTCTTGGAAAGCGTATTTCAAATGGCACGTTATCAGTCACTACGCGCCGTACCTGTCGAAGTCATTTGTTGATGACAGCTTTGTCTTCTCGGGTACCGTCTTGCGCGGGGTGCCCGCCAACGAAGAGGCTTGGAAACGCGGCGTACGATTGGTCGATGCCTCGCTCGGTGACGCGTTGGGCAAGCTTTACGTTGCGAAGCACTTTCCACCCGAGAGCAAAGCCCGCATGGAGAAGCTGGTGGCAAATTTGAAGCTCGCCTTCGGCCAGAGTATCGACGGTCTCGACTGGATGGGTCCGGAGACCAAACAACAAGCGCGCAAGAAATTGGAGATGATGAACCCCAAGATCGGCTACACCAGCAAGTGGCGCGATTATTCTGCGATCAGCATCGTCAAGGATGACTTGATTGCCAACCTGCGCAACATCAGTGCGGCTGAGTACCAGCGCAATATTTCGCGCCTCGGCAAACCGGTTGATCGCAGCGAATGGGGCATGACACCGCAAACCGTCAATGCATCCTATAGCCCGTTGCGTAACGAGATTACATTCCCCGCGGCGATTTTGCAGCCGCCGTTTTTTGATCCGGCTGCCGATGATGCGGTCAATTACGGCGGGATCGGCGGGGTTATTGGCCACGAGATCGGCCACGGCTTTGACGACTCGGGCAGCCAATACGATGAGGTCGGCAATCTGCGCAATTGGTGGACTGCCGAAGATCGCGAAAAATTCAGCGCCAAGACCAAGGTACTGATCGCGCAGTATTCTGCCTATTCACCGTTACCCGGTTACAACGTGAATGGCGCGCTTTCACTCGGCGAGAACATCGGCGACAACTCGGGGTTGGCAATTGCCTACAAGGCCTACAAATTGTCGCTTGCCGGCAAGCCGGGGCCGGTGCTCGACGGCTTCACCGGCGAGCAGCGCTTGTTTCTCGGCTGGGCACAAGTGTGGCGCGCCAAATCGCGTGACGATGCGATGATTTTGCAGCTCAAGACCGGACCACACGCACCAGGGCCGGTTCGCGGCTTAGCCACGGTGCGTAATCAACCGGGCTTTTATAGCGCCTTTGGTGTGAAAGAGGGCGACAAGATGTATTTGCCGCCCGAGCAGCGCGTCACGATTTGGTAAAAGAATAACTAAAAGTCGTTTATTGACGGGCGTTTCCAGGCATTTTTGTCTGAAAACGCCCGTCTGTATTGGACCTTTGTTATCGATTTGCGGCGCAAGATTCGTCAGCCGAACAACACCGGTGCGACAAACGCAAAGAAAAAGCCTGTGACAAACATCACCACAGAAAACGCGTAGACCGCCACTGACCACTTGCGTGCGCGGTTACACGCCGCCGCCAACGCGGGGTCGGCGGGACACGGAAGGGCGCGTGCGCGCCATTGCATCACACCCGCCGCCAACAACATGACGCCGGCGACGGCAAATAGCGCGACCTTATGTTCAGACAACCAGACAATCTGCGGAAACGTTGTGACCAATCCGGCCATGGCGGCACCGGCACCGATCGACACCAGCAACGCCGGCAGCGCACAACAAATCAACGTGCTGCCGCTGGTAAACAGTGACAGAAACGACGCTGCCGCGTTTTGTTTCAGCGCGGGATCAAGCGACCCGGCAGCGGACGAAGGCGTTGGCGACCCGGCCGACACTATTTGCCGGCCTTGATTTTTTTGGTCAGGGCGTCAAAGCTCTCATCACTACGCGCAATCGACTTGACCACGTAACCGGCGTCGGTGATTTCGGACTTGATGATGGCGTCGGTAATGTCCTGCCCCTCTTTGAGGGCAACCACGGCGACTTTTTTCTCAAGGCTGATAAACACTTTGTCGGTGGCGGGTTGCGCCTTCATTTTCTTTTCGACACCTTGTGCGCAGAACGCGCACACCAAACCATCAAGGCCGATCTGAATGGTTTTTGGGTTTGCAAATGCGACGTTGGCGACGATCATGGTGGCGAGAACAATAATCAGCTTGAGGGATTTCATTGGATTACCTTTATATCAAGATTGGATTGGTCGTTATTAATAGTTAATCATCAACATCATTTGTGACTTGCGGCGTTCATTCATGCCGATCTCAAGCCAGACGTTTTTTTTGAATAGGCGGACAAACGCGCCAGCCTCGGTTTTGTCGTTCATGCCGCGATACTTTCTGACCTGTGCGACGAACCACACCGCCAGATCGTCGTAGTCGTGCGCAAACGGTGAAAAGCCGATTTGCCCGGTATCGGTGCGCTCGAAAAACAACGGCGTTTGCTGCACATCGACCTTAAATGACGTGTATATCTGCCGCGTTTCGAAGTCGCCCTGCAAAGCGAAGCGATTGCCGTTTTCACTGTATTGCGCACGCTGCGAAATCACGTGCCCGGGGTGTGCCAGACCGACAACACTTTCCTTGCTACTGTTGACGATGCCGCTGCCGAACGAGGCAAAAATATTACCCTGGGCATCTGGCAGGTTCCAGCGCTTGAGCAAAAAATTGACCTGTGCGTAGCTGGCTTCCATTTGTCGCAATTTGTCATCCGACTGCATCTCTGATCGCGCCAGGCCGATTGACCACCAATAGGTTGGTGCATAGAACAAATCAGTTTGTAATGTATTGCGATCACGCTCGTGCATGAACGTGGTGCCGTCGGCGTACGCAATCGGTTTGGCGTGCGCAATCGGTGCCGCAAGTGCCGCCGCGATCAGAATAAGGGTAAATGAAACACTGGTTAAAACGATTCTCATGTGATGTCCAAAAACGGTTTGTGCTGGAAATTTTGGCAAATCCGGAAAGCCGAACGATTACGCGTTACGGAAAAAAAGCCAAAACATATCGTTGTGGTCAGAATTACGTGCAGGGGGGGGTGGCGAAACCAAACGACCGGGTGGGCGCACATGTTCGCACGATCGTTGATAAACGCCTGATACCCGCATGAGACTCCAAAACGGCAAAAAGTTCACGTGAAGTGACTGAAATGAATGCGAAAATGTTAAAAAAGACACCATCCCGCCAATAATTTCCGTGCATCTCCATTTCCTCCTCCCGACAAAGAGCCATGAATCTAACCGACGTCCGCTTTGACCGTTTTTATCGCTACGATGCGTTCACCCAAATTTTGCATGCATATGTCGCGGCCTTCCCGGCGCTTCTGGCAATTGAGTCGATTGGCAAAAGCCATGAAGGCCGGGATATCTGGGTAATTTCGGCCACCAATACGGCATCCGGCGTCGCTGCTGACAAGCCCGCCTATTGGGTCGATGCCAACATTCACTCGAGCGAATTGGCGGGTGGGGTGGCGGCGCTGTACTTTATCGACCTGCTGGTCAAGCAATACGGCAAACGCGACGACATCACCCGCTGCCTGGACACCCGCACCATCTACATTTGTCCGCGCATGAATCCGGACGGTGCCGAATGGGCGATGCGCGACACACCAAAAATCATCCGCTCGTCGACCCGCACCTATCCCTTTGAGGATGACCCGATTGAAGGGCTGGACATCGGCGACGTGGATGGTGATGGTCGTATTCTGTCGATGCGTATTGCCGACGCCAACGGTAATTGGAAGTGTCATCCAACCGAGCCGCGCCTGATGGTTGCGCGTGAGCCGGACGAATATGGCGGCACTTATTACCGTTTAATGCCGGAGGGAACGCTGCGTGATTACGACGGCTATACGGTCAAGGTAAATCGCGACAAGCAGGGGCTGGATTTGAACCGCAACTTTCCCGCCGGCTGGCGTCAGGAGTTTGAACAACTCGGTGCCGGCCCGTATCCGACATCAGAGCCGGAAGTGCGGTCAGTGGTGCATTTCATCACGCATCACAACAATATTTGCGCCGGGCTATCTTTCCACACCTGGAGCGGGGTGTTGTTGCGGCCGTTCTCGACACAACCGGATGAGGAAATGCCGGCGGAAGATTTGTGGGCATATCAGAAGCAGGGCGAAAAAGGTGCCGCGCTCACGGGCTACCCCGCGATCAGTGTGTATCACGAGTTTCGTTACCATCCCAAGGACGTTATCTCGGGTACGTTCGACTGGATCTACGAGCAACTCGGGCTGTACGAATGGACCATCGAAATCTGGTGCCCGATGCGCGAAGCGGGGATCACCGGTTACAAATACATCGACTGGTTCCGCTCGCACCCGGTCGAAGACGATCTGAAGATGCTGGCGTGGGCCGACAAGGAACTCAA
>JANPDI010000198.1:0-6646 GCA_031431435.1 Burkholderiales bacterium
CTTCACGCGTCAAATGGCGTTCAATGCGTTCGGCTTCGCCGTCGGCTTCCCGAAACAACATTGGAAAGGGACCCTTTAGAAACACCCATTCGCGGTGTTGATAATGACTGCGCATCTGGATAAACAGCGGGAGATCGCGCAAATTGCGCAGCTCCAGCATGTGCGAGCCGATCAATTCACGCATGCGTGCTTCACAAGCGAGCTCGAGTTGTTTAAGACCGCGAATTTCGGATTGATGTGACGTGGCTTCACCACGGATCACCACGGCGGCCAGTTGTGCGACGTCTTTCATCTTGGAGGCTTGGCGAACCTTCATCTGACGAAATTTGCAGTCGATTTCAAGCGCCGCAATTTGTTCTTCAAGCGTTGGTTTTGGCTTTTGCCCGGCGGGTGGTTTATTTGCGTCATCCATCTCGTTTCCCTGCGTCTTTGCCATATTAACGGGGAAAAGCGGCAAATGACCCAGATTCAAAGGTCTTTTAAAGACGGACAGTTTCAGGCAGAAATGCGTGAAACGCCTTGCCAGGAAAGGACTTTGCAATCAGGTTTTTTATCAATGTTTATGATTGGAGCGCTGAAAAATGCTTCGACCGAATCCGCGTTTACGCGCTCACACTGGCAAAATAGCGGCTGAATGAATCTCTGACGTGAAAGCAAAGAATGGCACAGTACGTTTACACCATGAATCGGGTGGGAAAAATCGTCCCCCCGAAGCGGCAAATCCTCAAAAACATCACCTTGTCTTTTTTCCCCGGCGCCAAAATCGGCGTGCTGGGATCAAACGGCGCCGGCAAATCAACGCTGCTGAAAATCATGGCGGGTGTCGATAAAGAAATTGAAGGCGAAGCGGTGCCGATGCCCGGCATCAAAATCGGCTATTTGCAGCAGGAGCCGCCGATGAACAACGCCTTGACTGTGCGCGAGGCGGTTGAAGAAGGTCTTGGCGGCGTGCTTGCCGCCAAGAAACGCCTCGACGAGGTGTATGCCGCCTATGCCGAAGACGGTGCGGATTTTGACGCGCTGGCCGAAGAGCAGGCCAAACTGGAGGCGATCATTGCCGCCGGTGACGGCGACTCAGCCGATGCACAACTTGAAATTGCCGCGGATGCGTTGCGCTTGCCACCGTGGGATGCAATTGTCGGCAATCTGTCCGGCGGTGAGAAACGCCGCGTTGCCTTGTGCCAGTTGTTGTTGTCCAAACCCGATATGTTGTTGCTCGACGAGCCGACCAACCACTTGGATGCCGAGAGCGTCGATTGGCTGGAGCAGTTTTTGGCGCGATATCCGGGCACCGTGGTGGCGGTCACCCACGATCGTTATTTCCTCGACAACGCCGCCGAATGGATTTTGGAATTGGATCGCGGATCGGGCATTCCCTGGAAGGGCAATTATTCGAGCTGGCTCGATCAAAAGACCGACCGGCTGCAAAAGGAAGAATCGAGCGAGTCGGCCCGTCAGCGCAACTTGAAAAAAGAACTTGAGTGGGTGCGACAAAATCCGAAAGGCCGCCAGGCCAAATCGAAGGCGCGCATGACGCGTTTCGAGGAGTTATCCAGCTACGAATACCAGACGCGCAACGAGACCAGTGAGATCTTCATTCCGGTCGCCGAGCGCCTCGGCAATGAAGTCATTGAGTTCACCAACGTCACCAAGTCATTTGGTGACCGCGTGTTGATTGAAAACTTGTCGATGAAGATCCCGCCGGGTGCGATTGTCGGCGTGATCGGCCCCAACGGCGCCGGTAAATCGACATTGTTCAAAATGATTCGCGGTGACGAAAAGCCGGATTCAGGCGAAGTCAAAGTCGGGCCGACCGTGAATCTGGCGTTTGTTGACCAGTCACGTGACGCCATGGAAAACGACAAAAATGTCTGGGAAGCCGTCTCGGGCGGGTCTGACATTGTGCAGGTCGGTAAATTTGAAATGCAGTCGCGTGCCTACATCGGCCGCTTCAACTTCAAAGGCGCCGACCAGCAAAAATTGGTGGGCAAGCTTTCCGGTGGCGAGCGCGGTCGCCTGCATTTGGCCATCACGCTGCTCAAGGGCGGCAATGTGTTGATGCTTGACGAGCCGTCCAACGACCTTGACGTCGAAACGTTGCGCGCACTCGAAGATGCGTTGCAGGAGTTTGCCGGTACTGTCATGGTGATATCACACGACCGGTGGTTTCTCGATCGGCTCGCCACGCACATCCTGGCGTGTGAGGGCGATTCACAATGGGTGTTCTACAACGGCAACTACAACGAATACGAAGCCGACAAGAAACGCCGACTAGGCGAAGAGGGTTCACGACCCAAGCGGGTACGATTCAAGGCGCTGAAATAGCCTTTTGACCGTTGTGGATGCAGCAACAAAAAGAGCGCCTCACGGCGCTCTTTTTGTTTTGTTCAACGGCTTGTTATTGTTTTGGTGCTGCGGCCTTTTTGGCCTTCTTTTTCTTGGTAGCGGCTTTTTTCGGTTTAGCGGCGGTGGATTTTTCAACTTTTGCCGTCGGTGCAGCGGCTTTTGCCGGTGCTGCTGCAGGCGCGGCAGCAGGTGCGGCGGCAGGGGTTGACGGTGCGACGGCTTGGGCGTTGACAATGGCGGGTGTCGCCATCAGCAGTGTTGCGCCGGTCGCCAGTACGGCAAGAAGTTGTTGTGAAGTGATCAATTTACGCATGGTTGTTCCTGAAAGAAGTTTAGCGGCGGTTTGGCGCTGGTCATTGTAGCTGGCGACGGTTGTCAATAACGTTTGTTGCCAACTGCAGCAGGCCAATGCGCGTCAATCTGGACTTAACGTCGGTCCCTGCCATTTGGTTTACCGGCATCGGGGATATGACGATTTGATGATAAACGCTCAACGTGCCTTGGTACCATAGACCGTCAATACGCTCTCTGGCGCGGCAAACGTGTCGGCACGGGCAACGTCCCAGAACACCTTGAAAACCGGATGCTCGGGCTGTCCGGACAACAACTCACCGGGACGCGCCCAAACGTGCAACGCCGCCAGCGACCGGACTTCGGTCGACGAGACGCGTCGAATCACGTGTTCCGGCCCGAGTTGTGAAGGGTGTGTCAGCCCGGCGGCGGCCAGCAACTCTTTGAGCGCCTTCAGGGTATTTTGATGAAACTGAAAAACGCGCTCGGACTTTTCCGGCACCACCAGTGCCCGCATGCGTTTTGGATCCTGGGTCGCGACACCGGTCGGGCAATTGCCGCTGTGACACGTCTGTGCCTGCAAACAGCCCAGCGCAAACATAAAGCCCCGCGCCGAATTGCACCAATCGGCACCCATCGCCAGTGTGCGTGAGATATCGAATGCCGTGATGATCTTGCCGGACGCGCCCAAATGAATGCGGTCGCGCAGATTCACACCGATCAACGTGTTGTGCACCAGCATCAGCGCCTCGCGCAATGGCGCGCCAACGTGGTCGGTGAATTCCATCGGTGCCGCACCGGTGCCGCCTTCACCACCGTCAACAACAATAAAGTCGGGCGTAATACCGGTCAACTGCATGGCCTTGGCAATCGAAAACCATTCCCACGGGTGGCCGATGGCAAGCTTGATGCCGACCGGCTTGCCGCCGGACAATTCGCGCAGCGTCACCACAAATTCGAGCAACTCGATCGGCGTTGAAAACGCCGAATGCCGCGCCGGGGAGATACAGTCCTCGCCGATTTTGACCCCGCGTGCCTCGGCAATTTCGGCGGTGACCTTGGCGCCCGGTAGCACGCCGCCGTGTCCCGGCTTGGCCCCCTGTGAAAGTTTGATTTCGATCATCTTGACCTGGTCGGACGCGGCATTGGCCGCGAATTTATCCGCATTAAACGTGCCGTCCGGGTTGCGGCAGCCAAAGTAGCCCGAGCCGATTTCCCAAACAATGTCGCCGCCACCGTGGTCGTCAAAACCGCGGTGGTAGCGCGAAATCGAGCCTTCACCGGTGTCGTGATAAAAATTGCCGCGCTTGGCACCTTCGTTTAATGACAAGATGGCGTTGGACGACAACGCGCCAAAACTCATCGCCGAAATGTTAAAAACAGACGCGGAATAGGGTTTGGTGCAAGTGGGGCCACCGACCGTGATACGAAAGTCATGGCTGTCGATATCGGTTGGCGCGATCGAGTGATTGATCCATTCGTAGAGCGGCGCATAAACATTGATTTGTGTGCCGAATGGACGTTTGTCGGAGACCCCCTTGGCGCGCTGATAAACGATGGCGCGCTGGGCGCGCGAAAACGGCAACTCTTCGGTGTCGGACTCGATGAAGTACTGGCGGATTTCCGGCCGCACAAATTCAAAGAAAAAACGGAAGTGCGACAGCACCGGGTAATTGCGCCGGATCGCCTGATGCGGCTGGTTGTAATCAACAATGCCGACCATGGCCAGCCCAAAAAATGCCAGCGCCGGCAGCCACCAAAGTGGTTGGCTGAGCGCAAACGCAGCGCACAAAACGGCAAACGCGGCGATCAGCAGCCAGGTCCAATACCGTTGCGGCACAAATTTATCAATTGCGTCGAGCATGCTGCCCCCTTTATTTTTGTTTATGAGGGCACTCTACTGTCCGTCGCCAGACTTGTAAACAGTCATTACGCGGCTTGCGCCAGATGCTGAATCAGGGGGCGCGGTTTCCACTGAGACGCCGCCACCAACCGGGTCGTCGGTATTCGAGTTTTTGAATGAGGTTGTCGCTGTTGCGCCGGCGCGCATCGGCATCCGGTATATATGCCATCGCCATCTCGGATGGAGACGATATGCCGGGGCTGGCCGTGCCAGTGTTGGCATCAACCCGCGAGGTGAATACATCGGTCCGATTGTTGGTGTTGCCGGCGTTGGTTCGCACAAACAACGGCATCAAGACATTGCCGGCCGCCACCAAGCCCTGATAGTCGCCGATGAAATAGCCGCGATTGTTTGATACGGGTGCGTTGGCGAGGTCAAACGTATTTGACACCCGTACCTCGGTCCAATTGACGCCATCGCGCGAACGCGCCAGCCAATAATCTGTCAGCAGGGTGGCGGGGTCGGGCGTGTTGGCGCGCAAATCGTAATAGGTCACGCCGATGGTGCCATCAGCGCGCACGGCAACACTGGGCGTGAATGCCGCAATCGCGGTGTTGGTATTTATTCGCGCAGGGGCTGACCAGGTCAGCCCCCCGTCTTGGGATGTTGACAATGCAATTTGCTCCCTCGCACCGTTGCTAAAGCGACTGTCCTGCCAGACAACGTGCAGGTTGCCGTTGGGCGCCACCGCGATCGAACCGATGCCGCCACCGTCACGCACGGCGGTTCCGGTTTCAGGATCGCGGGTGCCGGCGGAAAACAACTCGGCAATTCGAATACGATTGCCCCAGGTGGTGCCGTTGTCGCTGGACCGAATCACATTCAGGCTCGACGATGCCACGCCGCCAATACTGTCGATTTGTGTGAAGAAATTGACAATGACGCCCGATGGTAACGAGGCGACGATGTTGCCGATGGTCTGGCTGCGCAAGCCGGGGTCATAAATGTTTCGCGCGGCCTCCCAACTTTGCCCGCCATTGCTGGTGCGTGCAAGATAGGTCGCGCCGCCGCCCTGTGCACCGAGCCGGTCCCAAACCGCATAAACATAATTGCTGTTGAGTCGGTCGGCGGTGATCGAATTTTTGTCGTTGAAGGCGTCATCATTATCGAGGATGAGGGTGGTGATGGCGCCCCAGGTCCTGCCACCGTCGGTCGATCGCGCCACCAACATCGCGTTTTTGCCACCCGCCGCGAACGCGCCGCCCGAGGTTGCCAGTGCCATTTGATAGGCGGTGCCGTTTGGTGAGAAAGTCACCCACGGATCGGTGGCACGCAAGTAGTTGCCGCCGTTGGTGACGTTGCCGCCAGCACAAACCGAAAATGGTGCGCTATTGTTGGTCCACGTGACGCCGCCGTCAAATGAATAACCAGCGACCAAACCCTGCGCGGACCCATTCGACCAGCGATCCTGCTGCCAGACGGCGATCAGGTTATTGATGTTGGTCGGATTGGCCGCGATAAATGGTTCGACTTCGGCGTTGTCGTACAGCAAGCTGCCGCTCTCGGCACAGTTGGGGGCAAACGGTGACGCTGCTGAAACACGAATCGTGCCGTCGGTTGGCGGCGTGACTTGTGGCGGTGGTGGTAGGGTGGTTGCGCTGCCCCCACCGCCGCCGCCGCCGCAGGCAGCGAGCAGCATCACCAAGGCAGCGATGCTGGCACGGTGTCGATAGCCGAGCGGTTGCGGAAAATTGGCCATGGTGCGGTTTGCCTTGTGCTGGCTGATGAAGTTGCTACGTAATCACCATCTGATTCTAGCCCTGCTATTGGTGTCAGTCTGTAACGCTGTGTAACCAATATCGCGGGAATGATCGGACCCGTATGAATGATTTTCGGTATTTGATCAATGCGAGGCTGTGGTTTGACCCGTGCCGCATCTTTTTTCTGCTGAACGGTAGCGCGCAAGCGCTACGCTTTTGATGTGACCCCTTGTGGGTCGCGATCAAAAGCGTTGTGGATTGCGCGCAGGCATTAGTCAGCTACACTACGTTCCAAATGTACAAGCGTTATACCAGGTTGTGGATTGCGCGCAGGCATTAGTCAGCTACACTTTCCGGTCGTGGGTAGGTCTTCTGGGTTGGGTTGTGGATTGCGCGCAGGCATTAG
>JANPDI010000199.1:0-77596 GCA_031431435.1 Burkholderiales bacterium
GCGATGTCGCGTGACTTTGCCGGGTTGCGCGCGCAGTTTGCGGATGCCTCTAAAACCGTGTTCTCAACGCTGCATCGCAATCGGATGGAGCAGGACGGTCTGCTTGGCTGGCCGCAGGATTTGAACGAACTGCCTGAGACCATCAACTTTGAACGCAACGCCATCCGTTATGACGGTTTTCCGGCATTCGTAGACAAGGGTGCCACGGTGTCAATCGCCATATTCGACGAGCTTCTTCAGGCAAAAATGGCTCAAACACAAGGCCTGACAAGGCTTTTTGCATTGTCACTGCCGGATCACGTCAAGTCTTGCGAGCGTGGCATCAAGGTTTCACCGGTCGCCGCCTTTCAGTTCTCGACCTTTTTTCCCGAGGCAAAGAACCACGCGCAAGAAGCCCTGCGGCAGGAGCTGCTGTTTGCCGGATTGCGTGCCGCCTTTGTCGACGTTGACGACGCTGATGTGCGTGATGTCGCAAACTTCAAGCAGCGGCTGGTCGATGGCAGGGCGCGGTTGGTGGCGCGCACGGCGGCGATTGTCAGCGCCATTGACGAGTCGTTGACGCTGGTTGCGGACGTGCGCAAGCTTTGTGATGAACGATATGTGAAGGGATGGGAGCATATCGGCGCCGATGTTTTGGATCAAGTCCGGCATCTGTTCGGGCCGGGCTTTTTACGTCAGACGCCGTCGGCGCAGTTGCTGCATTACCCACGTTATCTTAAAGCGATGCTGATGCGCTTGAACAAGGCGCGCCAGGGTGCGATGGAACGCGATCTGGAAAACTTCAAGCAAATCCGCCCGTTGTGGCAGCATTACCTGTCGGTGGCATCGTCGCTCGAACCGGCCGCACAAGAATATCGGTGGGCGATCGAGGAATTGCGGGTGGGGTTGTTTGCGCAGGAGTTGCGTACACCGGTCCCGGTGAGTGTAAAACGGGTCGGCAAAATGTGGGAAGCACTTGATAAACAGCGATAGCGGCGGCAATTAATGAACAACAAGATGACCAACAAGATTCGACTCGCCAATCGCATGTCGCACATCGCGCCCTTCGAGGTGATGGAAATACAATCGCAGGCACGCCAGCTCGAAGCCGCCGGACACGATGTGATTCATATGGAAATTGGCGAGCCGGATTTCCCCACGCCTGGGCCGATCATCGACGCCGCGCGTCGGGCGCTGGAACTGAACCCGATGAACTACACCTCGGCGTGCGGCATGTGGAGCTTGCGTGAAAAAATCGCCGGGTTCTATGCTGCCAAATACGGTGTTGCGGTTGACCCGCGGCGGATCATCGTCACTGCGGGATCAAGCGCGGCATTGATGCTGGCGTTTGGCGTATTGCTCAATCACGGTGACGAAGTCTTGATGGCGGATCCCGGCTATCCATGCAACCGTCATTTTGTGCGCGCCATGGACGGGGTGCCGCTGACCATTCCGGTTGGTGCGGACTCGGATTACCAATTGACCGGCCACCACGTTGATTCCAATTGGTCGGCGCATAGCGTGGCAACGCTGGTGGCATCGCCGTCGAATCCAACCGGAACGACGGTTGGCCGCGCGGAGATGCAATTGATTCTTGACGCGACAACGCAACGCGGCGGAACACTGATCGTTGATGAGATTTATCAGGGTTTGACCTACGATGTTGGCGCCTCAACGGCGCTTGCACTCGACGGCGCCGAGAACATTTTTGTCATCAACAGTTTTTCCAAATATTTTCAGATGACCGGTTGGCGTTTGGGCTGGATGGTTGTGCCGGAGGCCTATTTGCGGCACGTCGAAACACTTGCGCAGAATCTGTTTATTTCGCCGTCAGCACCGGCGCAATTCGCCGCACACGCGGCGTTCGACAATGACACGCTTGCCATTCTGGAGGCGCGCCGGGAAGAACTGCACCGGCGGCGTGACTTTCTGATGCCTGCATTAACCGGGCTTGGTTTCAAGATCCCGGTTGTGCCACAGGGGGCGTTCTATCTCTACGCCGATTCCTCGGCGATTGCCGACGACAGTTTTTTGCTGTCGCGGCGTATATTGCAGAAAGCACACGTCGCCATCACGCCAGGGCGCGACTTCGGCAACAACCACCCGGAACGACATATCCGCATTGCTTACACCCAGCCGATTGATCGACTGCAACAGGCGGTCGACAGGCTGCACAAAATGATCAGGAGCGCGTCATGAACAGGTTCTTGCCGTTGTTGTTGGGGATATTGTTTGTTTGTTTGCCGGTCGTCGCACAAGAGCGCGCAATCAACGAAAAGATCACCGTCAAGGCGGGGCTTGATGAGGTCTGGAATGCGTGGACCACCACGGCGGGCATCAAAACATTTTTTGCGCCGGATGCAAAAATTGAGGCAAAGGTCGACGGTGCTTTTGAGGTCTACATGCTGCCATCCGCCCCGATCGGGCTGCGGGGGGGCGGACGATATGCGGTTTCTGGCCATCCAAGATAAGAAGATGATTTCCTTTACCTGGAATGCGCCGCCATCGCTGCCCAATGCGCGCAAACAGCGCACGGTCGTGATTGTGCGATTCAGCCCGCGTGGTGATCTGCTCACCGATGTTTCGCTGCATCATGTTGGCTGGGGTGACGGCGATGAGTGGGACAAGGCGTTTGACTATTTCCGGAATGCCTGGCCGAATGTGTTGAAGAATTTGAAGAAACGTTTTGACGACGGGCCGATTGATTGGAAGCCCTGGCTGGATCGATTCAAGGCGCCTCAATCGCCGCCGTCAAAATAGTTCGCCGGCGCGAAAGCCGAGCATGACGGGTCGTTGGTGTTCAGCCGGAGGTCAAAAAAGTCGCTTGCTGGTTATCTGAAAAGTGGCTGCGGTTGTGTTCCGGCGTGTGCCGTTGTAACACGATCATGGTCGTGCAAGTCAGCCGGTAGACAATGCGCCTGCGCGCAGCATGACGCAAACAAGCGCACCAATCGCCTCACAACGCCGGCATTGATCTGCCGGAAAAGAGCCAAAATGTTTGCACGTATCAAAGGAATTTTGTTGTCGCCAAGCCGCGAGTTTGACGCGATCGCGGCGCATCCGTCATCGATCAACGAGCTGGTACTCCGCTACCTCATACCGCTGGCACTGCTGACGCCATTGGCGACCATCGTCGGGATGAATCAATTTGACCTGGCCTGGGACGGCGGTCATGGCTATCGTGTCGCGAAATTTAGAATCTTTAACATCGGTGTCATGAACTTCGCCTTTGAAATCGTCACGGTGATGTTGATCGGGTTTATTTTTTTTATGCTCATGACGGCCAACCGCCCGCGGCGAAATTTTCTGCAGGCGATGAATGTGGCGGTGTACGGCTCGATTCCCCTCATGCTGTCCGGGATTTTGTTGTTCATTCCGATCAACATCGTCATTTCGATGGCGGCGATGATCCACAGCTTCATCCTGTTCTGGATCGGCGTGCAAAAGGTGATGCTAATCGATGAGCAGAACGCGTCGGTTTTTGTCGCGCTATCGATGACGGTGCTGTTTGGCGTATCGGGCATCATGGGCGCGATTGCCGGAAAGCTCGGCATATTTTAGGTGATAGCGCCAATTGGCGGGCTCGCCGTCGCCGGGTCAATGAAAATGCGTGGTCGGGTGATCGACGTCTTCAGGCATTTCAGCGTGTACCGCCTCGCCATCGTGGGTATAAAAAAGCGGCGCACCACAATCATCACAATATTCCGGCGGCAAAACGCCGTCGAGCAATGTGACTTCGCCGATTGCTTGATCCTTTAGCAGCGTCTCGATAGCGTGACGCGGGCTTGGGTTGGTGTCATCATCTTCCTCACCATAAAGCGGCCAAACCACGCCGTTCAACACGTCGTTTTGCCCTTTGCGGGTGATGCTGACACGATATTCGTCGATCTGGCCGTCACCAACGCCGGCGACAACCGCGGCCATGCCGGCAGTTGATGTCTCTAACAGAGTCGCCATGCCAGACACCACTGCGGCCAGCGAATGCGGACGAACCCGCAAGTCTGATTCGCGACAGTTGGCAAAAAATGCGTTTGGCAGACCCGCCTCGAATTCACAACCCGGAACCAGTGCCGCCAAATGGCCGCGTGATTGCCTATTCCACCTGTCCAGACAATTTGCGCGGGTATTCTTGTCCGCGTCATCGTCAACTTCCTGCCACTGGAAAAACGGCTCGCCGCTTTTTGCGACAACAACGGCAAGAATAAAGCGCACATCGGCCGGGAGTTCTGCGGCGCCACCCAGCTTGGAATAGTCGATTTCCGCCGGCCCACCGGCGATCGCGGCGTTTGCCATCAGCTTGAGTAATTTGCGGGTATCGGAAAAGCCGCGCGGAAGGTGGTCAATCGCATAGAAAAATGGGTTGATGCAAACCGACACATTGTGGCTAAGGATGTGGCCGAACAAATGGGTCCGGATGGGCGCGATGGCGGCCTCGGAAATATCGCCGGACGGAATCAGGTATTTTGACCAGACGATGAGCGGGATTGAGACCAATAGTGCCTGCCGCACCCCGCCATCAACGGCGATTTGACAGGTTTCTGCGGCCGCTTCACAAGAGGATGCCAAAATTTCATGTGCGGCGGGATTGCGTTGATGGGTATGTTCAAGCGCCGCCTCGAGGGTGACATCATTGCCCCGTTCCATCAGCTCTGTCACCAGCAATTCAATTTTGCCCGACCAAAATTGCTCTTCGGTACGACTGCCGGCGTCCACCGCCGAATCACACAGGGCAACCAATCGTGCCGTGTCTTTCGACAGGCGAACTTTGGATTTTCCGTTTTTGGGATCGGTGCCGGGTGGTTGTTTCGTTTGTTTCATGTCGGGCATTTCAGGGCGGTCGCAGCGAATGGTTCGCCCGCCATTATATCGCCCGCATTGCAACGCCGGCCCTTACTGGCAACGGTAACAGTCCGGCCGACTAGGCCGGCGTGCCGTTGATGCTGCGCAAACGCGGGACGGCACGCGCGGTGCGGCGCAAACGACTTTCATGATCGACGCGCATGGCGTCGGTAATCGCGGCAAACAATGACTGCGTGATCCGCGCGATTTCAAGACGCCGCAATTGGCGGGCGTTTTCCTTAATGTTCAGCTTTGCGATGTTCATGGCTTTCTCGTTTAGTGACGTTTGCCGACGCTTGAGACGACACATAGCGCCAACAACATTATTATGATTACCCGCCAAAAAATATACAATTAGTCTAAGTGGCATAATATTATTGAAATATATTCACAAGCCGGGCCGGGGCATTTGGCATGTCGGGCATTTTCCACAGGGGGAGCGATGGATACACCGGGCGAAATGAAGGCGTTTGTACGGGCGGTTGAGTTGGGCGGTTTTTCAGCCGCCGCAAGGGATCTTGACCTGACCCCGTCGGCGCTGTCTAAACTGACAACGCGCCTCGAGGATCGGCTCGGTGTCCGGCTGATGAACCGGACCACGCGCCGGCTGGCACTGACGGCCGAAGGCGAGGCGTATTTTGCGAACGCCAGACGAATTTTGATGGAGATCGCGGACGCCGAGGCGGAAGTCACGCGATTCTCTGCGCATCCGAAGGGCCTGCTGCGGGTGAATGTCGGTTCGGCGTTCGGTCTGCACCAGCTGGCACCGTCGCTGCCGAAGTTTCTCGATCGTTATCCGCAAATCGAACTCGATCTTACGGTCACCGACCGTCTGGTCGACCTTGTCGACGAGGGAGCCGATGTCGCCATTCGATACGGCGTGCTGCGGGACTCGTCGCTCATCGCGAAAAAAATATGTGATCTGCACCGGGTGATATGCGCGTCACCCGCATATCTCAAAAAACACGGTACACCAAAGCGTGCGGCCGACTTATTGCAGCATAACTGCATTTCAATATCCGGCGCACCACAGCTGCGCCGCTGGCCGTTTGATATTGTCGGCGGCAAGGGTGAGGCGAATGCGGTTGAACACATCGATGTGAAGGGCAATGTGTCTGCCAACAATGCCGAGGCGCTGTTGCAGCTTGCTGCAACCGGCGTCGGCATCATTCGCCTGACCGACGTCATCGTCGGCGACGGTATCCGCGCCGGCTGGTTGGTGCCGATTCTGGTTGACAGTCATCACGTTGAACCGCTGCCACTTTCCGCCGTTTATCCGCATGGCCGGCACAAGAGCCCCCGCGTCGCGGCGTTTGTGAATTTTTTGGTTGAGACATTTGCTGACGCACCGTGGCGGCGCGAGGTAAAAGTGCCGGCCAGAAAACGCTGACGATTTTTCGGATGGTTACGCCATCCGGCCGTGCGGGTAAAATGCAAAATGACCTGCAGGCTGCCAATTTGAATGAGACCGGAGTCAGTGTGGCGATAATCAAGAAGATCGTGTTTGGATTGTTGTTGGTGGTGATCGTGGTGCTATTGATCGGGTTTATGCTGCCCAGACAGTTCAAGGTTGAACGCGCCATTGCTGTCAGCGCCCCGGTCGTGGTGGTCTATCCATTGGTTTCTGCGCTCGCCAACTGGCAACAGTGGAGCGTTTGGGCGCAGCGTGACAAAAGCATGCTGATGACTTTCAGCGGTGTCGGTGCAGGCAAGGGTGCCAAATGGGCCTGGCAGTCAAAGCAGGAAGGCAACGGTGAGATGGAGTTTGTTGACGAGGTGTCAATGCAAAAACTCGTTTACCGCTTGAAACTGGCCGACACATCATTGGTGTTGAGCGGTAGCCTGGTGTTGGCATCAACCGGCGACGCCGCCACAAACGTGGTTTGGACCATCGAAGGTGATCTTGGCAACAACCCGTTCCTTAGGTATTTCGGCCTATTCATGGATCAAATGATGGGCAAAGATGTTGACGCCAGTCTGGCCCAACTGAAGGCGCTGGCGGAAAGGACCGCCGCCGCTGCCACGCCGCCGGTGGCGACGACCGCGGCGACACCGGGCGCCGTATCGTCGGATGGCAAAGATAACGCGCCGTCGCCGCCGGCACGCGAGCCGGCAAAAGTGGTACCACCAGCGGCGCCGGCCAAATAGTGAGGTGCGTGGTGAATTCGAATTCGGCAATGGCGTTGACGCGACACTTGGTGACCATCGCGCTGGTCATGCTGATGGCGGGCTGTGCTGCCACCGATGCCGCCAGACTCGGCCCGTATAACGTCAGTGCGGATGGCAATGACAACCGGTTGATGCTCAACGGCTACGACCCGGTTGCCTACCATGCCATCGGCAGGCATTTGCGCGGAAAACCCGACATCAAGACGGACCACGACGGCGTGACCTACCGATTTGACAATGAAGCAAACAAGTTGGCATTTATACAAGCGCCGTCACGCTACATACCGCAGTTTGGTGGTTTTTGCGCCAACGGTATTGTTTATGCTATTCCGTGGGGTGGCGACGCTGATACTTGGCAGATCATCGACGGCAAACTTTTCATTTTTGGCGGTCAAGCATCGAAGCAGTATTTCATGATGGATGGAAAAGCCAACCTGTTGCTCGCCAACCAATTCTGGATAGATGAAGTCGCGGGTGGCAACGCAACCATTCAGCGCTACAAGCGATTGCTGTTACGGGTGCCGCACTACAAGACGGGCGCGGCGTTGGAGCAGGCATGGCAACGCGTCAAACCCGCCGTCGCACCGTAGCGCCGGTTGCGCGCCGCAGGGCGGCAACACCGACCGCCGGCGCGGTGCTGAACACGTTGATTGCACTCGGTCGGACAGCGGCCGGCAAACAAATTGCCGCCCGTGCACAACACTTCTTTAAGACCGACCCAGACGGCTATGGCGCCGGGGACAGGTTTATCGGCATCCGGATGCCGATGCTGCGCAAGATTGCCGGCGACGTTGCCCGCGACGTCGGTGACACGGCCGTTGAAGTCGCATTGCCGCTGCTGAAGTCGGGTTGGCACGAGGCCAGGTCACTCGCGCTGATTCTGCTGGTACGGCGGTTTCAACGGAGTGATCCGGCCACACAGGCAATGATCTTCCGTCTCTATCTTCGCAACACGGGGTTTATCAACAATTGGGATCTGGTCGATATGTCCGCCGAGCAAATTGTTGGCGGGTGGCTTGCAGACAAACCGGTTGAACGCAAGACGATTTTGACCAAACTGGCAACGTCGGCGTCGCTGTGGGAAAGACGCATCGCCATGCTGGCAACCTTCCACACGATCAAACGCGGCGAATTCAAGGAAACGTTTCGAATTGCCGGGCTGCTGCTGGATGACGACCAGCCGCTGGTACAAAAAGCGGTCGGCTGGATGTTGCGGGAA
The DNA here is from genome assembly GCA_031431435.1 of Burkholderiales bacterium. Classification (GTDB taxonomy): domain Bacteria; phylum Pseudomonadota; class Gammaproteobacteria; order Burkholderiales; family Usitatibacteraceae; genus UKL13-2. The sequence continues at coordinate 8,207 of JANPDI010000199.1, forward strand.
GTCGGTAAACGTGTCGGCGTGGAACCGCTGGAGTCATTCCTGAAGCGCCATTATCAACAAATGCCACGGACCACGTTGCGTTATGCCATTGAACACTTTGACGCGGCAAAGCGAAAACGCTATTTATTCGGTCGGGCATAAACGGCCCTAATAAAAGTGTGAATGTTCAGATTTGCCTCGTAGAATGTAGTCTTACAAACGCCCCCGCCCACACCCAACACTGCCGATATGAAAACAAAAAGTTACCTGACCTGCGATGACGCCAGGAAGATCCTTGATGCTGCCGAAGTCCACGCCACCCAGAATAATTGGGCCGTGTGTATCAGCGTGGTTGATGACGGCGGGCATTTGCTCGGTTTTTTGCGGCTTGACGGCTGCGCGCAGGCCAGCATCAAGATTTCACAGGGTAAGGCATATAGTGCCGCCGTCCGCCGCCGCGCCACCAAACTCGATGAAGATGTGATTGCCAACGGCCGGGTCGCCGCACTGTCGATGCCGGGCATTACCTTCCTCGAAGGTGGCGTGCCAATTTTGCACAATGGTGAGACCATTGGTGCGGTCGGGGTTTCCGGCGTGAAATCATCGGACGACGCCGCGATTGCTTCGGCCGGTATTGCCGCCCTCGGCTTGTAGTCGTTTTGCCAATGGCCGTGAATTGCCCAAGCTGCAGTGCATCGATGACGGCAACGCGATTGGCGTCGCATATCGGCACGTCGGTCGAAATCGACGTCTGTTGGTCCTGCCACATGATCTGGTTTGACCATTTGGAAAGTACCTCGCTATCGGCGCAATCGGTGATGGATTTTTTCCGGTTGATTCATGCGCATCGCGCTGAAAGCCGTACCATCGTATCGCTCACCGGCAAGTGCCCGGCTTGCCGGGAGGCCTTACGACAGACCAACGATGTCACGCGAACCGGCCGGTTTTCATATTTTCGTTGCCCGCAAGGACACGGCCGCTTGATTAGTTTTGTGCAGTTTTTGCGGGAGAAGAATTTTGTCCGCACCCTGACGCCTGTTGAGTTGACGGCGCTGAGCGCAAAGGTCAGGCAAATCCGTTGCTCCAGTTGTGGCGCGGGGGTCGATATTGCCCACGATCCCGCCTGCAAACATTGTGGCGCACCAGTCTCCGTGCTGGATGAAAACGCGGTTGCCGCCGCGCTTGCAGAACTCGATGCACGGGTGCGACGTCCGGTGGCAACGGTTGATCGGCCGACGATTCCGCCATATCCGCCGCGCCAACATCCGGCCGCCGCACCGTCCAAAAATTGGTCTGACATGAATGACGTTGATGGTGATTCGGGCATTACCGATCTGTTGTTGACCGGACTTGCGGCTGTTATTGCGGCAAGTCTTGATTAGGATAAACCGATGAACATTTTTGTTGTGACCGGCACCAGCCGGGGGCTGGGACGGGCACTGGCAGACGAATTGGCCGCCGACCCACAAAATATGGTGGTCGAGATGGGCCGCGCCGGTACGGCCAAAAATGGCCGAAACACCTTGATAGTGGCCGACTTTGCCAACGTGAGGTCGGTTGAAGAGGCGTTTGCATCATTGGCTGCGTTGGTGGCCGGCCGGCATTTTGAGTATGCCGTACTGATCAACAATGCCGGTGTGGTGTTACCGGTTGCGCGCTTTGACAAAATTGATGCCGCCGCACTTGAAACTAATTTTGCCGTAAATGTCACGGCGCCGATTTTGGCCACCAAGGCGTTTGCCAATATCACCCGTTCCATTGCCGCGCGCCGGCTTGTGGTCGGCATTTCTTCTGGCGCGGCCCGCCGCGCGGTGCGAGGATGGACCGCCTATTGCGCCGCCAAATCTGCGCTGGAAATGGCAACGCGTGTGATGGCCGAGGAGGCGCGCATTGACGATCCGACGCTTTCAATTTGCACATTGGCACCCGGCGTGGTCGACACGGCAATGCAGGCGACCATCCGCGACACGACTGAAGAGGCTTTCCCCGAGGTCGCACGTTTCCGCGACCTTAAAGAAAGTGGTGCGCTGCGTGATGCAACCGCCGTTGCGCGGGATATCATTTCACTTTTTCATCCCCCGGCCGGACAGGATCAACTCCTGAATGGCGGCAATTACGACATCCGCGAACTCAACCATGCCTAGATCAAACGCCGTAAAAACAACCACTTCAACCTCACCTGTCGCCACCGCCAAGAAACATACCAAACTCCACTACTGCGATCTCAGTGATTGTCAGGGCATTTGCTGCAGCGACGGCGCTTTTCTGCGGCCGGAAGAAGTGCGAAAAATTCACAAGCTGGTTGAGAAATTCCCCGAGCATTTTGCCCATTTGCCGCTTGACTACATCATCGAGGAGGAGTGGGCCCACGGGGTCGGCATGAAGACGCAGGTGCGGCGCTATCGCTACAAGAACAAGCCGGCGCATTTTAAACATACCAAATGTGTGTTTGCCGAGGACGATGGCAAGTGTTCGTTCCAGACGCTTGCCGTCAAACAAGGCGTGCACAAGTGGAAATACAAACCAATGGGTTGCTGGTTATTCCCGCTCGAAAGTGACGAGAAGGGTCTGATTGCGCCGCCGCGCACGCGCCGCGATGATCCGAACAACCTGGGCAAGGATTATCCGGGCTTTGCAACACAAACACCGTGTGGAAAACACTCGGAAAAAGGCAAAGTGTGGTGGATCGCCTTGAAGGAAGAGGTCAGCGAGTATCATAAGCGCTGACCGTTATACGCGCAGGCTTTGACCATGTCCTCCGACACCACGCTGATTCGATCGCTCGAGCAAGCGCTACAGAATGCGGAGGGCAAACTCGGGCATATTTTCGAGGCGTTTGATCATCTTGATTCCGGTGTTGTTATTTACGGACCGGACGACCGGATTGTTTTTAGCAACCGGCGTTTTCGCGAAATTTATGTCGAGGTCGCCGATCTGCTGGTGCCGGGTGCGCATTATGCCGATATTGCGCGCGCGTATTTCCAGCGTGGTTTTGAAGCGCGCACCGAGTTGTCAGAAGACGAATACGTCAAGTTCAGGCTTGATTATCATCACGCGCCGGATGGCCGTGACTATGAGTTCTTGCATGGGGACAAAACCTGGCTGCTGGTGTCGGATCGCAAAACCCTTGACGGCGGCGTGATCGGGCTGCGCCTCGATATCACGGCACGAAAGCAGGCCGAGCAGGCGTTGGCCGACAGCGAGCAGCGCTTCAAGAGTCTGTCGGCGATGTCGTCAGATTGGTATTGGGAGCAGGACGACCAGTACCGGTTCATCCATATTTCCGGCGGCATGCATCGCTCGGTTGGTGTTGATCCCCACGAGCGGTACGGCGTGAAGCGGTGGGAAATCGCCTTTTTGGGCATCTCGCAGGAACAGATGGACGACCACCGGAAACGTGTTGAGGCACATGAGTCATTTCGCGATTTTCAATATGCCTATACCAAACCGTCCGGTGAGATTTGTTGGTCGACTGTTTCGGGTGACCCGATTTTTGATGCCAATGGAAAATTCACGGGTTACCGAGGCGTTGGCGCGGATATCACCGACAAAAAACGTTCAGAGGCGCAAGTCAGGCAACTCGCAGAATACGATTTCCTGACGGGATTGCCCAACCGCCTGTTGCTCAGCAGTCGGTTTGACTATGCCGTCCGCCAAGCGGCGCGAAGCAAAGATGGCATTGCGTTGTTGTTCATTGATCTTGATCGTTTCAAAAATATCAACGACTCACTCGGCCACCATGTGGGGGACAAGATTCTGGCCGAAAGTGCCGCACGTCTGACCCGTGCCACCCGGTCGACCGACACGGTGGCACGGCTTGGCGGGGATGAATTTGCGGTGATGCTTTCCGGCGTGACGACTGAAACCGACATTGCCAATGTGGCCGACACGCTGGTGCACGCGCTGTCGCAGCCGAGCAATGTTGATGGTCGCGAGCTGACCATCACGCCGTCGATCGGTATCACCATCTGGCCGGCCGACGGTGCCGATCTGTCAACATTGATAAAACATGCCGACGTGGCGATGTACCACGCCAAGGCGCAGGGCCGCAGCCAGTACAGCTTTTTCCGCGAAGAAATGAACCAGCGGGTAAATGAACGGCTGACGATTGAAAATGCGTTGCGCAGGGCGATTGACCGCGAGGAGCTTTCGTTGGCCTACCAGCCGATTTTCTCGATCCCGGATAAACGTGTCATCGGCGTCGAAGCCCTGTTGCGCTGGCGCAGTGAAAGCCTGGGTGATGTTCCGCCCGCCAGATTTATCGGTGTCGCCGAAGATAGCGGCCTCATTTTGCCGATTGGCGAATGGGTGGTTGCGGAAGCGTGTGCGCAACTTGCGCGCTGGCGGTCTGCCGCCGCCGGTGCAACGGGTCATTTTCCGATCACCATCAATGTGTCTGGTGTCCAATGGAAGAACCCGCGCCTGCTGGATACGCTGCAGGCCACACTGCGTATGCACGACCTGACCCCGGCGGATATTGAGCTTGAGTTGACCGAAACGTCGCTTGTCAGCGAGGGCGAAAACACGCGTGCACTGCTCGAACGCGTTGGCACCGCCGGATTTCGGCTGGTGATCGATGACTTTGGAACGGGCTATTCGAATTTGGCCTACCTGAAGCGTTTTTTCATTACGAAATTGAAAATCGACCAATCATTTGTTTGTAATATTTCGACCGATCCGGAAGATGCAGCGATCGTCCGCGCCATTATCAGCCTCGCCAATAGCCTCGGGCTGCGCGTGGTTGCCGAGGGCGTCGAGCATCAGGCGCAGCTCGATTTTTTGCTGGAGGCGGGATGTCAGGAGGCGCAGGGTTTCCTGCTGGCGCATCCGATGTCGGCAGCGCAGTTTCAGGCGCGTTTCTAAATGCCGGCATTCAAGCTTCAGGTGCAGGATGATGACGCCCGGCCGGAACACTGGCGCGATGTGACGACCGCAGAGGGGCTCCCGCTGGTATTCAAAAGCCAGGTGGAGGCGCGCGAAAAATTGGCGCAATTATTTCCAGTTCTGGTCAAGCTGGAGCAGTTTGCCGCAGACCGAAAACGCACCCGCGTGGTGGTGATAAACCCGTACGATGACATTGACAACCCGAAGGATGAATAAGTGGAATACAGACAATTAGGTCGCGCCGGCGCAAAAGTGTCGTTGCTGTCGTTTGGCTCATGGATTACCTATGGAAACCAGCTGGATGAACAGGCATCGGTCGAATTGATGGCCGCCGCACGCGATCATGGCGTCAATTTTTTTGATAACGCCGAAGTGTATGCCGCCGGCAAGAGTGAAGAGTTAATGGGCGCTTCGCTGAAGAAGCTCGGATGGGACCGGCTGACATACATGGTGTCGACCAAGTTTTTCTGGGGATTGCCGACCAAGTTCGGCGACGGCATCAACGAACGCAACACCCTCAACCGAAAATATTTGATGCAGGCAATCGACAACTCCCTGCGCCGGCTGCAATTGGATTTTGTCGATATCGTCTATTGTCATCGGCCGGACCCGCATACGCCGCTCGAAGAAACGGTATTTGCCATGCACGACATCATCTGTCAGGGTAAGGCGGTCTATTGGGGCACCTCTGAGTGGAGCGCGGCTGACGTGATGGGTGCATGGCAAATCGCCGACAAGCACCATCTTCACAAGCCGGTTGTGGAACAGCCCGAATACAATCTGTTTCATCGCAACAAAGTCGAAACCGAGTTCGCGCGCCTCTATCGCGAGATCGGCACCGGTCTCACCACCTGGAGCCCGCTTGCCTCCGGGCTGCTGACCGGCAAGTATGGGCAGGGTATTCCCGCCGATTCGCGTGGCAGTCTGGAGCGCTTTGCATGGATGCGCGACACGCTGACAGACACGACACGCAACGCGGCCGTTACAAAACTGGCCGACATTGCGCAGCAGCTTGGCGGTACCACCGCACAACTTGCGATTGCATGGTGTGCAAAAAGCCCGCATGTGTCGACTGTGATCACCGGCGCCTCACGCATTTCGCAACTGCAGGAAAACATGAAAGCGCTGGACCTGCTGCCAAAGTTGACGAGCGAGGTCATGGCAGCCATTGACGGGATAACAGCAGGGCTTGTGGATTAGCGCATGGAGACGAAGCGGGTATCGGTCGGCAATTTGCGAAGTATTAGCTACGATAGCGCCCGGCGGGTGTTGCTCGTCGAGCAAGCGAGCGGTACGTTTGAGTATGCAAACGTATCCGCAGAAGTCTGGCGTCGATTCTCAACCTCGGGGTCGATATTGAGCTTCTTCAAAGACACAATTGAAGAAGACTACAAGAAGCACAGAATCAAATAACAAACACGCCAATCCACGGCCAGTTTGAAGCAATAATGGCTGGAAATGCCCGTCAATAGGCGCGTTTCTTAAACCAAATAAACCAAAAAGCCCGCATTTGCGGGCTTTTTGTTGGCGCGTTGCGCGTCTATGCAATCGCGCGATACGCCGGCAGGGTGAGAAACTCTTCGTAGTTATCATCGAGCACCAGCTGTTCAAACAGCGTTGCACCTTCGGCGTATTTCCCGGCCGCATAAACGTCGGCACCAACGATGGCGGGTGTCTTGGTCAGTTCGTCGGCGGTGAGAATCGACACCAATAGTTTGGTGACTTTGCGGCCGTCGTCGAGCACACCCTTGGGTGAACGAATCCATTGCCATATTTGTGAACGCGAAATCTCCGCCGTTGCCGCGTCCTCCATCAAGTTGAAGATTGGCACACAGCCGTTGCCCGCCAGCCACGAGCCGACATACTGAATACCAACCTGAATATTGTTGCGCACGCCCGCTTCGGTGATCGGCGCCCCGGGGCGAAAATCCAGCAGGTCACTTGCCGTGTAGTTCACATCATCCCGCTGCCGGTGGATCTGGTTGGGTGTCGGCATGTGTTCATCAAACACTGCCTTGGCAATGGGGACCAGGCCGGGATGCGCCACCCACGTGCCGTCGCAGCCGTCGGTGACCTCGCGTAACTTGTCGGCGCGCACTTTTTCCATTGCGGCGCTGTTGGCAGCCTCGTCGTTCTTGATCGGGATCTGTGCGGCCATGCCGCCCATCGCACAGGCATTGCGTTTGTGGCAGGTCTTGACCAGCGTCAGCGCATAAGCCCGCAAAAACGGTGCGGTCATGGTGACTTGGGCGCGGTCGGCCAGACAAAAATCCTTGTTCAACCGAAACTTCTTGATGGCCGAGAAAATGTAGTCCCAGCGGCCGATGTTGAGTCCTGCCGAGTGGTCACGAAGTTCGTAGAGAATCTCGTCCATTTCGAAGGCGGCAACAATGGTTTCAATCAACACTGTTGCCTTGATGCCGCCTTGCGATACGCCAAGTTCGTTTTGCGCCATCACAAAAATATCGTTCCACAAACGCGCTTCCAGATGCGATTCTATTTTTGGCAAATAGAAATAAGGGTTGGAGCCGCGCGCTTGCAGTTCTTTCACGTTGTGAAAGAAATAAAGGGCGAAATCAAAAATACTGCCGGATACAATCTTGCCATCGAGCGTGACGTGTTTCTCGTCGAGATGCCAGCCACGCGGGCGCGGGATCAATACGGCAGTCTTGTCGTTGAGCTGGTAGGTCTTACCCTTTGACTCGAGCGTGATGGTCCGGCGGTTGGCATCGCGCATATTGATCTGACCATCGATCATGTTGTGCCAGGTCGGACAATTGGCGTCTTCAAAATCAGCCATGAATGTCGAGGCACCGCAGTTCAACGCGTTGATCACCATCTTGCGGTCGGTCGGCCCGGTAATTTCGACGCGCCGGTCCAGTAGATCGGTCGGCAGCGGCGCCACCACCCAACTTGCATCCCGAATGTGTTTGGTTTCCGGCAGGAAATCCGGCAGCACGCCCGCATCAAACGCCTTTTGGCGCACAATACGTTGGGCCAGCAATGCTTGGCGGCGCGGTTCAAAGCTGCGCGCAAGTTTGACAAAGAAACCCAGCGCCTCAGGGGTCAGGATGGTGGCAAACTCGGCGCTGACCGGTGCGCTGATTGAAAGGCCGGCCGGTAATGTGTGTGTCGTGGACATTCTGGTTTCCTTGAAGGGGTCGCAACTTAACTAATTTTGCACGATTGCCGAAATTGTATTAGGATACTCAAAGTATGATAATAGCCAATAATAAATAAGCATTTATTACTTTTGGGGGTGGAACGTGGACCGTTTTAAAGCGCTACAAACTTTTTTGGACGTTGCGAAGACAGAAAGTCTTTCAGCGGTTGCCCGTGAAGAGGGGGTGACCCCGGCGATGGTCGGTAGGCGCATCGACCAGCTCGAAGAACGCCTTGGCGTCAAATTATTCAAACGTTCCACCCGAAAAATTACGCTGACCCCGGAGGGTTCGGCTTTTTTTGAAACGGTACGGGTTATTCTTGACGATCTCGCCGCAGCCGAAGAGACCATTACGGTCGGTTCAAAAAACGCCACCGGTCGGTTGATTGTTTCAGCGCCAACGTCGTTTGGGCGTAAACACATTGCGCCGCATATTCCGCTATTCGTCAATGAGAACCCGAATCTGGCTGTTACCCTGCACTTGTCGGAGCGAATTGTCGATCTCAAAAATGAGCGGGTTGATTTGGCGGTGCGAATTGCCGACCTCAAGAATGCCGACCTGATTGCCGTGCGGCTCGCACAAAACCATCGCGTTGTTGTTGGCGCACCCGGATACATTAAACGCGCCGGCCAGCCGACTTTGCTGTCTGATCTGGCACGGCACAATTGTTTGCTGACGTCGGCCGAGGGCGGGTTGGCGGACACGTGGCATTTTCAGGACAAGGGCGTTGCCCAACATATCAAGGTCACGGGAAATTTGCATTGCAATGATGGCGGCGTGCTGACGAAATGGGCGCTTGCGGGCCAGGGTCTTGCGTGGCGCAGCACATGGGAAGTGGCGGAGGAAATTGCCAATCACCGGTTGGTTGAAGTGTTGCCAAAATTCTCCGCACCCGGCAGCGACATCTATGCGGTCTATCCGGAACGAAAATTCCTGCCCGCCAAGGTCAAACTCTTCATTGATTTTCTCAAGCGAACATTTGGCGAAACCCCGTATTGGGAATCGGCAAAGCGGTAGTCAGGCCGGTACATTTTGATGCGGCTGGCAGTGGCGACATTTTATTGCCGCAAGTGCTTGACGTTTGATTCGCCAGTGCCGGCCAACGGCGCGTCCTTGCCACCGGCAGGTTGACGTTGGGTGCCTTCTGCAACGGGTTGTTTGGTTCGGTGCTCCTTGGCGCCGGGTGATTCGGATGGCGTCTGTCCCTGACGCGTGCCGTGCTCGCCCCGCTCTTTTGTTCGCACCGGGCCCTCAACATATTGTTCGTTCGGGCGCTGGGGCCGTGCGGATCGTTGACGGTCCGCAGGTGCAACGGACTCGCCCGGTGCCACCGCCGCGCCGTTGGGCGGGCCTGCTGGCGCAGGCGGGGCCGCAACCGGCCGGGGTTTGACCGGTCGGACAAATGGCGGTGGCGTGTTTGTTTCCTGTTGTTGCGCCGGCGCCGGCACCAACTGCGCCGGTTTCAAATTGGCATGACGCGGTTGTGGTGCCTCCCCGGGCAGGGCCGTTTGACGATCAGAATCCAGCGTGGAAGAAAGCCCTGTGTTGCGGGCGCCCCCTGGTGTGTCGGGCAATACCGAACGCCGCGGCCGCTCGCCGCCGTTTTCCACCGGGAACGGGGCGGGAACCATTGCCGGCTTATTCCGAACCGGTTGATTGATGACCGGTGCGCCGGGTGGGGTGAGCGTTGCCGTCGTCTGCGTGGTGTCAATTGCCGGCTTGGTCATTCGGCCATGGCCGGTGTCGATGCGTGCCGTGCGCCAAACCGCCTCGCCATTGACCATCACGTTGTTGCCAACAACGGTGCTTCCGCGCTCCTGATTGGCAAATCGCGCCGGCCGGTTGATGACGGTCACATTGTTGGTGATGTTATTGATATTGCGAATGTAGGTGGTATTGCCGGTGTATTGGGGAATGTAGTGTTCGCGGGGTGCAAGCGGAAACCAGCCGATTGCGCCACGGCCAGTGGAAATTGAAATATTCAAATTGCCGTGCCCGTGCCAGCCAACCAGCGCTGGCGCATAGACCGGGCGATGGCGGTAGACGCCCGGCCACCAATACCAGCGGGTATGGCGCTGGACCCAGCGACCATAATGGAATGGTGCAAAGCCCCACGGCGCTTCATCGATCCATGTCCAGCCCCACGGTTGCACATGCGCCCACGAGCCGTACCGGTAAGGCGCCCAACCCGCCACCACCACCCGCGGCGTCCAAAGACGGCCGTACTCTCCATCCTCAACCCAATTGCCAAACGTATCAAGATCCTCGTAACCGGTCATGTGCGGCGATACTTGGCGCTCGCGCGAATAACGCTGGTGCGTTTCGTCCCAACGACTGTCACGGGCCTCCGCCCAGCGATCTAGCGGCGACTCGCTGGCTGCGCCGAATAGGTATGAGGCGGCATCATTGGCAACACGAACGGTGAGCGACTTGCCGTTTTCAACATCAAGCATCGCGCCACGCCGGTCATACCGGGCAGACCCGGTAAATACCATTACATTGGTTTCCGCGCCGTCCGGCGACACGTCTATCCGGTAGCGCCCGTCTGCCCGCAATAACACCGGCCCCTGATTGGTTTCGACCCGAAACGTATCACCGCCGGTTTCGCCAGGCTCCAAGCCGGCAGGGGAGGAACGCAGGCGGACGTTGACGGTGCCGCGCTGCAAAAAAAGCTGCGTGGCGTTGTCATCGACAACAGCGAAGTCAAGCACCGTATCACGCTCAATTCTGAGTGCCGTTGCGCCGATCCGCACTTCTGCACGCCCCGCGCCGTTGGTCCAGATGGAGTTCTTGCCGGTAACGGGAAAATTCAGGCGTGCCGGCTGCCAGCCCTCGGCCCGGTCGGCATAAAACGACACGTCGCCTTGCAAATATCCAATTCGACCAATACGGGCCGGGGGGTCTGCGAACACGGACGCGGCCGATAACACTCCCCCGACAAATAATGCTGTGGTGCAACAAAATAGGCGCATCGTATGGTCAAACGGTCGACGAAAATGGGTTGCGCGCATATTGCCCTCAATGGCCGGGGTGGATGATTTGTCAAACAAGAAACGATTGTTTGCAAATACTGTTGACAGCAATGGAAAAAAGTCTGTCGCGGACAAGTGACTTTGTCCGCGACAGAAAAATTGACCACGCCGCCGCCCGATCATTCTCTAGTAGGCACTTGCTACGATTCGTGCGAATATTACGGCTGCATTATTGCGGGCCGCAATGCCGGATAATTTAAGAATGCTTTGTCGCCCATCGACGACGCCTGGGTCTGATTGAAGAGCCGGCCTATGGCGCGACGTAAAGTTGTCGGTCGCAAAATGAAACGAATGAACGCATGCCTTGATGATTTAATTTGACGAGCACTATCCGGAAAGCGCATGGACGCAAAGACTGTCTTTACCAAAACCGCGAAGGGCGTAACACAGGTCAATCAAAAGACCCAGTCGTTGTCGCGTTTGCCAACCAAGGTGCTGAAGGCCATTGATGGCAAGTCATCGATTGCCGTTCTGTCGGATAAGGTTGACCTCGCGATTCCGGCGCTAGAAAAAGAGCTGGCTCAGCTCAAAAAAGACGGATACATAAAGGTTTTTGAAGTCCGCCAGGAAGAACCGATTTCAGCGTTTGGCGGAGATGAAGACGACTTTGACTTTACCGCCCCGGCCAAGATGGCGGCTGGGCTCAATCAGCCGGTCGCCGCGTTTGGCCCCTCCAAATATCGCACCGGCCTGAACGATCAGGTCGAGAGTGCCACGCCAAAGCCGGTCGTTGACGAAGCGGCGCAGATTGCCGCACAGATTGCGGCACGCAAAAAGCAGGAAGAAGAAGCAAGCGTCGCCGCTGCGGCGCTTGCGGCGGCAAAACATGCGGCACATGAGGCGCAGCTTGCAGCACGCGCGCGCGCCGAACGCGAGGCGCAGATACGGGCACGACTGGAAGTCGAGGCGAGGGCGCGCAAGGATGCCGAGGCACGCGCGATCGAGGAGGCAAAACGCGCTGAAATTGCCGCGTCACAATCGCGTACCGCGCTCGAGCAAAAGATTGCTGAAGAGGCTAAAAAGCGTTCCGAACTGGCGGCTTCACACGAGCGCCTGACGCAGGAACAACAAGCGCAAGGGGCGGCGGCACAACGTGCACTTGGTGAAGCGCGCGCCAAGGCCGAAACCGAGGCGCGGGCATTTGCGGCAGCACGCGCCAAGATCGAAATTGAAACCAAGGCGCTGGCCGAAGCGCGTGCACAGGCCGAGGTCGCCGCCAAGCGCCAAGAGGAAGAGCTGGCCACGGCGCAGCGCGAATTGCGTACGCAGCTGAAAGCGGAGATCGAGGCAAAAATTCGTGCCGAAATGGACGAATTGCTGAAGTCCGATATCGAGGAGAGTGCGCGCCCCGAGGTTGAAGCGGCGATCCGCGCCGAGGCGCGTGACGAGGCACGCCGGCAGTTGGAAGAGCAACTGGCCGATGAACGTATTTCCCTGGCAAAAATCGAGTCTGAAGCCAGAAAGGGCGCTGAAGTCGACGCCAAACGCATGCTTGCCGAGCAGGAAACACGGCTGCGCGCGGAAATGGAATCACGCCTTGAGGAAATTGTTGCGGAAAAAGCGAAAGTCGAAATCGAGGCACGCAAGATGGCCGAGGCGCAGGCCGAGGCCGCCTCAAAGTCGGCGGCCGAGCTTGTGTCCCGCCTGAAACGCGAAGAAGCGGCCAGACGCATCGCTGAAGAGGAGGCGCAGGCACAGCGCCAACGCGATGAAACCGAGCGGCAGCGCCTTGAGACCATCGCCCGTGACGAAGCAGTGGCGCGGGCGCGGGCGGATGCGGAGGCCAGGGCGGCGGCAGCGGCGGCGGCGGCAATGAGTGAGCGGCTGCGGGTCGAGGCCGAGGCGCGCGCACAATCAGAGGCCGCCGCCGAGGAGCGTCGCATGGCGGAAGAGTTACGCAGCGCGAGGCTGGAAAAACGCGCGGTTGAAGAGGCTGAGGCACGCCAAAAGACAGAAGCCGAGATGCAGGACAAGTTGATGGTCGAAAAGCAGGCGCGTATCGAGGCGCAGGCCAAGGCGTTGCTTGAAGCCGAAATGCGGGAACAAGCGCAACGCGAATCCAATGTTGAGTTGGAGTCCGCACGGCGTGGTCGCGAGGAGGCGGAGGATAAGGCGCGGCGCGAAACCAAGGCTCGCGAAATTGCGTCGCAAGCCGTTGCGCGGCAGGTGGCGGAAAAAGAGAAGTTGGTTGAGCTGGCCGAGCAAAGAATTGCCGAAGAGCGCGAAGGACGTGAACGCGCGGAAGCGAAGGCGTATGCCGACGAACGTGCCGAGGAGGCGCAGCGTCAGGCGCAGGTGGCACGACTGCGTGAGCTGTCCGAACAGGCTGCGCAGGCAAAATATGAAGAAGTCGAAGTCGTCGACGGCAAACGCCAGCGGCCCAAACACCGCAAGCCGGCACATGTTGGCCGATGGATCGTTGTTGGCATTTTTGGCCTGATTGCCGGCGGCCTGCTGGCGCTGCATGTCGTCCCACTTAATGCCGTCAATTCCCGAATGGAAAAAGCATTGTCGGAATGGCTGCACGACGACGTATCGTCCGCCGGTCTTCGATTGTCATTGTTTCCAAAGCCGCATGTGAAGATCGACCAACTGGCGCTTGGCAAAGTGCTTGACGCCAAGGCTGCCAGCGGCAAGGTAATAATGGACATCACCGCAATTTTCGGCGACAAATTTGTCATCGAATCGATGGAGCTGAATGACATCACCATTTCCGCCGAAGCGTTGCCGCGTGCGCTCAAATGGGCCAACGCCGAGGGACGTGGAACCTCCATCGAGATTGGGAAAATTATTTTGCGCAATGTCAAAATCGATGTGAAGGGTGTTGCGTTGGAAGTATTTGACGGGGAAATCGTTTTCAACCGCAAAGGCGAGATTATTCGCGGTAGCGCCCGGACACGCGATGGAAAGTGGGCGTTGGATCTTTCGCCCGACAAGACAAATCCACCCGTCGAAGGCGCGCCCTTGCCATGGGTGGTTGATTTTTCCGCGCGAAACTGGACGCCGCCGATCGGCACACAAATATCGCTGGCCTCGTTGACCGCCAAAGGATCCTGGGCTGGTGACGATATTATTTTCACCGGCGTCGAGGCCAAGTTGCTCGAAGGTTCCGGTAAGGGGGACCTGCGCGTCAACCTGCGCAACGGAATTGTTATGCAGTCGGAGTTCATCCTCGAACGCATCAAAACCGATGAGTTGATCGGATCATTTACGCGCGATATTTCAATTACCGGACGCGCCGAGGCCAGCCTTGCGGTTGCGGCGTCGGCGGCTTCCGTTGGCGCGTTGCTTGATTCACCAACCATAAACGGCACATTTGTTTTGCGTGAAGGCACCATGTCAAACGTCGATCTGGTCCAGGCGATGCGGACTCCCGGCAGTGTCGGCGGGCAGACAAAGTTCACCGAAATCGCCGGCAAGGTGCGCGTAAGCGATAGTATTGTGCGCTATGAGTCGATCCGGATGACGGGCGGTGTGCTGCTGGCCAATGGAAATATCAACGTCAGCTTCGGCAAAGGCGCCATTTCCGGCAGCGTGAATGCGGAAATCCGGTCAAAAGTCGTGCAGGATCGTGCCGCATTTGTCATCAGCGGTTCGGTTGCGCGTCCGGGCCTGAAGCGTAATTAAACAATTTCAATGTTGTTCTTAAATCAACCGGTCGTATCGCTATCCGGTTGGAATGTCGGCGCATTCGGCCTGTTTTGGCCGTGGTTTTCCACTGTGCCCATTGAATTTACAGAATTCGCCCATAAAATAGATTGGTGAACAGCAGCCAATCCACCACAACCGCGCCAGGACTCGCTGCTGAGCCGCCTTCGACGGCAGCAAATGTACCGGCAACCGATTCCACCGCGGACAACAAGCGCAGCCTAAAAAAACTGGCGTCATTGTTGCGCTTCATTGCGCCGTATAAATGGCGCTTTGCCGTGGCAATGATGGCGCTTGCGACGGCCGCCTCAACCGTGCTGGTGATTGGTCAGGGCTTGAAGCACGTTATCGACCAGGGATTTTCTGCGCAGAATGCGGCCACCCTTGACGCCACCCTGTTTGCGCTGCTCGGCATGTTGCTGGTATTGGGCGCGTCAACCTACGTCCGTTATTATTTGATGACGTGGATCGGCCAGCGGTTTGTGGCGGATATACGGCGTGCGGTGTTTGATCATATCCTGACGCTCTCACCTAGCTTTTACGAAAAAACGCGTACCGGTGAGGTGATTTCGCGATTGACCAACGACACCGCCGCCGTTGAAAACGTCGTGGGCGGTGTTTTTTCGTTTGCGCTGCGGAACTTGGTGCTGCTGATCGGCGGGTTGGTGATGATGTTTGTCACCAGCATCAAACTGTCGTTGCTGGTGGTGTGTGTGATCCCGCTGGCAATGGCGCCGATCGTCATATTGGGACGCAGGGTGCGCAAATTATCACGACAGGCGACAGATCGTGTTGCCGACGCGAGTGCACATATCGACGAGACGCTGCACGAAGTCCGAACGGTACAAGCCTACGCACACGAACCGGTTGACCGCGAAGTATTTGGGCGGTTTGCCGAGGCGATCTTCCAGGTTGGCGCGACCAAGGCGCGTATCCAGGGCGCGCTGATTGCGGCGGTCATCGTGCTCGCCTTTGGCGCCATCGGCGTCATTTTGTGGGTTGGCGGTCGGGATGTTATCGCCGGTGCGATCACACCCGGCGCGTTGTCGGCATTTGTGTTTTACGCCATCATTGTGGCGAACGCCAGCGCCGCGGTCTCGGAAATGTATGGTGAGTTGATGCGCGCAGCCGGTTCATCGGAACGTCTGAGCGAGTTGCTCGAAACAAGGCCGGATGTCGCCAACCCGGTCAATCCGGCGAGTTTCCCAGGCAGCGCTGCGAAGGCCGGACGCATTGTCATTGACCACCTGACGTTTCACTATCCGTCCCGCCCGGATGTCGCGGCAATTACTGATTTTTCCTGTGAAATCGAATCCGGTGAAGTCGTGGCGCTGGTGGGGCCGAGCGGTGCGGGTAAAACAACGGTGTTCCAATTATTGCTGCGGTTCTATGATCCCTCCGCGGGTCAGATACGAATTGACGGTGTCGATATCAAAGCGGCCACTTTGCGCGACGTTCGAACCCGCATCGCACTGGTCAGCCAGGATCCGGTTATTTTTGCCGCGAGTGTCGCTGATAATGTCCGTTACGGTCGTTTGGATGCGAGTGATGCCGACGTGCGTGCGGCATGCGAAGCCGCCTACGCACTTGAATTTATTGCGGCGCTGCCAGATGGACTCGCGACCAATCTGGGTGAGCGCGGGGTAAAACTATCCGGCGGACAACGCCAGCGCATTGCCATTGCACGGGCGTTTCTGGCAGATCGATCGATTTTGCTGCTCGATGAAGCAACCTCTGCGCTGGATGCGGAGTCCGAGCGCATGGTGCAACTGGCCATGGAGCGTCTCATGGTTGGTCGCACCACACTGATCATTGCGCACCGTCTGGCAACCGTCAAATCCGCAAACCGGATCATTGTCATGGCGCGCGGGCAGATTGTCAGCATTGGCACCCATGATTCCCTGGTCGCCGATGGCGGCCTTTATGCACGGCTCGCGGCGTTACAGTTTTCCAACGGTAGCGCGGGCTGAAACACTTATATCCGAAACGCGGCAGTTTCGCTGTGTTGGTCGGCTAAAATGAGACCTATGGCTGATGAAATTGCACCCCCAAACCCGACGGTTGTGACCAACAAGCCGGGCGTATCACCAAAAATTACCGAGGCGCCGATCCTATGGCGACATCAGTGGAACGACCATTTGCTGTCGATCCGCATCAAACGTGACGCCGATTATCATTTTGTTTCCGGACAGTTTGCACGCATTGGTCTCGTTGAAGAGAGTGGTGAGCGTATCTGGCGCGCCTATTCAATTGTGTCCGGGCCGGATGAGGCGTTCCTTGAGTTTTTTCTGGTGGTTCTGCCCGGCGGGAAATTTTCAGCGCGTGTTGCAATGCTTGCTGTCGGACAGCCGTTGTTGCTCGAAAAGCCGGCGCAGGGATTCCTGACGCTAGACCGCTTTCGCGACGGCCATGACCTGTGGCTGATCGGCACCGGCACCGGGCTCGCCCCTTACATTTCGATGCTGCGGACGGCATCGACGTGGAGACGGTTTGAAAACATTGTGGTCGCGTTGTCAGTGCGCCAGGCGCGTGACCTCGCCTATATCGACGAAATTGAATTGCTGGCGGCGAATCACCAAAAGGACGGGGCCAAACTACACTTTGTAAAGTCACTCACGCGTGACGATAACGTTGACGGTGCGCTGCATGGGCGCCTCACCACGCTGACCGAATCAGGCAGCCTCGAGCGAAGTGCCGGCCTTGTGTTTGATCCAGACCGGTCCCGCTTCATGCTTTGCGGAAATCCGGAAATGGTCGAGGCAATGCGGACGATTCTGAAAGCACGCGGGTTCTTGATGAACCGGCGCATGACGCCGGGCCATATCATCGTCGAAAATTACTGGTAAGGTCGTCCCCCACAACGCCGCGCGCCGACACGATGCAAATGATCGGGCGCTGTCGTTGGCTGTCGCATCGTGGCGACGGTTACGCGGACAATTCCAATTGTGTGGAACACAACAGCGCCATCTCGTGTTAGCGTTTGCACTGTTTTTCACAAAGGCTGCCCACTTTGAAAACCTGCGCCCCATTACTATTGTTGACCTTGGCCGTTGTGCCGCTGCTTTCCGCCTGCGCCGCACCACCTGCCGATTTTGCCGCTGCACAGATTCAGCCGTCGGCAGACGCAACGGCGGCTGCGCGGGTAAATCCGGGACTGCGTGGAACACCCAGCCGCGCGGTGACCGAATCTTTTTTTGGTGTTTCGGTCACCGATCACTATCGCCATTTGGAGCAGGTGACAAACTCTTACGTGGTTGGCTTCATGAAGGCGGAGAGTGCACACGCACGCGCAACCCTTGATGCGATTCCCGGGCGGGCCGCAATGGAGGCGCGCATCAACGCGCTTTCGCAGGCCAACATCGCCATCTCAGGCGTGCAGGTCGGTGGCGACGACCGCAATCCGCGGGTGTTTTATTACAAGCTGTCACCCGGCGTAAATGCGCGCAAGCTGTATGTGCGTGACGGTTATCGTGGTGCCGAGCGTGTGGTTTTTGATCCCGTATCGATTTCCAAAGAAGGCCAACGTTTTGCGATCGACAGCTTTCGAATTGCCCCAAACGGACGGGTGGTGGTTGTCGCCGTCGCGGCTGGCGGCTCTGAAGACACGTCATTGCGTGTGCTTGAGGTTTCCCCAACCACCACGCGCGACACCGGGGTGGTGATCGACCGGATTGGTTTTGCCGATGAGACCCGTTGGGCACCCGATAGCAAAAGTTTCTTTTACAACCGGCTTCCACCCGCCGGTGTGGGGGAGCCGCGCAATCAATACCTCAACAGTCGCGCCTTTCGTCATGTGCTGAGCCGTCCGCTGGCGCGGGACGAATTTCTGTTTGGCAACGGTTATGGCAACAACGCCAATGCGCTGACATTGGCCGACATTGATATTCCCAGTGTCATGATGAGCGTTGATGGCAAGACCTTGATTGGTCGTGTCGAGCATGGTGATGCGCGCGAAATCAGCATTTACACCGCAGAAGTCCGCAGCGGCGAAGACTTCAACGGCAATCTAAGCTGGCGGCGCATCATTGCGCCGGTGGATGAGGTGACGTCGTTTCAATTGCACAACAATGCCATCTATCTGTTGTCAAAGAAAAACGCACCGCGCTACAAACTGGTGCGAATGGGCATTGTCAGGGCCGGCTATGCCAACGCAACAACCATCGTCCCGCACGGCGACACCGTGATTTCACAAATTGAAGTGGCACAGGATGGGTTATACATCCGCGAATTGTTTGCCGGTGTGGACCGCCTGCAGCGTTTGAATTTTTCGACCAGCTCGTTTTCGGGTGGCAAACTTGAATTCATCAAGCTGCCGTTTGATCTGGCCATCCGTCAGATCATCACCAGCCCCACCCGTTCAGGCGCGGTATTGCGCCTGGAGGCGTGGACCGAGGGGCCGAAGTATGTCACTGTTGAAGAGCGCAGCGGCAATATTGCCGACACCGGACTGCATCCAAAGCCGGCTGCTGACTTTTCGGACATCGTCGAATTGCGTTTGAATGCGACGGCGAACGACGGCGTCAAGATTCCGGTCTCACTGATTTACCGCAAATCAACCTCGTTGAACAGTTTTAATCCGACCCTGATCCGCGCCTACGGTGCCTACGGTATCGTGCAAACACCATCGTTCAACCCATCGTCGCTGGCATGGCTTGAACGCGGTGGCATTTTGGCAACCTGCCATGTGCGTGGCGGCGGTGAGTTTGGCGAGGACTGGCATCGTGGCGGGCAGAAGTTAACCAAGCCCAACACGTGGCGCGATTTGATTGCATGTTCGGAGTACCTGATCGAGCGTGGCTTTACCCGCAAGGAGCGATTGGGCATCCAGGGCGGCAGCGCGGGCGGCATCACGGTCGGACGCGCCCTTACCGAGCGTCCCGATCTCTTTGCCGCGGTTATCCCCAATGTCGGCGTACTCGACGCGTTACGGATGGAATTTACGCCAAACGGGCCGCCGAATATTCCGGAATTTGGCAGTGTCAAGACCGAGTCTGGATTCCGCGGCCTGTTGGCGATGAGCTCCCTGCATCAGGTGGTTGATGACACACGTTATCCCGCCGTCATGCTCATGCACGGCGTGAATGATCCGCGCGTCGAGGTGTGGCACTCGACAAAGATGGCGGCACGGTTGCACGCGGCCACATCCAGGCTGCCCAATGCCAATCCAGTGCTGCTGCGACTCGACTACGATGCCGGCCACGGTGTCGGCTCGACGCGCAACCAGCGTAATGCCGAGTTGGCTGATATTTATTCGTTTTTGCTCTGGCAATTCAACGAGCCGGGCTTTCAGCCTCTCCGCGCACAATGAACGCTGCTACGAATGCGGATCAACGCCTGCCGTACGAGGGCATTCGTGTCGTTGAATTTACCCATATGGTCATGGGCCCGACCTGCGGCATGATGTTGGCGGATCTTGGCGCGGAGGTGATCAAGGTTGAGCCGCTCAAGGGTGACAATACCCGCCGCATTCCCGGCTCGGGTGCGGGGTTTTTTGCGATGTTCAACCGCAATAAAAAAAGCCTGTCAATCAATGTCGATGATCCGCGCGGTCTTGAAGTGATACTCAAACTGGTTGCGACGGCGGACATCTTCAGTGAAAACTTCAAAGACGGCAACATGCAAAAACTCGGCCTCGACTACGCAACACTGTCGCGGCTGAATGAGCGCCTGATCTACGTTGCGCTGAAGGGATTCTTGCCGGGACCGTACGACCATCGTACGGCGTTGGATGAGGTGGTACAGATGATGGGTGGTCTCGCCTATATGACCGGGCCGGAGGGCCGCCCGTTACGTGCCGGTACTTCGGTGAATGACATTATGGGTGGCATGTTTGGCGCAATGGGTGCCATGGCGGCTTTGCATGCGCGCGAAAAAACCGGGCGTGGTCAGGAAGTGCAGAGTGCCCTGTTTGAGAATAATGTTTTTCTGATGGGCACCCACATGATGCAGTATGCGGTTACCGAACAGCCCGCCAGGCCGATGCCGAGTCGTATTTCAGCATGGGGCGTTTATGATGTGTTCACGGTTGCAAATGGCGAGCAGATATTTCTGGCGGTGGTGTCGAACACGCAGTGGCAGATTTTTTGTGACGTATTTGGTTTCACCGACTTTGCCGCAGATAAGCGGCTCACCACCAATGTTGACCGTGTCACGGCGCGCGAATGGTTGATGCCGGTTCTTTTCAGGCGCCTGGCAGATCGACACGCATCGGAAATCGCCGGGAAATTTGAATCCGCGGGGCTTCCGTTTGCGCCGATCACCAAACCGCACGAGTTGTTTGACGATCCGCACTTGAACAAAAGCGGCGGACTCGCGGCGATCGGTGTTCCGCCCGACTGCAGTGGCGCCGGAAAACAAATCCAGACCAAAACGCCGCTGCTGCCATTGACCCTCGATGGTGTGCGCCCGCCGATCCGCAGCGATCCACCGAAACTTGGCGAACACACCCACGCCATACTTGCCGGCCTCGGTTATACGCCAGCGGAAATCGAGGTGCTGCGCCAGGAAAACGTTATTGGCGCAGCCTGACATTTACGCCGCCCGGCCCAGCTGCGGCGTTGTGAAAGTTATAGGCGCACTTCGAAGCGCAGCGCGGTTGACAGGCTGGTCTTGCCATTGGTTACGACCGTTTGCCGTTCGTTGCCCTGCAAGATGATGTTGCTGTTGATGGCGTCATTGGGCGACAGATTTGAAAATGCCAGACGCAGTCTTGCACTCGAATTAATGGTCCATAGTACATAGGCGTCCAACACCCGCTTGGTGCCGATCTTTTGCAGTTGCGTGTCGGTGACCTGCAAATCATAAGCAGGCGTCCAGTTGATGCTGCCGCCAACTGAAAATGGCGTGCCGCGAAACCGGTAGTCGGCGCCAAAATTGCCGGTTGCACGGGGCTGTTCGCTGATGCGGTTATTGGGCCCGCGCACCGCATCGACCTCTGAATCAAACAGACTCAGATTAGTGCGGAAATTGATTGCCATCGAATCTTTGATCAATTCCGGCAGACGGAATTTTGCGTCAAACTCAATGCCGCTGGTGCGCGCCTTGCCAAGATTTTGTGGCCGGCTCACATAGCGCGGTGACGTTGCCCACGATACGTTTTCAAGCGTGGTGACGTTGCGGATCAGGTCGGTGATGTGGCGTGTGAATAAATTCACCGACCAGATTCCGCCGCCATCCAGAAAGTCCTCATAGGCAACGTCAACACCATTGGCGAGTTCCGGTTTGAGGTTGGCATTGCCTGCGCGATCGGGGCTCACGGAAGTGTTCGGGCCCGGCACCGGGAACAGCGTGTTCAGGCTTGGCCGGGCGACCAGATTTTGGGTCGATGGCGCACGATAACTTTGTGTCAGGCTGACGCGGATTTGGTCGCGACTCGGTGAGGCAAACCGGTAAACGCCAAACGCCAGTGGTGTCACAACGCTGCTCTTGTTATTCACCGGATTTGAAACCGTGCGACTCTTGGTTTCAATTTGTTCAGCGCGAATGCCGAAGTAGGTTGAAAACTGCGCCGTTGGATCCCATTCATCCTGCACATAAAGCGCCTTGCGGATGGTCTCGACGTTGATTTGGCTGCCAAAGTCGGCGAGCAAGGGCGCGCCATTAAACAACGTGGTGGCGTTGTCGGTGCGCTTGATATCTTCGTACTCCCAACCGCCGACCAAATTATGTTTGCCGTCGCCCCAGTTGTACAGGACCTTGCCGGTTACGTTCCAGGAACGATCGGTGGTGTCGCTGTCGGTGGTCTGCGTGAGCACACGATTGCCATTGGCGGCAAATTCACGGATCGCCAGGTTGGACTTCGATGAAAACTGCCCAAAGCTGCCGCGGACTTCGATGCGGGTGCTCGGGTCGAGTCGTTTATTCAACATGGTCATGACTCTGGCCACGTTGAACTTTCCGTCGAATTCGGTTTTGCTGACTGCATAGGGTGCAGGCAACAAACCTGTCGTTTGCGTCAACGATCCGTTGCCGCGATTGGTTGAATTGTTGCGGACCAGAAACGGCTGGATGCTGAATAACTCACCCGGTCCCAAACGCCACTGGAACCGGCTGGAAAAAAACAGGCTATCGCGCTTGTCATTGGTCTGCGAAGCGGTCTGCTGATCGAGATTCAGGTTGTTGGTAAGCGTGTCAACATAGGTCGTGCGTGCACGGGTATCGGTCAACTGGTCGGTGTGCCCAGTCGATAGCGTCATGTTGTAGGTGCCGGTTGGGCTGAACGTATCGTTGCGTGACCACGATAAATTGGGTGAATAGCGACCGCGCTCTTCCTGAAAGCCGGCACGAAAGTCATTGTTGCGGATTCGCAGTGGCTCTCTCAAGACGATGTTGATGGTGCCCGCAATCGCACGTGCGCCGGTTTCCGCGGTGGGTGACCGCAGGATTTCAACGCGCTCAACCTGCTCGGGCGTGATTTGTTCAATCGAGAAACCCGGTGCAATGCGTTCACCGTCGATCAAAATCTGGGTAAAGCCGCCACCCATGCCGCGCAGGCCGGGTGCACCCGGACGTCCCGGACGACCGCCGGTTGTCACACCCGGCAGGCGCCGCAACACATCACCAAGGTTGCTATCGCCATATTGCTCGATATCTTCCCGCGTAATGATGATTTTTGATGCGGATGAGTCGCGGCGCTCGTTGGTCGCGTTACGGCGTCCGCTGACTTCAATGGCCTCGGTCTTTGGCGCGGGCTTGGCCGCTTTCGCGGGCGCGCCGCTTGTCGGCTCTTTGGGCCCCTCAAGTCTGGCTCTATCGGCAGGTGTCGGCACAGTGGCGGGTGCCGCAGCAGGCGGGGTCACGGGCGCAGTCGACTGCGCCATTAGCGGTGAACCCCAAATGCCAAAACTGGCAACGATGGAAATGGAAAGTGCTGTGGATGGACGGATGAAGTGGGTGCGGCGATGCATGACAAGTCCCGGTAAAGCGCACATCGATTGAATATGGGGCGCGGGTAGAAAAAATGGAAAAACAAACAGTCCGGCATTTTATGTTCTTGCGCATGAACGCGCCATTGTTTTATGCCGTGCGGGTGCGTTGGTGACAAACGGAATGGCAACAATATGTGTCTGTGGCCGTGGCGCGAAACGAAAATACCAGCACATTAAAGCTGCCGGGATATACAACGTTGATACCCAAACAGGTCATAATCCGCTGGACGCCGGCCGTGGTGCCGCGATGCCGCGCCGCCAAAATATCCGCTTCGAAATAAAATTAACGGTAAAAAAGAAAATGAGAAAAGCCAGCGGAGGGTATTGCCATGTCAGACAACAATAAAACTGTCCGCAATTTTAATCACACCCTGTTGTGGCCGATCACGCTGTCACCGTTAAAACGGCATCTGGGTTCAGAAGTGGTCCATTATTGGGAAACGCTCAAGCGCAACCCCGGCCCTTGGCGGTACGTTGACGACACGCTGTTGATCGAAGACGAGTCGTGTGTGGCCGGCTACGAGGAGTTTGTCTATTTTCTGCCCTACGTGCAGCGGTTTTTATATGGCGTGGGCGACGAGGGCCGCGGCGCGCAGTCGTCGCTGCATACCTTTACCCGCAACGATATTGCGACTGCCGAGGTTGTCCTGACCGAGGGCGCTGCGCCGATCGTGTTGGATGTGCTGCGCGCCAGGCTGTACTTTTTTTACGACGTTGACGTGGCGGTGGCGGTGTTGGAAGTAGCGGGCGAGAATATTCCGCTCGCGGACGTGGTCGAACTCATGGATCGCTTCGGCCGACCCTACGCGCCGGCGTGGGATGGTCAAGGCCAGGGCGCACACTGTCCGCACAGTGTTGCTTTCCATGGCAAAGACGGGGCGCTGTTGTCGCAATCGGATTATGGCGACCGCGACAAGTTCATCGACCTGGTGCGTGGCGAGCGTCAAACGCCGCTGTCGATGCATTGGGAATTTTTTCTGTCGCCGCTGGTACCCGCCTATTTGCCGGGCGGCGCAATCAAATACCATCAGATTGAGAACAAGCGCATTCCGATCATGTCGTATTTATCGTTTGACGATCCAACTGTGCTGACGCGGGGTGATATGGTGCGGATTGGGTTTGCCGCAAAATGGGGCGAATCCGATACGCTGCCTTATGCAGAACGCTACCTCAACAATTTTGAGGCCGACTATTGTTACGACCGTTATTGGGGGCCCGGCGAAAATGATGACCAGATGCTGACGCGTTATTTTTTCTGCGGCGTCGGGTTTGCGATGATTACAAAAGCAAATGGCAGCGGCATTTTGTTGCGCCAGTTCCGCCATCAGTTTTATCAGATCGGCCTGATTTCCAATTTCAATAAAGCCGCGCTTTTGTCACTATCGAACCGCTTTTCACGCGCGGTGGAGCGCCTGAATGTTCGCGACTATGAGTCGGTCAAGCAGTTCAAAAAACACGTGCGGGAAACACTTGAGGTATTTCTGCGATTTAATCATCGTTACTGGTTTCATGAAATCTCAAACCAGGTTCAGGCAAGTGATTTTTTCCAGCGCTTGACCCATCAACTCGGCTCGGATGCACTCTATAACGAGGTGCGCGAAGAGGCGCGTGACATCAACGAATATCTTGACGCCGATCGCGCCCGCCGTCAAACCGATAACGCCATGCGCCTGACGGTGGTCTCATCCTGCGGCATGGTCGGTACGGTGGTCACCGGGTTCCTTGGTATGAATTTGTATTCACATTCGGATCTTTCGACGCTGACCAAGGCGATGATCTTTATTGCCGTGTTTGTTCCAACCACGGCACTGGCGCTTTACACCGTTATTATTTCGCGGCGCATCGCCAACTTCATGGAAGCGCTGTCGAGCGAGGGGTTGACCTGGAGTGAAAAAGTGGCGACGCTTGGTCAGATCTTTAAGTCAACCTCGAAGCGAAAGAGGGCCGAAGCGCGGCGCGACACACATGGCTTATCCGGGCCGGAGTAACGGCGCCCAAACGGCTTGGCAGGCGCACACAGCGACCGGTGAATCGGTTTTACATCGACGCAGGGGTCGCGGCGGACCGGCATTGCGCGCGACGCGTGAAAACAAGCGTTTTTGACAAGCCGTAAGTCGAGCCGTCGAGGGTAATCGTGTTGCCAACCACTCTCGCCGGCGCATCTTTGCCGATGTGTGGAATGGCGAATCGTTCACCGTTCATGGTTGCGTGAAACTGGATCGACAATGGATTTTTTTTACCAACACCATCGGCGGTCAACAACCCGTCAATCATCTGGAACCGTTGGGTAAGATCGAGGGTAATGCTGCGCTGGCGCCGGGTCGTTGTTTGCGCTTGCTGCGCACACCATTTCCCGTTGACCTTCGCCGGCACCGTCCACAGAAAAACCTTGCTGGACTTTTCGCGCCCCACCGATTTTTCCGGATTGTCCACCACCCGCATGGCGTCGTGCGCCCAGTCGCCCATGTCCCAATCGTGCGAGACAATGCGGGTTCCCGGCTTCAGTTGCAGTAGTTTAGGCCGCAGGGCAATGTTGACATCAGGCAGCAGATACATGGTGATGACCGTTGCAGCGGCAAGGTTGGTCGTGAACAGGTCTTCGACGCGAAAGCTGGCGCGATCGGCAACGTTTGCTTTTTTTGCATATGCCCGCGCCGTTTCGACCAATGCCGGGTCGATCTCAACGCCAAGTCCGCGCGCGCCATAATTTTTTGCCGCGAGAACCACAATACGGCCGTCGCCTGAACCGAGGTCGATCACAAAATCATTCGACACAACGCCGGCCATTTCGAGCATCGTTTTGGTCACCAATGGTGGCGAGACAACAAACGGCACGTCAAGATCGCGTAATACGCTGCCCGTCGGTGATGATTCCGAAGCGGTGACAGTGGACAGGCTAAACGCCAGCAATGTCGCGACGACAACAATGGTTTTTTTGGGCATGCGGCATTATCGCCGAGCCGCCCAACAATGGCGATGCCAGGAAGAACCGGCCGGCGATGTTTGCCGGCCAGCCACATAACATGGTTTACTTCGACTTAAATGAGAACGATTTGCCGTCGCTTACCGTATAGCCGTCCGGTGTCGTAAACAAATTGAGCGGTTGCTCGGTACGTTTGACGTTGGCCAGCCGGTAAATCGTGTCACCGGAACGCGGGTCGCTATGTTTGGCATAGACCGTCATCTGCAAATCAGGCGAGGTCCACGTTTCATTGGACACCGTGATTGCATTCTTGTTGCCGATCTCGCCGGCGGGAATGGTGTAGGCGCGCAGCTTGCCGTCGGCGCGAACGCCGTCAAAATCTTTGGTCCCCAAGTCCTTGGTGGTTGCCTTTGACGACCATGTGTGATCGGCAAACGATGTTGAAAGGGGTGACAGCTGCGCTAGATCGCGACCGTCAAACGAAAAACTGGCCGACGGACTGTGCGACGGGGACGAGCTGTCAATCCTGATTTCACGCGACGGCTGTCTGGTGACTTTGGCATTGCCGGACGAACGTATTACATTCACTCTTACCTGTTCGTTCAGCTCTTTGTTGCCGCTTCCATCGGCGGATTCAGTACGCGTAATCACAACCTCCTCACCGGGACTGCGCTCAATGACGGTTGCTTTGCCGTCTTTCATTGCGGCTTTGGCTTTTTCGCGGAGCTCCTCGACCCGTTTTTGCAAATTGGGATCGGTGCCAATTCTGATCGCTGATTTGGCGGCGGGATTTACGATAAAACGCGTCTTCTCAACCGCGTCCTGAATACTGATCGATTTGAGCGCGCCATTGGCATCACGTGATTCGATGCGTGTGCGGCCGGCGCTGTCACGATACGACATTTGTGACGTGCGCCTGACAATCTGGTTGCCATCAGGCAGTGTCTGGATGCGCTCATTGATCACCTCGGCGCTATACGGGGCATTCTTGACCGGGCGGCCGGACATGCCGGAATGGATGCCGGCGAAGGCATCCGACAACGCCGACGAAATGGTGACATCAATATCGTTTGGGCCAAGCATACGCAACTTCTCGAGATGTTCAACGCGCTTTCCGGGCGGTAAAGGCGGTGAAGGCGGCAATGGTGGCAGCGGAACATCTGATGCCTGCGCCAACACAATTGTTCTGCCATCAATCGATTCTGCCGCCGCGTTGGTGACAATTTCGACGACCCGCCTCTCGGTGGTTGCCGGTCCGTCGGTGGCAATACTGATGACCATTGGCGTGGCGCTTGCCGTTCCGACCATGGCGGCAGTCGAAACGGCCGCCCTGACCGCGGTACGCAATATTGATGAGTTCATGGTTGTTCCTTTTGTGATTAATCGGGTTCGAGACGGCGCGGCGCTACTGGGCGGTAAATCGCAATGCAAGAGGCTGCCCGGCCGCGCTGACCAACATTTCAGCGCGCAGGGATTCGCCGATCATTTCCGGTGACACGGCCATGCCCATGCTGGCCAACATCATCTTCGGTATCTGTGTTTCGATGACGCGTGGATTTGGTTCCAGCGCAATCTGTTCGAGTGATTGCAGCGCAAAGAAAGGTGCATTGTTGTGGCGTGTCGTGCCGGCGGCACCCGTGATTGACGGCGTTGTTGCCGCCAATGGACTGAGCAGCATCCACGCGCTCATGGCAACACTCGCTGCAAGCGCCGTGCCAGGTGCAAACCATTGCCCGACATTACCAAGCCGGACAGACCAGCGGCCGGCACGGTGTTTTTTGGCAAATCGCTTCGCTACCGCGGCGTGGACGTCGGCGGGTGCGTTGTGCAATAAGAGTTGCCCGCGTAAATGATCGAGTTCGCGGTCAAGTTGATTATTGTCAGGTTGGTTTAAATTCATCGTCTTGCCTCTTGCGTTGTCTCGTTGGTGTTGGTGTGTCTTTTTAGGCCGTCAGGTGCCGCCGCCTCGTCAGCCTCCAGTAACACAAGAAGTTTTGCGCGCGCCCGTGACAGGCGGGACCGTACGGTACCAATATCAATATGGCAAATTTCGGCAATTTCGAGATAACTCAGATCTTGCATTTCATAAAGAATCAGCACATCACGATAATGCGGTGCAATGGTTGACAGCGCCCGTCGCACCACCTCCGCGCGCCGGTCGGTCAGCAGTTTTTCCAGCGGCATCGGACGCGGGTCGACAATATCAAAATCGATGTCGTCGTTGTCTGAATCATTGCCGTGATTCGCGTGCATCGGCAAAAACCGGCGCCGAGCTTCATCACGTTTCAACATAAAATTGCGCGCGACACCAAA
Organism: Burkholderiales bacterium; assembly: GCA_031431435.1. Classification (GTDB taxonomy): domain Bacteria; phylum Pseudomonadota; class Gammaproteobacteria; order Burkholderiales; family Usitatibacteraceae; genus UKL13-2. The sequence continues at coordinate 37,077 of JANPDI010000199.1, forward strand.
CAGGAAGCCCGATAACGCACCGCGCATCGGGTCAAACGCGAGCTTGTCCTCAATCAACGCAACAAAAACATCCTGCACCACATCGGCGGCGGTGTCGCTCGACCCGGATCGCAACAGCGCAAAGCGAAAAAGCGGACCTTGGTGCCTGTCATACAACGTTGACAGCGCGGCGTGGTCGCCCGCCCGCAACCGCCTCAGTAAATTGAGGTCAAGATTGGCGTCTGATAAAGGCATGGCGGTCATTGGCAGGTGGGTGGTTTGCAGTATTACGTTTATCGCCCTGCGAAGTTCCCGCCAGTTTAAACCCTAATATCGGCGGGTGTTTTCGGGCAAAAATGGCTGGAAACGCTTTATTTAAAAGGAGGTTGATTGTTTTTGATGGGCGGGTCAATCAATCCACTTTTGCGCGACAATACGCCTCTACAAAAGCAATGAGGCCAACAAAATGACCTACGCCGCCCTCACCGGTTGGGGTAAATGTTTACCCCCCGCCATCCTGACCAACGCCGATCTCGCCACTTTTTTGCCTACCGACGACGATTGGATTGTCCAGCGTACCGGCATGAAGGAACGCCGTATCTCGCACGTTTGCGGGCTCGACCTATCCTTGGTTGCGGCAAAACGCGCGCTCGCGTGCGCCGGGTTGGATGCGAGCGAACTCGATTTCATCATTTACGGATCGTGCAGCTTTGACGAGCACGTGCCGAATACCGCATCCGGTTTGCAGGTCAGGCTTGGTGCCACCAAAGCGGCGGCAATGGATGTCAACACCGCCTGCACCAGCTTTCTTTACGGCATGTCGACGGCGACGGCGTTTATTCAGTCCGGCATGGCAAAAAATGTGCTGGTGATTGGCGTCGAACACATTTCGAAATTCATGGATTGGGAAAATCGTAACGTCGCGGTATTGTTTGGTGATGGTGCCGCGGCGGCAGTATTTCAAGCGACGGACAAAGCCGAGGGCGTTATCGCGCAAAAATTAGGCTGTTATGCGGATGCGCGGCAAACATTGCGGGTGCGCGGCAAGGGCGCGCTCTACTCGAATACCGGTGTGGTTTATGGTGATACCCGCTGGGACTTTGACGGCCAGGAGATTTTCAAGAAGGCGGTGACCGGCATGGGCGAGGCATCGGTTGATGTGTTGCGCCAAGCGGGTGTGACCATTGATGATATTGATGTGGTGGTGCCGCATCAAGCCAACCTGCGCATTATTGAGGCAGTCGCCAAGCGTGCAGGGGCCTCAATGGACAAGGTATTTTTGACCGTGCAGAAATACGGCAACATGAGTGCGGCAACCGCACCGGTGGCGCTGGTCGAAGCGCTTGAGGCAGGTCGCATCAAACCGGGGGGATTGGTGCTGATTCCGGCATTTGGTGCCGGTTTGACCCTGTCCGCGCATTTGATCCGCTGGGGTGATCGCACCACCCCGATCGCCACATCCGACGCCGAATTGCCGCCCTGCGACAAAACTGCGCTCGAAATGGTGCAGGCATTGATGGCGCAAAAACTGCCGCGTGAACGTTCCGAAGCGGGCTTGATGGGGGTGAAATTTTTTGAGGCGGGCTGATCACCCCGCCGGCGGACATCAACGCGCTACCGATCGGTGTACCAATAGGCGTCGGTAAATCGCTTCATCCGCTGCTTGTCGACCAGCATCCAGAATCCGACCCTTGGCATGACGGTGAAGTAGTGCCAGTCGCCGTGTTTGTCGTATTTGCGCATTGAGGTGATTGCGGGTGCATTGCGCGCGCGACAAAATTTTTGGCCGCGGCTGCGGCCGAGCTGTTTCAGTGCCTGCAAAATCTGAATGTCCTCGGCATACAACATTGTTTCGTCATAACCACCAACCGCCTCGAAGTCACTGCGCCGGCAGAACACCACGCCGGCGTCAACCCGCGCGAAATAGGTGATGATGGTGGCAACCAGCCAGGTGAAAAATATGCCGGGCGACCAACGGTCGGGGCGCACACCGGTGGTACCGACCACGGTCTTTCCATCGGCCATGGCGTCTTCGATGGCGTTAAACGTGTCAAGGTGGATGCGTGAATCGGCGTCGATGAAACAAACAATGTCGCCTTGGGCAATGGCCGCACCACCGTTACGCGCGGCGGCAATGGCGCGTTTTTCAACATACGCCACACGGCAGCCACGGGCGTCGGCAATTTCCGCCGTGGTATCGGTGGAGGCGTTATTGCCAACCACGACTTCGATTGCGTCCCCGCCACCGCGGTAGCGCGCACGCGCGGCATCCACGCTATCGAGCAATATGGGCAGTCGATCCGCTTCGTTATAGGCGGGAATGACGAGGGAAAAGCGGGGCATCGCGGCTGGCCGGCCTACTTCGCCGGTTTGGTCTTGGCCTTTGGTTTTTCCATGGATGATGTCAGCAGGCCGGCGACCAGATCATTCATCGACACGTTTTGCTCTTTTGCGCTTTCGTGCAGATGCGTGATCAGGGTGATCGGCAACTTGCAGGCGAACGGCACCAGACCCGCGGCCTGGTCAAGTTTGCGCTGCTCTTTGCGGTCAACGATGGCGCTACCGGTGCCAAATCGATCCGGCACACCGGCAATTTTGACGGCGTTATCTGACTTGATCATTTTGTTTTTTGCGAGATCGGTTTTTTTCATCGTCATGTTGATACCTGTTTTTCATTTAGGGGTGCAGTTGTAGGGGTGGTTCCTGCATCGCGGCGACCTGTTCCCGCAACGCCAAAACTTGATTTTGCCAGTAGCGTTGCGCCTGATCACCAAAAAACCACGGGAAAGCCAGTTGAAATGCCGGGTCGTCGGCACGTGAAGCCAGCCAATAGCTGTAGTGAATCATGCGCAGCGTGCGCAGTGCCTCGATTAAATGCAGCTCACGGCGGTCAAAATCGGCAAACTCCTCATAGCCGTCCAGCGCATCCCGTAACTGTACGGCCATTTCCTCGCGCGTGCCGGAAAGCAACATCCATAAATCCTGAATTGCCGGACCGGACCGGCAATCGTCAAAATCGACAAAATGCGGCCCGTCGTCCGTGTAAAGGATATTGCCCATATGACAATCGCCGTGCAACCGGATAATTTTGACGTCACCGGCACGGGCATAACTTGCCGCCACGCCGTCCAGCGCCTGATCGACCACACTCTTCCACGCCGGCAAAATGTCCGCCGGAATGATGCCGGCGGCGACCAGCCAATCGCGTGGTCTGTGGCCAAAAGTTGTCGCGTTCAGGGCCGGACGGGTGGCAAACGGATGGATTGCGCCCAGCAAATGAATGCGACCGAGAAATCGCCCGATCCATTCGCGTACGTCCGGCCGATCGAGCTCGGGTGCGCGTCCGCCGCGCTTGTCAAACAACGCAAAACGGAAACCCTGATGGCTGTGCAGCGTTTTTCCGCCGTGGACGATTGGTGCGACCACCGGAATTTCAGCGTCGGCAAGAGACTGTGCAAAGCTGTGTTCCTCCAAAATCTGCGCATCCGTCCAGCGGTCCGGCCGGTAAAACTTGGCAATGAGTTGTTTTTGTGGCGGGGGCAAACCGGGTGCCGGTACCTCGCGCGACTCTTCCAACCCCACCTGATATACCCGGTTCTCGTAGCTATTTAGCGCCAGTAGACGACCATCACAACAAAACCCGATCGATTCGACCGCGTCGAGCAGCAGGTCGGGGGTCAATGCTGAATAGGGGTGCGGTGAGTTGGGAACCATGCCGACATTGTAGGGGCTGTGACGGAAACATGAAAATCGGAGACGGTATTTGTTGTTGATCGTGCCGTTCGGTATGTTGGCGTGCGACACAGTAAAATGTGCCATCCACACTCTTGTTACCAATCCCATGTCCAGCACGCCACAATTCTCCTGTCTTGCGGTCCTTTCCGGCAAGGTCGCACCCGATACGCCTGTTACTATCAAAGGCTGGGTCAAGACCCGGCGCGACTCCAAAGCCGGCATCTCGTTTGTCAACGTCTCGGATGGCTCGTGTTTTCATCCCGTGCAAGTCGTCGCGCCGAACATGCTCGCCAACTACGCAGACGAAGTGCAAAAGCTGACCGCCGGATGTGCGGTTGAATGTACCGGATTGATCGTGCCTTCGTCGGCAAAAGGGCAACCGTTTGAAATGCAGGCGATTGACGTGAAGGTCGTCGGCTGGGTCGAAGACCCGGACACCTATCCCATTCAACCCAAGCCGCATACGATGGAATTTTTGCGCGAAGTGGCGCATTTGCGTCCACGCACCAATACCATCAGTGCCGCCACACGCGTGCGCCACACCATTGCCCAGGCGATCCACCGTTTTTTTCACGAGCGTGGATTTTTGTGGATCAACACGCCGATCATCACCGCCAGTGACGCCGAGGGCGCGGGTGAGTTATTCCGCGTATCGACCCTCGACATGGTCAACCCGCCGAAAACAGCCGACGGAAAAATTGATTTCTCGAAAGATTTTTTTGGACGCGAGGCATTTCTCACCGTCTCCGGGCAACTCAACGTCGAGACCTATTGCATGGCGCTGTCCAACGTTTACACCTTCGGGCCGACGTTTCGCGCGGAAAACTCAAACACCTCCCGCCATCTCGCCGAATTTTGGATGATCGAGCCCGAGATTGCGTTTGCCGATTTGGCAGATGATGCAACGCTCGCGGAGGCGTTGCTCAAGTATGTGTTCAAAGCGGTGCTCGACGAGCGCGGCGATGACATGGCGTTTTTTGACGAACGCATCGAAAAAGGCATCGTCGCCAAGCTCACCAATATCGTTAACACCGAATTTGTGCGCATGGATTACACCGACGCGATCAAGGTGCTCGAGAATTGCAAGGAAAAATTTGAATACCCGGTCAAATGGGGCATCGATTTGCAATCCGAACACGAGCGTTTTCTGGCCGAGAAACACGTCAACGGACCACTGGTGCTGATGAACTATCCAAAAGAAATCAAGGCGTTTTATATGCGCCTGAATGATGACAACAGGACGGTCGCGGCGATGGATGTGCTGGCACCGGGAATCGGTGAAATTATCGGCGGCTCACAACGCGAAGAGCGTTTGGATGTGCTGGATGCGCGCATGATTGAAGCCGGGCTCGATCCGGCGCATTACAGCTGGTATCGCGATTTGCGCCGCTACGGCACGGTTCCCCACGCCGGCTTTGGGTTGGGTTTTGAGCGCACCATTTCGTACGCCACCGGTTTGTCGAACGTACGCGATGTGATTCCGTTTCCGCGTACGCCCGGCAGCGCCCGTTACTAACGTCGTTACCCGCAACACACACACAACCGACATGACGCTACAAGACAAAAAGCTGGATGGGTTGTTTCGGAATAATCAGGCATGGTCGGCGCGCACACGCGAACAAAATCCGGGATTCTTTGATCAGCTGGCTAAACAGCAAAATCCCAAGTTCCTCTGGATTGGCTGTTCCGACAGTCGTGTGCCGGCCAACGAAATTGTCGGGTTGATGCCGGGCGAAGTATTTGTTCATCGCAATATTGCCAATGTGGTGGTACACACCGACCTGAATTGCCTCTCCGTGATCCAGTTTGCCGTCGATGTGTTAAAAGTCGAGCACATCATGGTGGTGGGGCACTACGGCTGTGCTGGTGTCAGTGCCGCATTATTCGGCGAACGTCTGGGCCTGGTCGACAATTGGTTGCATCATATCCACGACGTGCGCGACAAACACGCCGTGGCGCTGGCGGCGATTGGCCTCGATGTCGGTCGCGTCAACCGCCTGTGTGAACTCAATGTCATTGAACAGGTGGCCAACGTTTGCCAAACCACCATCGTCCGTGATGCCTGGGATCGCGGCCAGGACTTGGCGGTACACGGCTGGGTTTACAGCCTGCAGGACGGGCTGTTGCGCGATCTCGATGTGACACTCACGCAACGCGCTGAATCCGCCGAATTTTTTGCGAGCGCGGTGGCGGCATGTTCAGTGTGAATGGAATGAATGGTATGCCGCCGGCGGCGAATTTAAATCAAATCCACGATTGTTGTTGACCGGAGCCAACATGAAAAAATCAGTCGGAAAACAACACGCTTTTTCACTCATCGAACTGGTGATTGTGTTGGTCGTCATCGGCGTGTTGGCGGTGCTCGCCATGCCGGATCTTTCAGTGATGACGGTACGCGGGCAGATCAAGGAAAGTGCGGCATTGATTGATGTTGCAAAAAAAGGGGTGGGTACGGTTTACGCGCTGACCGGCAAAATGCCAGCTGACAATATCGAGGCCGGTCTGCCCGAGGCCGCCAAGCTGGTGGGTAAATTTGTCACGGGCATTACCGTGGCGGACGGTGCCGTCAACGTCACCTGGGGTAATACCGTGCACGAGAATTTGCGTGGCAAGGTGCTGACACTGCGACCAGCGTATGTCGAAGGGCAACCAGCGGTGCCGATTTCGTGGACCTGCGCGGCGGCGCCGGTGCCGGCGGGAATGCTGATTGCAGGATTGGATAAAACCGACCTGCCGGTAAAATTTACGCCGCTGGAATGCAAGGCGCGTGAAATCAAGTAGTGCCAACGGTTTTTGAAGATCAGCGTCTTCGGCATCTGGCGCATTCGTTGTTGACGCCGGCAAACACAGCGTAATGCAATTGCGTAAAATGAACCACCACCAACATCGTCACACCGCCGAAAGCCCATCATGACCGCACGCGACGCCATTGCCGAGATCACCATCGATAACAACCGGCTGTTCGCCGATATCGACAACCAATGGGACAAGGACATTGTTCCGCAACTGGTTGAATATATCAAGCTGCCCGCCAAGTCACCCGGCTTCGACGTCGATTGGGCCAAACATGGTTATCTTGATGCGGCCATTGAACAGGCGCGTGTATGGGTCGCGGCGCAAAACGTCGCCGGCCTGACCATGGAGGTCATCCAAACCGGCGAGCGTACGCCGGTGCTATTTTTTGATATTCCGGCAACCGGAAATCTGTCAAACGACAAAACAATTCTGCTTTATGGCCACCTCGACAAGCAACCGGAAATGACCGGCTGGCGTGCGGGCCTTGGTCCGTGGATTCCGCTGCTCGAAGACGGCAAGCTGTACGGTCGTGGCAGTGCCGATGATGGTTATGCCGTGTTTGCCGCATTGGCGGCCATCGTCGCACTCGATCGTCAAGGCGTGGCACGTCCGCGTTGTGTCGGTTTGATCGAAACCTGCGAGGAAAGCGGCAGTTATGACTTGCCGTTTTATTTGGAATCGCTTGTCGCGCGCATGGGTGATGTGCAACTGGTGATTGCGCTGGATTCAGGTGCCGGCAACTATGACCAAATGTGGGTCACCACCTCATTGCGCGGCTTGGTGAACGGCACACTCACCGTCAACATGTTGACCGAAGGTGTGCACTCAGGTGACGCAGGCGGTGTGGTGCCGTCGTCGTTCCGGGTGGCGCGCCAGTTGCTCGATCGTATTGATGATTCGCGTACCGGCGTGGTCAAGCCGAGCATGTTCAGTTGCGCCATTCCCCATGAGCGTGTGGAACAGGCCAAACAGGCCGCCAATATTTTGGGCGAGGCCATGTGGCAACGATTTCCGTGGGATAGCTGCTGCGGTGACGATGGCAAGTTTGTGTTTGTCCAACCGACCACAAAGGACCCGGTCGAGTTGATTTTGAATCGCACCTGGCGCGCGGCATTGGCGGTGGTGGGCGCCGATGGATTGCCGCCGATTGCATCCGCCGGCAATGTGCAGCGCCCCTATACCGCGCTGAAATTGTCGTTGCGCCTGCCACCATTGGTTAATGCGCCGCAAGCAGCCGAGACGCTCAAGCAGACGTTGGAATCGGATACGCCTTACTCGGCGAACGTCAACTTTCACTATGAACAATCCGCCACCGGCTGGAATGCGCCGGCGTCAAAGCCATGGCTGACCACATTGCTTGATCATGCTTCGCAAACTTGTTACGGGAAACCGGCGGCGTATTTGGGCGAGGGCGGTACCATTCCCTTCATGGGTATGCTCGGGGAAAAATTCCCGCATGCACAAATGTTGGTCACCGGTGTGCTCGGGCCCAAGTCGAACGCCCACGGGCCGAACGAGTTTTTGCATATCCCCTATGCCAAAAAACTCACTGCCGCGGTGGCGCTGGTGATCGCCGGCGTCCGCTAGGACCGTTCGGTCGAACCCGGGACGGGCCGTGGAATCGACACCGGCACAGCAGCCGTTTTTATTGCCGGAAATTCGCGAGGTAACGGCGGGCCGCGCAATGGTGTGGCTTTCACGCGGATTGGCAGACCTGCGGGCGACGCCGTGGCAAAGTATTTTTTACGGGTTCTGTTTTGCGGCAATGGGAATGTTGTTGTTGCTGGTGTTTCGTTTTGCGATTGACTACACCTCGACACTGGCCATGGGGTTTATGTTGCTCGGGCCGATCCTCGCCATCGGTCTGTACGATTTGTCACGACAACGCGAACGCGGCGGCGTGGTGAACTTCCGCCATTCGCTGGTGGCATGGCGCGAAAACACCGGCGGCATCGGTATCTATGTTTTGATACTGACCGTCATCTTTCTGGTCTGGGCGCGCGCATCGCTGGTGAGTTTTGCTTTGTTTGAGTCCCGCGCCATGCCGACATGGGCGGCGTTTGTCACGCAACTGACGGAAATGAAAAACATCCCGTTTCTCATGATGTTTTTTGGCGTCGGCTTGTTGTTTGCCGCGTTGGTCTTCGCCTTTAGTGCGGTATCCATTCCATTCCTGCTTGATCGTCGCAGTGACGCCATCACTGCGGCGGCGGTCAGTGTCGCTTGTCTGGTAAAAAATCCCGCAGCGATGTTTTGTTGGGCAATATTGATTGTGCTGCTCATTGGCATCGGCTTCGCCACCGCCTATATCGGGTTGCTGGTCACCGGACCATTGATTGGCCATGCGACCTGGCACGCCTATCGTGATTTGGTTTCAGCACCCGCGGAATGATTGGGCTGGCTGGTGGCAGGACGGGTCTTCAAAATAACTTGGTAGCGCGTATTCGACGCATGAAAGCAACATGGCCGAAACTCTGAAAAGCAAATACGGACCGGAAATACCCAAACAAATCGCGCAAATGATCGAGGTGGTACACCCCACTTTCCCCGCCAAGGCGTTTCTAAATGACGTGCTGGCCGGGTATGAAGATTTGGAATTGATGCCGCGCGGGGCGCACATCGCAGCCTGTCTCAAGAACCATTTGCCCGCCGCCTTTCCCCGTGCCGTCAAGATTTTGGTCAACTCGATGGGACCGACAGCAGCACCGGTTGAAGGCAACGGCATGGCGCCATTCTTGTATATGCCGCACGCCATGTTTGTGGCAAAACACGGGCTGGCGCATTTTGCAGAATCGATGCGGGCGCAATATGAAATTACCCAGCGATTCACCGCCGAGTTCAGCATCCGGTCGTTCATTGAGCAACACCCCGACGCCACGCTCAAACAACTCAAGACATGGGCAACCGATCCAAGCCACCACGTGCGCCGCCTGGTTTCCGAGGGCACAAGACCGCGCCTGCCATGGGCGTCACGATTGCGCGAATTTCAGCGTGATCCGCGGCCGGTTTTGGCGCTGCTGGAATTACTTAAGGACGACGCATCGTTATATGTACGCCGGTCGGTGGCAAACAATTTGAACGACATCGGTAAGGATCATCCGGCGTTATTGGTCGAGGTGGCGGCCCGCTGGATGGAGGGAGCATCACGCGAGCGCGAGTGGATTGTCAGACATGCGCTGCGCAGCGCCGTCAAGCGCGGCGATCGTGCGGCGCTGGCGGTGTTGGGTTTTGGTGGAAGCAACAAAGCACAAGTTTCCAATGGAAGGGTTTCGCCTGTAAGTGTGAAGATTGGCGGCCGCATCACGTTGTCGTTTTTGTTGACCAACCGGGGCCGACAACCGTTGCCAACTGTCGTTGACTATGTCGTGTACTTCATCAAGTCAAATGGCACGGCCAGTCCGAAGGTGTTCAAGCTAAAAAAGCTGGTGCTGGCACCCGGCGAAACTGCCGCCGTGACGAAGTCGCTCGTCCTCAAAGAAATGACCACACGAAAGCACTACCCGGGTGTGCATCGGGTCGGTGTGTTGATCAACGGCGAAGAACACCCCGTCGGGCAGTTCCGCTTGTCCAAATCATCATCTGCTTAATATTGGGATTAGAATAATTGGCATGCAACCCGACGACATCGCCAAACTTATCGCGCCGCTGCACGCCGCCAGTTGGAAAAGTGCCTACCGCGGCATTTTGTCGGACCACTATCTTGACTTTGTGGTCGACGGTGACCGGCTTTCCCATTGGGTGCGCCATGTGCGCGAGCTTGCAGCCGGTGATGGCGAAATTTTTCTGGCGCGGCTGCAGGATGAACCGGTTGGCTTTTTGTGCGTCGAGTCGGCGCACATGGGCGAGGCCAACGTGCATGGCGGGTACGTCAACAACCTGCACGTGTTGCCGCACATCAAAGGGCAGGGTGTTGGCACAGCGTTGATCGAACATGGCGCGGCATGGGCAACGTCCCGTGGACTCAACCAACTGTATCTGTTTGTCTACGAAGACAATGCTGCCGCCCGCCGCTTCTATCAGGCAAATGGCTGGCATGTGGTCGAACGGCTCATGAGTGAATTGCCCGACGGCACACTTGCGGCGGAACTCCGGCTCATCAAGCCGATCTGAGTATGATGAAAAAACGAAAACTGGCGCTGATCGGCGCATCGGTATTGACCGGCATTTTTTTGACCGGTGGCGTTGTTTTGGCCCAGCGTGGTGAGCGCGCCGAGCGACCGGTGGAGCAGCGCCAGATCTCGCCGCGTGGTGCCCTGCTCGAGCAGGAAAAAGCGCTGGTCAGTTTGTTTGAAAATGCCGCGCCGTCGGTGGCGTATCTGACCACCGAAACACGGGTAAGACGCGGCTTTTTTGGCGAGCAGGTTGGCGTCGAACAGGGTGCCGGATCCGGCTTTGTTTGGGACAATCGCGGGCATGTGGTCACCAACCACCACGTTGTGGCCAATATTGTGGTGGGGCGCGACAAGGTGCTGGTGCAGCTCGATAACGGCAAGGAGCCGATTGCCGCTGAAGTGGTGGGCACCTCGCCGGTTTATGACCTTGCAGTCGTGAGGCTGACACAGGTGCCGCCAAACATTCGGCCGCTGCCGCTCGGCACCTCGAAAGACTTAAAGGTGGGACAGTCGGTGATTGCCATTGGTAATCCATTTGGGCTTTCGCGAACCCTGACGGCCGGCATCATCTCTGCGTTGGACCGTTATTTGCCGACTGATGACTACGCCGAAATTGCCGGTGGTATTCAGACCGATGCGGCGATTAATCCCGGCAATTCTGGCGGCCCGCTGCTCGACAGCGCGGGCAGGTTGATCGGCGTGAATCAGCAAATCCGCTCGTCGTCACGCTCATCCGCCGGAGTCGGTTTTGCCATTCCGGTTGATACCGTCAACCGCGTGGTACCGCAGTTGATCGCGCGTGGCTACGCGTCGTTTCCGGGCATTGGCATTCAGGCGATTGACCCGATGCTGGTCGCCAGTAACGGCATCAAGGGCGTGGTGATCGGTGCATTGGTGAACGGTTCACCCGCCGCCGAGGCCAAATTAAAACCGTTTTCGCGCCGCACCAGCGAGCTTGGCGATGTGATCGTCGGTGTGAACGGCAGGCCGGTCGAAACGCTCTCGACGTTTGTCGCGGAGCTCGATCGCGTCGGCATCGGCAACGTCGCCGAGTTATCGGTCTTACGGGACGGAAAGAGCCGTAAAGAGCGGCTGCGTGTTATTGACACAAATCGTCGCCCGTGAAGCGGTGATACGGTATTGTCGACGGCAACTATCCACGGGGTCCGTATGAAACCAATCCAACTCCGCGTGTTGGCGCTTGCCATCACCACCACTTGCTGCACCTTTTCTGCCATTGCCCAAGTGCCGGCCAAATCGGGTGCGGTAAATACCGCGAACGAAAAGTCCGTCGTCAAAATGGCCGGCGAAATTTCGGCGTCGCGCATCGAAGCCAATATCCGCAAGTTAGCCGGATTTGGCACCCGCAACACACTATCGGAAACCGAAAGTGAAAGCCGTGGTATTGGTGCGGCGCGCCGCTGGATCAAACGCGAACTTGATGCCTGCAGCAAAGCCAACGGTGGCCGGCTGGAGGTTGCCTTTGATACACACATTGCCCCGGTCTCGCCGCGTATCGCCAAACCGACCGAGTTGATCAATGTGGTGGCCACCCTCCCTGGTATGCAGGCGGAATCAAAAGAGCGTATTTATGTCGTCTCGGGTCACTATGACTCGATGCCGACACTGCCAACAGACGGGACCACCGACGCGCCGGGTGCCAATGACGACGCGTCCGGCACGGCTGCGTCGATGGAGTTGGCGTGTGTGATGTCGAAATATCAGTTTGACGCCACCTTGATTTTTATGGCGGTGGCGGGCGAAGAGCAAGGCTTGGTCGGCGCGCGGCTGTGGGCCACCCAGGCGAAGGGACGCAATGCCAATATCGCCGGCATGATCACCAACGACATCATCGGCAATACCAAGGGGGCGGATGGCACCGTGATCAAGGACCGCGTGCGTTTGTTTGCCGAGGGCGTGCCACCCCAAAAGGATTTACCCGACGAGGTGATTACGGCGTTGCGGACCGGTGGCGAGAATGATCTGCCGACACGCCAACTCGCGCGTCATATCAAATCATCTGCAGATCGTTTTCTCAAAGACATCAAGGTCGATGTGATTTATCGCCGCGACCGTTATTTGCGCGGTGGCGATCATTTCCCGTTTCTCGATCTTGGTTACGCTGCGGTGCGTATGACCGAGCCGATCGAAAACTGGCAACATCAACATCAGAATCCGCGTGTCGAAAACGGCAAACAATACGGCGATTTGCCAGAATTTGTCGACTTCGACTATGTGGCGAAAGTGACGCGGGTGAATGCGGTGGCGTTGGCGTCGCTGGCACTCGCGCCGGCCAGTCCGCGCGACGTACAAATGGAAACCATCCAACTCGAAAACAACACAACGTTGCGATGGAAGGCAAACGTCGAGCCTGACCTCGCCGGTTACAAGATTGTCTGGCGCGATACCACCGCGCCGTTTTGGCAGCACAGCAAGGATGTTGGCAATGTCACCCGCGCCACCATCGACGGGGTGTCAAAAGACAATTTCATTTTTGGTCTGGTGGCATACGACAAAGACGGCTTTGAAAGTCCGGCCACGTATCCGACGCCGTTTCGGCTCCGGTGATTGTGGTGGTCGCAGGTATGGGCCAGTAACGCAACAAACTCGCCATTCGGCGGGCGTTTTCAGGCAAAAAATGCTGAAAACCACCGTCCCGCCTAGAGTTTGGCCAATCGGCTGGATAGCGCCTCGACGTATTGCGGCAGGTGGTGCAAATTCAAATGGGTGCCACCGTCAATTTTGATCAGCGCAGCCTGGGGAGCAATCGCCCTGAGTCGTTCTGCGTGCGAATACGTAATCAGTTCATCACGGTCGCCATGAATGATGGTGATTGGGCTTTTTACCTTCGGCAACCATTCATTGGTGGTGAAGGTATAACGCATGAGCGGCGCCGGTAGCCATGAATAATAGTCCCGCCGCATTGCGTCGATATTGTAGAAGGGCGATACCAATACCGTCCAATCCGCACTGATTTCGGTCGCCAACTTTGCCGCGAGTGTGGCGCCGAGTGACCGGCCAAAGATAACGCGCTTTTTGCCTTCGTATTGTGGCGCCACGGTGTTCCACGCCGTCATGACATCGGCGTGCAGCTGCGCTTCATTGTCGATGCTGCCGGTGCTCTTGCCATAACCCCGGTAGTCGATCATGAACACGTCAAAATTATTCTTGCGATAGAAGTCGGTGCTTTTTAACCACGATGCCAAATTGCCGCCGTTGCCGTGCAGGAAAAAAATCACGCCCTTGGCATTGGGCTGTTTGAAATGTAACGCCGACAGGGTGGCACCTTCCACCGGTATCGTGACCTCGGTGGTGTCGACGAGTGTGAACGCATGCGTCGCCGGCAGCGGCACCGGCCGGAAAATCAGACTTTCCTGGCCGGCATAAAACGAACCCACGACACCGCCGTAAAGCAGGGTGCCGACAATGACAACGCTGACAAAGCCACGGGCCGCCCGCGCACGCAGCGAGCGCCGCGGGGTGGTCGGTCCGCCAGCTGTGCCGCTGGCACCGTTGGTACCGTTGGCGTTAGAAGCTGCCAAGGAAGTCCATCTTGCCGACGTCAACGCCGTTGTGCCGCAGGATGGTGTAGGTCGTCATCACGTGGAAATAAAAATTCGGCATTGCCCAATTGACCAGATACGCCTGCCCTTTGAAATGCATGGTGCGGCCGCCGGGGGTGATGGTGATATCAAAATCTTCTTTGCCGTCGATTTGTTCTGGCTTGACGGTTGCGATAAACGCCATGGTCTTGTCGATGCGCGCATAGAGGTCGGCAAACGAGGCTTCCTTGTCCTCAAACGTCGGAATCTCCTGGCCGCTCAGGCGCGCACAGGCACCCTTGGCGACATCCGTGGCGATCTGCACCTGCCGGGTCAGTGCAAACATGTCCGGTGCGAGGCGTGCGTTGAGCAACACCGAGGGCTCAATTTTTTTGGCGACCGCAAAGTCTTCACCCTTTTTTAGGATGTCTTTGAGATTGGTGAGCATTTTTTGGAATGCCGGCACCGAGGCTTGATACATTGATAGTGACATGACGCCCTCCGTTGAAATGAACCCCGATTTTATCGGGAACTTCGGATTGATTACGCGGAAAGACAACCGATGGATGTGGACATATTGTGCATTGGCGGACATCCAGACCGATTTGGGTGGCAAATTCTGCGTTTCGTCGCATCACGCTTTTATCGACGGCGGCCTGCATCCAAACTGCCTGCACATTACCTCCAACGCCATACAACAAACAACGCAGCACGCTGTCACCCAAAAAGGAATAATCATGAAAACCCGTAAATCTTATGGCTCGACAAATTTTGCGACAACTGCGATGTTATCGGTGCTGGTCGTCGGTATGCACGTCGCCGGCTTTGAATTGCTTGCATCGAACGATGCCGAAATGGTGAACCAAATGGTTGCCCAGTCCGAAGTCGTCGCGACGTCGCAAGACGCCCGTCAACCAGTCATCGAAACCATTGTGGTGACCGCAACGCGTCTGTAAGCACACCACAGGCGCGGCGCGCCGTCTGCCATAATCAAACTCCATAAAAACCATATTGCGAGTTGAAACATGGCACGTAAACGCCCGACATGGCCGGCAGGCCGCATTGTCAACCTCGAACATACTTCGGCTGTGCTAAAGGGTAACGCACTCGGCGACCCGCATGTCCGCAAACTAGCCGTCTGGCTACCGCCGCAATACGACGAGAATGCCACCAACGGCCGTGGCAAACGTTTTCCCGTGTTGTATGACTTGGTTGGCTTTATGGGATCGGGGCTGGCGCACGTAGGTTGGAAGGGCTTTGACGAAAATATTCCCGAACGTATTGCGCGCATGATTCATGAAGGCAAAATGGGTCCCGCCATCGTTGTGTTTCCAGATTGTTTCACCTCGCTTGGCGGTAACCAGTACATCAACTCATCGGCCATTGGCAATTACGCCGACTACCTGACCCGCGAGTTGATCCCGTTTGTTGACCGCGAATTTCGCACGCTCGCCTCGCGCGAGCACCGCGGCTGCTTTGGCAAATCATCCGGCGGTTACGGCGCCATCATTCACGGCATGAAATACGCCAAGTATTGGGGTGCGGTGGCCAGCCACTCCGGTGATGCGTATTTTGATTTTGTCTACATGAACGATTGGCCGCGCACGCTGACCGAACTGACCAAACACCGCACAGTCAAGCGTGTCGATGGTGCATACGATGTGTTGAAAGAGGAAAAGCGCGCGGCGCTTGGCACCGACGACGGCCGCGTGAAGAATTTCCTGCAGCACGCCTGGAAGAAAGACAAGTTGTCGGACGGCGAGGGTCATGCGTTGATGATTATCGCCATGGCGGCGAGCTACGACACCGATCCAAAAGCACCGCTAGGCTTTCGGTTGCCGTTTAACCTCGAAACCGGCGAATTGATTCCAGCCCGGTGGAAAGCGTGGCAAAAGCACGACCCGATTAATCTCGTGACCAAGTATCGCGACAACTTGAAATCGCTCAAGGCAATTTATGTCGATTGCGGCTGGCGCGATCAATACGCCATTCACTTTGGCGCACGCATCTTATCCAAGCGGATGAAACTGGCCGGCATCAAGCATGTGTACGAAGAGTTTGACGATACGCATTCCGGCATTGACTACCGGATCGAGTCGAGCCTGCCGGTGTTGTACAAAGTGCTGAAGGGCTGAGAGGCCTGGTGATGAAGATCCAAGCGCTGATGCTGATTCTTGGCGGTGGTTTTGTAGCGGTTTACGCGTTGCAGTCAATGATAAAGGGCGCAATCAATATTGGTGGCAAGCACCAGCCATTTGTGGCCCGCTACGCCGATGAGCCGGGTTTGTTCGTGTTTGGCGTGCTGTTCATGTTTGTGCTCGGCATCGGCTGCGTCGGTGCGGGGTGGCAGATGTGGCGTAAGAAATCAGACGACGAATAGTCACGCCGCCAACTGGATCGGTATACGTTTTTCTTCCACCGCGTGGCACGCCACCTGCCCGCCATCCGGTGCGGTGATCATTTTTGGCGCTTCGCTTTTGCAGCGGTCGTTTGCGTGCGGGCAGCGTGGATGAAACGTACAGCCGGACGGTGGATTGAGTGGATTCGGCACCTCGCCCGCAACCGGTGTGCGTTGTTTGCCGGTCATCTTCAGATCAGGAATCGCCGATAGCAGCATCTGCGTGTACGGGTGTAACGGCCGCTTAAAAATCATCTTGGTGTCGGCGACTTCGACCAACCGGCCGAGGTACATGACCCCAACGCGTGTGGAAATGTGGGACACCACCGCCAGATTGTGCGAAATAAACAGGTAGGTCAGGCCGTATTGACGCTGCAGATCTTTCATCAGATTCAGAATTTGTGCCTGCACCGAGACGTCGAGCGCCGAGGTCGGTTCATCACACACCAGAAACTCCGGATTGGATGACAACGCGCGTGCAATCGAAATACGTTGGCGCTGTCCGCCGGAAAATTCGTGCGGGAATTTCTCCTGATCCAGCGGCGACAAACCAACCTGGGTGAGCAATTCGTCAACACGTTTTTTGATCGCGACCGGATCACGCATGATGCCGTGCGCGACAATCGGCTCGGCGACAATCCGGCCGACACGCCAGCGCGGATTCAGGCTGGCATACGGGTCCTGAAAAATCATCTGGAATCGTTTGCGCAACTGCTGTTGTTCGCCGGTGCTGGCCTTTGCCATATCAACACCATCAAAAATCACCTCGCCGCGTGATGGCGCATACAGGCCGCAGACCACGCGGGCAATGGTCGATTTGCCGCAACCGGACTCGCCGACCAACGACAGCGTCTCGCCGCGATTGATGGCGAATGACACACCGTCCACAGCTTTCAGAATTGATCTTGGCTGGCCTTCCAACACACGGTTTAACCACGGTTTGGAAACGTCAAATTCGCGTGCGACATCACGCACCTCAAGCAACACTTTATTGGTCGGACTGTTCATGCCATCACCGTTTGTTTGTTGTCGGCTTGTGCATATAGCCAGCAAGACGCTTGGGTCGCACCGGCGGGCAACAATCCGGGTCGCTCGGTGGTGCAGCGTGCGCCGACTTCCTGCTTGCGGGTGCAGCGCGGGTTGAATGCACAACCGGTTGGAATGGCGTTCAAGCGCGGCATCGAGCCGTCGATTTGTGTCAGGCGTTCGACCTCATCACCGAGTGTGGGAATCGCGCCCATCAGGCCGACCGTATAGGGGTGTTTGGGTTTGTGGATCACATCCGCCACAGGCCCGATTTCAGCAATGCGACCGGCATACATCACCGCAACGCGATCGGCGGTTTCGGCGATCACACACATGTCGTGTGTGACCAGCAATACCGAGGTGCCGTGTTCGCGGCAGAGTTTTTTCAGCAGCGTGATGATTTGCGCCTGAATCGACACATCCAGCGCGGTGGTCGGTTCATCGGCAATGATGAGTTTGGGTTGTGCGGCGAGGGCCAATGAGATCACCACGCGCTGACGCATGCCGCCGGAGAATTGGTGCGGGTAATGGTCGATGCGTTTTTCGGCTGCCGGAATGCCGACCTCGTTGAGCAGGTCAATGGCACGTTTTTTGGCTTCTTCGGGCGTGACCGGAAGATGCGTCAGGATTGTCTCGGTGATTTGCCGACCGATGGTGTAAAGCGGATTAAGCGAGGTCAGCGGATCCTGAAAAATGGCACCGATTTCACGGCCGCGGATTTTACGAAATTCTTCAAACGGCAGGTTATCAATGCGTCGGCCGTTCAGCAGAATCTCGCCACTGGCAATGCGGCCCGGTGGTTCGAGCAGGCCAATGATGGCCGCACCGGTGAGCGATTTACCCGCACCGGATTCACCCACCACACCCAATACTTCGCCGGGCGCAATGGTGAAACTGATATCGTCGACCGCCGTCAGCAGACCGCGTCGTGTGGGGAACTGCACGCGCAGATTGTTGACTTCAAGCAATGGTGTTGTCATGTTGGTATCCAGATCTATTTGCACTAACGCAGTTTCGGGTTCAGGGCGTCGCGCAGCCAGTCGCCGATGATGTTGATCGACAGCACCAGAATTACCAGCATCACGCCTGGAAATACGGTGATCCACCACTCGCCGGAGAACAGGAAGTCATTGCCGATCCGAATCAAGGTGCCCAGCGACGGTTGGGTCGGTGGAACACCCACACCAAGAAACGATAGTGTGGCCTCGGTGATGATGGCCGTGCCGACGTGTAACGTGGCGAGCACAAACACCGGTCCCATCACGTTGGGCAGCACATGCGAAAACATGATGATCAACGGTTTGCGACCAATCACGCGCGCGGCCTGTACGTATTCTTTGTTGCGTTCGACCAGCGTTGAACCGCGTACGGTGCGTGCGTACTGCACCCAACCGGAGGCGGCGATGGCAAAAATCAACACATAGACGGCAACATCATCGTGCCCGTCTTTGCCCATTACCACCCGTGCGACACCGTCAATTAACAACGCGATCAAAATCGCCGGGAATGACAATTGGATATCCGCGATGCGCATGATAAACGCATCCACCGCGCCACCGACGTAGCCTGAGATCAGCCCGAGTGTGATGCCGACAACCATCGACAGCGCCACCGCGCAAATGCCGACCAGCAATGAGACGCGCGAACCGTACATGATGGTTGAAAGCACGTCGCGACCCTGATCATCGGTGCCGAGAAAAAACGCCGCTTTGCCGGCTTCGGTCCAGGCGGGCGGTGTGAAGGCGTCGAGCAGGTTTAATGTTTTCAGATCAAATGGGTTGTGTGGCGCAATCAGCGGCGCCAGGAACGCGCCAAGCAGGCATATGAGCGCCAGGATGGCGGCGCCAATGACCAGCGGGTGGCGCTTGAAGCTGTACCAAAGATCACTGTCCAACACGCGCTTGAAGGTATCGATCATGTTAGTGGCCCCCCGATCCGGATTGCTCGACACGTAATCGCGGGTCCACCACAAAATACAAAAGATCAACAATCAAGTTAACCGCCACAAAGATGAAGCCGATCAGACAAAGGTAGGCGGCCATCACGGGTATGTCGGCAAATTGCACGGCCTGGATAAACAGTAATCCCATGCCCGGCCACTGGAATACCGTCTCGGTGATGATGGCAAACGCGATGATGCCGCCCAACTGTAAACCGGTGATGGTGATGACCGGCACCAGCGTATTTTTGAGCGCGTGACCAAAATGTACCGCGTTGTTGGTCAGGCCGCGGGCGCGGGCAAACTTGATGTAGTCGGTGCGCAACACCTCGAGCATTTCAGCGCGCACCAATCGCATGATGAGGGTGATCGGATAAAAGCCGAGTGTGATGGCGGGCAGAATAATCGCCCGTAAACCTTCGGTGGTCAGAAAGCCGGTGGTCCAAAAGCCAAGGTCGGTGACTTCACCACGGCCAAACGACGGCAACCAGCCGAGCCATACCGCGAAGATCAGAATCAAAAATATGCCAATCAGAAAATTGGGCAGCGATACACCTACCAACGAACCGGTGAGTAGCAACTTTGAGGTCCATTTGTCACGCTTGAGCGCGGTATACACGCCCATCGGGATGCCGACAAACAGGCCAAACACGGCAGCGGTCATCGCCAGCTCCAGCGTGGCGGGCAACCGTTCTGCCAGCAACTGCGAAACCGGCCGGCCAAGGCGCAGCGAAATGCCAAAATTTCCCTGCACGGCATTGCCGATGAACGTCGCAAACTGCACATAAAACGGCTGGTCGAGACCGAGTGATTTGCGCACTTCCTCGCGATCCGCTTGGGTGGCTTCGGGCGGCAGCATCAGCGAGACGGGATCCCCGACAAAATTGAATAGCGAGAAGGCGATGGCGCCGACCGCCAACATGACCAGAATACTTTGGAGTAATCGTCTGACAATAAATGCAAGCATGGTGATCCTTGACGCTACTTTGCGTTAAAGCGGAAAAAATAGGGAATACCGTTCGGCGGCAACACGGCGGAAATATTGGCGCCCGGCTTTGCGCCCATTGCCCACGGAATAATCGGAATGTGCAACGTGACCACCGGCAACTCTTGATTGACCATCAACAGCGCATCACGAATGATCGCATCACGTTTTTTCAAGTCGTTTTCAATTTTAAACCGATCGACCAGGTCATCAAATGCCTTGTTCGAATAGCGACCATAGTTATTGTCGCCGCTTACGCCATTGGGGACTTGTGTTCGCAGCAAACTCTGCAGGGTATACAGCGCATCGGCTGTCGGTGTGGCCCAGCTCAACAAATAAAAGCTGGTATCAAATTTTTGTAACTTGGGGAACAGATTCGCTGTCTGCACAATATTGGGCGTGGCGTTGATGCCGACTCTTGCGAGCATCGGCCCGATTGCCTGACAAATATCGGCAGCAGGTTGATTGGCACCACAGTCAAGCGTCACCGAGAATCCGTTCGGATAACCGGCGTCGGCGAGTAATTGTTTGGCGCGCGCCGGATCAAACGGCAGACGTTTGTCTGCATCCTTTGAATACCCCTGGTCCTGATTGGTGATGATGGTACCGGTGAGGACCGCCAGATTGCGCATGACCTTGGTTTTGATGGCGTTGGCATCAATGGCGTGTGCCACCGCCTGGCGCACCCGGATGTCTTTCCAGGGGTTCTTGCCTTTCACGTTTGAATACAACAGCTCTTCACGATGCATATCAAACACCAGATATTGCACGCGTGACTCAAGCCCTGCAATCACATTGACCTGACCGCTCGCCTTCAGGCGCGGGATATCCTGCGGCGGCGGATCATTGACGAACTGCACTTCATTTGAGATTAGCGCCGCCATCCGGGTCGGATTGGACTTGATCGGCAATAACGTGATTTCCGTCAAATTACCTTTTTCAGGACTATTTTTGTTCCACCAATCGGGATGCGCGACCAACACGGTGCGCACATCCGCTTGTCGTTCTTTCACCATGAACGGGCCGGTGCCATTGGCGTTGCGCGAGGCGAAGGTATCTTCTTTGTCGCGATAATTTTGCGGGACCTCGCCTTTGTTTTTGACCGCCCAGGCACGATTCATAATGCGCAGTTGAAACAGGTGGTTCGGCAATACCGGATTTGGCTCGCGCATGATCAAGTCAACGGTCAGGTTGTCAACTTTTTGTGCCCGCTCCACACCCTGCGCCGAAATCTTGTGTTGCGACAGTGTGTGTAATGCACGTGTGACAGAAAACACCACATCGTCCGCACTGAAGGTTGCGCCATCGTGGAACTTGACGTTGGGTCGCAGCACAAACCGCCAGGTGTTTGGTGTCGGCTGTGACCACGATGTCGCAAGCCACGGGACCAATTTAAAATCTTTGTCGCGACCGACCAGGCCTTCGTAAACATTCGACAACAAGCGGTTGGTCACCGCCAGATTGGCCGAATGCGGGTCCAGTGTTTGTGGTTCGTCCTGTGTGGCGTAGCGCAATGACTTTGCGTCGACGGCAGCCGTCATGCCGCATAACGCGGCGACGATGATCAAACGGACGGCAATGGCATTACCTGTGCGCATGGGATGGGCAAACCGGACAATGACTGTGTGGAAAAAATCGCCCGCTGACGAGGCAGCGGGCGCGGAATAATACGACGATATGCGGTGATACCCGTTTGGGCAACGCGCCGGATATTAGTTGATCATGACCCAGCGGGCAACAACACGATTGTCCGGACGATGCACAGCCGTCACGTTTTTACGCATCGCCCACGGAATAATCTGGTGATGCAAAGGAATATGACCAACGTCGGCTTGGTGCAGCATCAGTGCTTCGCGGGTGAGCGCGACCCGCTTGGTCACATCAGCCTCGGTTTTTAGCGCCGCGATTGCCGCATCGACCTTCGGATTCGAATAACCCGAATAGTTTTGCTCGCCGTCGCCACCGCTGACCTTGGTGTGAATCACACTTTGCAGGGTGTAGAGCGAATCAAAGGTCGGCACGCCCCATCCGTAAAGAAAAAAACTGGTGTCCATGTTTTGGATTTTTGGGAAATACGTCACGCGCGGCATCGAATTTAATTTGATCTTGATGTCGATCTTGGCCAGCATGCCGGCGATGGCGGTGCAGATTTTTTCATCATTGATGTAACGATTGTTCGGGCAATCGAGCGTGACTTCGAAGCCGTTTGGATAACCGGCTTCGGTCATCAATTTTTTTGCCTTGCCCATATCAACGGCGGGGCGCTTCTCCAGATCTTTTGAATAACCACGCACTTGTGGCGCGATCATCGACATGGTCGGCAGTGACAATCCACGCATCACGGTTTTGCCAATGGCGTTGACGTCAATCGCCATCAACATCGCCTGGCGCACGCGGACGTCCTTGAACGGATTTTTTCCCTTGACGTTTGAATAGAGCAACTCACTGCGGCCCTGGTCCATGCTCAGAAACACGGTGCGGTTTTCATTGCCTTCAAGGACTTTTAATTTCGCATTCGCCTTCAAATTGGTCAAATCCTGAACCGGCGGGTCAAGTACCAGATCGATTTCGCCCGTGATCAGCGCCGAGACACGTGTGGCGTCCTGTTTGATCGGCGTGTAAACAACCTCGGTCACGTTTGATTCACGTTTGCCCCACCAGTTGGAATTGGCGACCAACACGGTCTTGACGTCCGCCTCGCGTGCGCGCAGCACAAACGAACCAGTGCCGTTGGCATTGCGCGCGGCAAACGTTTCTTCCTTGTTCTTGAAGTCCTGCGGTTTGGTGACGTTGTATTTGACCGACCATGCACGGTTCATGATACGCACCTCGGTCAATTGGTCGAGCAGGGTCGGCACCGGGCCGTTGGTGATGATATCGATCGTCAGGTTGTCAACTTTTTTGGCTTCCTTGATGCCTTGCATGTAGGCGGCAAAATTTGAGGTCTTTTCCATCGCGCGTGTGATGGAAAACACCACGTCGTCAGCGGTGAATGCGGAACCGTCGTGAAAGGTCACTTTGTCGCGTAACTTGAAACGCATGGTGGTCGGATTGATCAGTTGCCACGACGTTGCCAGCGAAGGCTCGATGGCCATGGTCTTGCCACGGTTGACCAGCGGCTCATAGACATGGTCGGCGATCGAATTATTCAAGCCCTCGTTTTGCGCGTGGGGGTCCATCGTCAACACATCGCCCTGGCTCGCCCAGCGAAATGTTTTAGCATCAACCGGCGTGACGGAAACGGCCAAAAAGCCCGCAACCAGGATTGCAGCGGAAAACGAGGGGAGTGATTTAACGGCATGAAATGGCATAGGTGACCCGTTGAAAAGTTTGTTGTTTTGGCGGCGGCGCACGGCGCCGTTTGTGCCGCAATGACGAAGCGAAAAGTGTGCCTGTATCAGGGTGCCAAGTCAATGAAAATTCATGTTTTTTGACCGTCGGCAGATGGCCCGTAACTGCAGCGGTCGGAACGCTAGAATAGGCCATATTCCCCACAATGTTTTTAAGGACGTCGCATGACCACCATTGTTGTTGTGAAAAAAAACGGTCAGGCCGTCATTGCGGGTGACACGCTCACCACGTTTGGCTCCACCCGGCTGGGTAGCGCCCACGATGCCGCGCCTGAAAAGATCCTCAAACACTTCGGCACCTTTTTTGGCATTGCCGGGTCGGCGGCGCACCAAATGGTGCTTGAAAGCATCCTGACCACCCATGAAAAGGCCAAGGATTTTTCATTTAATGGCCGCCATGAGATATACGAGAGTTTTCGCAAGATTCACCCGATTCTCAAGGAAGAGGCGTATCTGAACACCAAGGAAGAGGACGACGACCCTTATGAGTCGTCGCAACTGACGGCAATGATTGTGAATGCCTCGGGTATTTTTGGTGTCTATTCGATGCGGGAAGTGTTTGAGTTTGACCGGTTTTGGGCAATCGGGTCGGGCCGCGATTTTGCGTTGGGCGCGATGTACGCGGTTTACAACTCGCGCAAGACCGCCAAGGAAATCGCCGAGCTGGGTGTCAAGGCGGGGTGTGAATACGACACCGCCACGGCGCTACCGATGAATCTGGCCAGCGTCAAGTTGGCGAAACCCCGTGGCCGTTGAGCCCCAAGTTTTGGCGCTGGAACAGGTGCGACTAGACAAATGGTTATGGGTCGCCCGCTTTTTCAAGACCCGACAGCTCGCTATCGACGCCATCAATGCCGGCCGCATCCATGTCGGTGACGAACGCGTCAAGCCCGCCAAAATGATCAGGGTTGGCGACTCGATCAATGTCAGAAATCCGCCATATACGTGGTGTATTGTGGTGACCGGCTTATCGGAAAAGCGTGGTTCGGCGCAAGTCGCACAAACGCTTTATCAGGAAACGGCGGAAAGCATATTGGCGCGGACGGCGCTGCGCGCGGAGTTGAAAGACATGCCGGCGCCGTTGTTTCCCGGGCGGCCGACAAAAAAGGACCGACGCACTCTGGAGCGATTTTTTGACAATCAGCACGACAACGATCGCAGCTGAAAAATTGTTCAAGGCCGCGTTCAATTTGATGTTCACAATCGCGTTGCTGATGGCCACAGCAAGCGCACACGCCGAGCGCTACCAGATTGATCCGGTTGAAACCAAAACCACCTACGCAACAAAGTATCTGGGCATCATTCCGGTCCATGGTGTTTTTGAACGCATGACGGGCGTACTCAGATACGAGACGTCGAAGCCACCCGCCGAGCGCGACGCTTATATTCATGTGGTGATCGACGCCACCACGTTGCGGCCGATGTCGTTTGATACCGACGCCAAACGCAAAATGCTGCGCGGCCCGGATTTTTTTAACGTCGAAAAATTTCCGTCCATTGAATTTGTTTCCACATTGTTTCGCTTTGACGGGTCCAAATTGATCGCGATTGATGGTGCGTTGACGATGACGGGCGTGACCAGGACCGTTTCTCTGGTGGTGCGTGAGTCTGGTTGTGTGGCCGCTGCACCGCCGCAGCCGGCGCGTTGTACCGCCAGCGCCGAGGTGGTGGTCAAGCGCGCCGAATTTGGCATGACCAGCTGGGCGGCCACGGTCAGTGATACCGTCAAGATTGGCGTTGAATTGGTCGCCGTGGCGGTGGCGGTGGCGGACGCGACAGCGCCGGGCGACAAGCTGCCGGATAAAAAGTCCGCAGATGTATCCAACGCGCCAGCGCCAGCCAATACAAAATAGTGGCGGCGGATTTGTGGTTTGGTGTCAGCCTGCAGCAGGTGGACAATCAACAATAAACAAAAAGTCGTTTATTGACGGGCGTTTTCAGGCAAAAGTGCCCCAAACTGCCCGCTGTTATTAGGGTTTGAGCCGGCCAATAATCGCCAATTGGTCGCCGCGCAGGCGCGCAATGACCGCCTCGCCGGACGCCGGGCTTACGCCGGTGATGGCGTTGATGTTGACCTGGTGCGAAACCAAAACCAAATTTTTTCCCGGCTGCATTCGGATGGCGAGCCCGCCTTTTACCTGGGCAGCTTGCAACGTGGCGGAATTGGGGGAATCAAAGTGCGAGTTCAGCGCCGGCCAGGTATCGACACGGCCGAAGGCGAGGGTGGCGGTTTCTTTGGTGCGGCACCACGCGGACGAAAATACGCCGCCAACCGGAATGTTGTGTTTCGCAAATGCCTGTTGCCATGTGCGCGCCTGTGCGCGGCCGACATCATTCAAATTGCGCTGGGTGCTGCATTGCTTGATATCAAAGCCCGCCGGGTCTCCGATGCCGTCAACCGTCTGTGCATGGCGCAGCAAGACAATATGGCCGCCGCTTTTTAACGCCGACCAGATTGGCTCGTCTGCTGCGCTGGCATGCGATGACCAAGCGCACGCAACCAGAATTGACGACAATCGCACCAGCCATTGCCAAACGCCGAAATTCCGCAAGTCAACAATCGCCAAGATACAAACCTTTCGCCAACTAACGCTTGAGAAACATCGACAATGCATTTGCGATCAGGTCGTTTGACTGCGGCAACCGACCATCCGGCGTGACGTGATTGATGAGTTCAGGCAATAACGTCGACAACCTGCCCGACACCATGTCGGGCGACAGGCCGAGCTGACCGGCGATTTCGTCGATTTTTCCGCTGCCAAGTACCTGCGAAATTTGATCCGCCGAGATCGGCAGATTTTCCCCCGTGCCGACCCATGAGTCCGCCAGATGTCCCAAGCCGCCCTGTTTGAATTGGTCAATCAGACCACCAAGGCCGCCTGCGCCGCCTTGTTGATTGAGCATTTGCATCGCCATGTCGAGCAGCGGATTGTTGGTTCCCGTGCCACCCAAACCGCCGGCGTTTGCGCCGCTGTTCATGACACTGCCCAAGATGCTATCGAGTAATCCCATGCCGCCTCCGAATTGCTACTTGTTTGAAAAGGTATAACCCAGCCGGGTGATCTCGGCGCGCGCTTCGGCCATCGCCGCCGGCACATCGAGCGGGTCGCCCGACAATGAAAACTCAATCAGACGCCCGCCCGGTACAAACTGCGGTAACGAGGAAAGTTTGATATTCGGATACTGTGCGACCAGACGATCCATCATGTCGATGAGGTTGGATTCACCGGCGTCATTGATGACGATACTTTCGCTGGCAATTTTTTGTTGATGAAACAAATGTGTGTACTTTGTTTCGAGCACCCATTCCATCATCGGCCATGACATCTCTGGAAACCCGGGAAGAAAATGATGATCGCCACAACTAAACGCGGCGATTTGGTTGTACGGGTTCGGGATGATGGTTGCACCGATCGGAAACACCGCCATGCGGCGACGGTTGGCGGTCAGTTCAAAATCCGGCTTTGCCTGCATTGCGGCAATCGCGGCCGGATGCTCGGCAAGTTCGACACCGAATGCCGCTGCCGCACATTGGCGCGTATGGTCATCCGGTGTTGCACCGATGCCGCCAAACGAGAACACAATATTGTTGGTGGCAAACGAGCGCCGAAGGGTGTCGGTGATGCGTGCGGGGTCATCGCCGACATATTCGGCATACGACAATACGAGGCCGCGTTTGCCGAGGTTTTCAATTACCTTCGATAGATGTTTGTCCTGACGTTTGCCGGACAATATCTCATCGCCGATAATGATTGCGGCGAGCGATCGCATCATCGCCGCCGGCTATTTGATGGCAAGCAATTCAATTTCGAACAACAAAATCGAATTAGCCGGAATTAATCCGCCGCCGACATTGCGATCGCCATAACCCAGCGCCGGCGGGATGATGAGGGTGCGTTTACCGCCGACCGCCATGCCGGCCACGCCCTGTTCCCAGCCGGCGATGACACGACGCTGGCCGATGGTGAATTCAAACGGCGAATTGCGATCAAGCGAAGAATCAAATTTGTTGCCTTTGACGCCGGGCTCGCCATTGCTGCCCGGCACAAACAGCCAGCCGGTGTAATGCACGCTGGTGGTGTTGCCGGTGGTGGCAACGGCGCCGCTGCCGGTATTGGTGTCGATCTTGACCAGGTCAGTGGCGGTCGAGGGATATGGTGGGGTCATGGCGCAGCCTGTCAGGTAAGTGATAAATAAGATGATGGTGGTGCGTAAAAGTTTTTTCATTCGCATATTTTCCTTGAATTATGCCGCGATGCGAATCCGCGACATTTTATTGACCTTTGGCCAATCCTTCGCGGCGTGGGTCGGCGCCGCCCTGCCAGCCACCGGGCACGCGCAGCACACCGTGCAGCCCGCCGGGGATATCGCCGATGCGCACCTCGTGTCCCAATGCCCGCAGTTCGGGCGCGATTTTTTCCGCCGCCGTATTTTTCTCGATATCGGTCGGGCCATTACGGCTGCCCACGTTGGGGAGCGAAATGGCGGCCTGCATGTCGAGCTTCCAGTCGATCACACCGACAATTGTTTTGGCCACCTGATTGATGATGGTTGAACCAAGTGCCGAGCCGATGGCCATTTTTATACCGCCATCCTTATCAAACACGAGTACCGGCGACATCGCGCTGCGCGGCCGTTTGCCCGGTTGCACCGCGTTGGCCATCGGTACACCGTCCGCATCAGTCGGGTTCATTGAAAAATCGGTGAGCTGGTTGTTCAAAAAAAAGCCATCAACAAAAATCTGGCTGCCGAACGACGCGTCAACCGAGGTGGTCATGCTGGCGGCGTTGCCAAATTTGTCCACAATCGAAATATGACTGGTGCCGGTGTCGGTCAAAGTGGTGTCGGATGCCAATGCGACTTTCATTTTTGCCGGTGTGCCCGGGGCCACACGACCAAGGGTTTTGTCAGCGCGGATCAAGGCGCTGCGTTCACGTATGTAGGCGGGGCTGATGAGTGTAGCCACCGGCACCTCGGCAAACCGATCATCCGCGGCAAATTTTTCGCGGTCGGCGTAGGCGAGTCGGCCGGCTTCCGCAAACAGATGCACCGCTTCGGCGCTGTTTGGTTTTAATGCGCCGATTTCAAATCGTTCGAGTGCACCCAGCAATTGCACCACCGCCACGCCGCCACTCGATGGCATCGGCATGCCGCACACACGATACAAGCGATACAAACCACAAACCGGTTCGCTGATGCGTGCGCGATAGCCGGCCAAATCGGTCAATGCCAAATTGCCGGGCCGGGTGTGGCTCCCCACCGCGGCAACAATATTGGTGGCGATTTCACCCGTGTAAAACGCATCCGCGCCGTCTTTTGCAATGCGTTTGAACACATTGGCCAGGGCGATATTTTTCACCAACGTCCCGACCGGCTTGACGTTACTGTCGGCATCAAAAAATAACGCCTTGGTGGCCGGGTCGGCACGCAAAATCTGACTGCCACCTGCTTGTTGAACGGTGCGCGCAGATAACGGATAACCATTTTCAGCCAGTCGAATCGCCGGCTGAAACAATGCCGCCCAAGGCAACTTGCCGTGGGCGGCGTGTGCCGCTTCGAGTGCGCGCAGCACACCCGGCACCCCGACCGAGCGGCCACTGCGGACGGCATCGGCATAACGCATCGGCTTGCCGTCATCACCCAGAAAAAGCTGCGGCGTTGCCGCCATCGGTGCGGTTTCGCGTCCGTCGTAGGCGAGCGTGGATTTTTTGGCCGCATCGAAGTGCAGCAAGAATGCGCCACCGCCAATGCCGGACGATTGTGGTTCAACCAGATTCAATACCAGCTGTACGGCGATGGTGGCGTCGATTGCGCTGCCGCCACGCGCGAGGATTTCCAGTCCGGCTTCGGTGGCGAGTGGATGCGCGGCGGCAACCATGTGGTGTTTGGCGGTGGCGGTTGGTTTTGCGGTTTGTCCCGAGGCGGGCTCGGGGAGGTCTTGGGTGGGCTGGGCGAGAACGGTGACGGAAAAAAACAGGGAGCCGCAGATGAACGCAGATAAACGCCGATGAAACCAAGCACTGGTGTGTTGAAGCAAATGCCAATTATCGGCGGACATCTTCAGGCAAAAATGCCGCAAACACCTGATAGATAAAGGCGGGATGGCAATTTTATTTGCGCTGTTCATCTGCGTTTATCAGCGTTTATCTGCGGCAAATAAAAAAATCAAACACTCAGACACAAATATTTGATCTCGACGTAATCCTCGATGCCGTATTTCGAGCCTTCACGGCCCAGCCCGGATTGTTTGACGCCGCCAAACGGCGCCACCTCGTTGGAGAAAATGCCGGTGTTGATGCCGACCATGCCGGTTTCGAGCGCCTCCGCGATTTTGAATACCCGCGAGACATCGCGGGCAAAGAAATACGCCGCCAGGCCGAACTCGGTATCGTTGGCGAGACGCACAACCTCATCGTCGCTGGTGAATTTGATCAGCGGTGCCACCGGCCCAAAGGTTTCAACACACGACACCTTGGCGCCGACCGGCACATTGGTTAGCAGGGTCGGTGTATAAAACCGCCCGCCCAGTGGGTGCATTTTTCCGCCGGCCAGAATGGTCGCGCCATGTGCAACCGCGTCCGCAACGTGTTCGGCAACTTTTGCGACGGCTTGTGCATCAATCAATGGCCCGACGTTGTTGCCTTCTCCGGTACCGACGCCGACCTTAAGAGTGGCCATTCTCGACTGCACTTTTTCGGCAAACGCATCGTACACACCAGCCTGCACATAAATACGATTGGCGCTGACGCAGGTCTGGCCGGCGTTGCGGAATTTGCATAGCATCAGGCCGTCCGCGGCGGCTTCAAGATCGGCGTCATCAAACACAATAAACGGTGCATTGCCACCGAGTTCGAGCGACAATTTTTTGATGGTCGGGGCGCATTGGCGCATCAAGGTGCGGCCGACCTCGGTTGAGCCAGTGAACGACAATTTGCGAACAATCGGATTGGCGCATAACTCGCCGCCAATCGCCGGTGCCGCATCGGCGTCACCGGTCACCACGCTGAACACGCCGTTTGGAATGCCGGCGCGTTCGGCTAACACTGCCAGCGCCAGTGCCGACAACGGTGTTTGTTCGGCGGGCTTGAGCACCATGGTGCAGCCGGCCGCCAACGCCGGGGCGACCTTGCGGGTGATCATGGCATTCGGGAAATTCCATGGCGTGATGGCGGCGGTGACACCGATCGCTTGTTTGAGCACCATCAATCGCTTATCCGGCAGCGTCGCCGGAATCACATCGCCGTAAACGCGTTTGCCTTCTTCGGCGAACCATTCGATAAACGAGGCGCCATAGGTAATCTCGCCTTTGGCTTCGGCCAGCGGCTTGCCTTGTTCGGCGGTCAGAATTTGCGCTAAATCATCGGCATTGGCAATGATGAGATCAAACCATTTGCGCAAAATTGCCGCACGTGCTTTTGGCGTCAGTGCGCGCCATGCGGGCAGCGCCTTGTTGGCGGCCTCGATGGCGCGGCGCGTCTCGGCGGCACCACAGTTGGTCACTTCGGCAATGATGGTGCCGTCAGCCGGGTTGTCGACCACAAATGTTGTGGCAGCGTCGGCGTTTACCCACGCGCCATCGATATAACTTTGTGATTTCAGCAGTCCCGTATCCTTCAGGACAATGGTTGCAGCGAGTGATTTGGGGGCGTTCATGGCGGATTTCCTATGGTGTGGTGGCATTTTGCAGCCACGCGTTGCGTCTGGCTTTGGCCTCGGCGGGCGAATCACTCAGGGTTAATACACAGGTTTGATTGGCTTGCGCCTGCAGCGTGATATTGGTCATTATCTGCTCATCGCGCCGAAACGCGACGGCGGCAATGGTGGTGCCGACGTCGTAGGTCTTGATGCGTCGATCAAGGTTGGCGGCATTCACCCTGAGGCCATCGAGCGCAACAATGGTGTCGCCGGCCGACAATCCGGCCGCCAACGCCGCACCACCGGTAAACACCTGCGCCAGTTTGGCGTCGCCGTTGGCGTCGGCGGTGATTTTTGCGCCGATTGACGCGACCGGTGCGGACGCGGGTGCGGCACTCACGGCGGACCGCCACGACAGGGTGACGGCTACCGTGGCAAACAAACTTTCCAATGCAATATCGGCGGTACCGTAGACGGCTTCGGCAAAAAACGCCGTCAGATCCGCGCCCGCCATCTCGCCGGCGATTTTTTCAATTTCACCTTCCGGCACGCCGAGGCCGGCTTTTGCAAATCGATTCCACAAGGCGCGCATGACGTCATCCAGCGATCTGGCATTGTTGGATTGCTGGCGGATGGTCAGGTCAAGCGCCAAACCGATGATCGCGCCTTTTTGGTAATAGCTGACAATGCTGTTGACCGCGTTTTCATCCTGGCGGTAATACTTGGTCCACGCGTCAAATGATGACTCCGCGACGCTTTGCCTGGTGCGTCCCGCCTGTGACAATACGCGGCCGATGTTGTCGGCATCAATCTCCAGATATTCCAGCGGCGTGATGATGCCCGCACGCACCAGCATCAGGTCGTCGTAATAATCGGTGATGCCCTCAAAGAACCACAACAGGCGGGTGTAGTTTTCACGTTCAAAATCGTACGGCACAAACGCCGCCGGCAAAATGCGTTTGACATTCCACGTGTGGAAATATTCGTGTGACGCTAACGACAATAATTTGCGGTAGGCGGCCGATGGTTTGGAAATCGATGGCTCTGCCGCCGATACGGGGTTTGGGCTCGACAACACCGGCAAATCGTCGCGACTCACCAGCAACGCCGTCGACGCGCGATGCTCGAGCCCGCCAAAACCATCACCAACCACCATGATCAAAAACCAGTATTCGGACATCGGTGCCGTGCCGGTCTCAGGCTCAAACAACCTGATCTGCGCTTCACAAAACTTTTTGAAGTCGGCACACAGGCGCGGCATGTCGGCGCGATGCCGGCCGGTGATGGCGATATGGTGGGTCACACCGCAGGCGTCGAAGGTGGCGTGGGTAAACAGCCCCATCTCGACTGGATGGTCGATCAGTTCATCGTAATTAGCCGCCGTAAAAAAACCAAAGTCCTTAACTGACGTGCCGTTTGAGGCTTTTTTGGCTGAAAGCGCGCTTGCTATCTGCCATTTGGCAAATTGGGCCCCGATCGGGCGCTTGATTTCGATTTCACACGGCGCATCACGAAAGCCCGCCGGCAGCAAAAACATGCTGGTGCCGTTGTAGAAGCCGTGTGTGTCATCGAGGTGGGCGGCACGCACTGATAAATCCCACGCATAGACTTCGTAAGTGACCGTCAATGGGCCGGCGCAAGGTGCGCATTGCCAGGTGCTTTTGTCGATCTTTTGCCACGCCACGGGTTTGCCATTTGCCGACGCCGCAAACGAAATAATGTGTCTTGAAAATTCCCGCACCATGTAGCTGCCAGGAATCCAAACGGGCAACATAAAGCACTGCCCATCCGCCGCTGGCGAATCAACGGTGACCGTGACTTCAAAAATGTGCGCGGCAGGGTGCTTCGGCAGGATGGAAAAACGGATCAAGATAGGCTCGTCATCGGACGCGTATTCGGGCTAAAACACGGGGCAAACCAAGAGTTTACGGTAGCATGGGAAAATGATGAAATAAATTGCACAAAATCGTCACAAATCTCCTTCCCCTTCAGACCATTTAATGAAAACACCCACATTTTTGCTTACCAACCGTCTTGCCATGTTGTCGACGGCATTGTTGTCAATGGCATTGCTGCTGGCCACGCCGGTTTCAGCCAAAACGCTGCGTTGGTCGAGCGCCGGCGATATGCAAACGGCCGACCCGCATTCACAAAACGCCGGGGTCAACAACAACATCAACGGGCAGATCTACGAAAGCCTGGTTGAACGTGGCAAAAAAATGGAAATCGTGCCGCGGCTGGCGACCGGCTGGCGCCAGCCGAACTCGACCACGTGGGTGTTTGATATTCGCAAAAACGTCAAGTTTCACGATGGCAAACTGCTGACCGCTGATGACGTCGTCTGGTCGATCCTGCGCTTGCAGCAACCGACCTCAAACTTTCGGGTGTATGCCAATGCCATCGGCAAACCACGCAAGATAGATGCATACACTGTCGAGTTGGTGACCGAGGTGCCCAACCCGGTCACACTCGAAATGCTGGTGAACTTGTTCATCATGAGCAAAGACTGGGCAATCGCCAACAAGGTCGAGCGTGTGCAGGATTACAAGGCGCGCGAAGAAACCTTTGCCGCGCGTAATGCCAACGGCACCGGGCCATTCATGCTGGTTTCTCGCGCGCCGGAAATCAAAACCGTGCTGAAGAAAAATCCTAACTGGTGGGGCATTGCCGCAAAAAAATTCGAGGGCAACGTCACGGAGGTGATTTACACACCGATCAGTTCCGAGGCGACGCGCATGTCGGCACTTGTTTCCGGCGAGCTCGATTTTGTGCTCGATCCGGCCGTACAGAATCTTGATCAGTTCAAACGCAACAAACAACTCAGGGTCATTGAAGGAATCGAAAACCGTGTCATCTTTTTTGGTATGGACCAGTCGCGCACCGAATTGCTCTACAGCAACATCAAAGGCAAAAATCCGCTCAAGGATAAACGTGTGCGTCAGGCCATGTATCAGGCGATCGACATTGAGGCCATCAAACGTACTGCCATGCGCGGCCTGTCAATTCCAACGGGGTTGATTCATCCCAACCCGGTCGCTGCGGGCCTGCCTGCCGAGCTGACCAAGCGCCTGCCGTTTGATGTTGGCGCCGCCAACAAACTCATGGCGGAAGCCGGCTACGCGAGTGGCTTTGACATCACCCTCGATTGCCCCAACGGCCGTTATCTCGCCGACGAGCGAATATGTGTCTCGGTGGCCGGCATGCTCGCCAAGATCAACATTCGTGTGCGCGTAAATGCGATGCCGGTATCGACTTATTTCGCCAAGGTGCAAAAACTCGATACCAGTTTTTATATGCTCGGCTGGGGCGGCTCAACCTTTGAACCGATCTTCACGTTGCAGCCGGTGCTGCACACCCGTAACGACAAAGGGGATGGTGATTACAACTGGGGTCAGGTGTCCGACAAAAAATTCGACGCGCTGGTGCAGCAAATCAAAGGTGAACTCGATCCCAAGAAACGGATGGCGATGATTGTTGACGCGTTCAAAATCCAAAACGAAAACATTTACCAGTTGCCGATGCACCTCCAAATTATTCCGTGGGCCATGCGCGCGAACATGAGTGCGGTGCATCGGGCGGATAACTGGTTGGAAGTACCGTGGGTCGTGATTAAGTGACAAATCTGTCCAAGAGCCAGCGCGGTACGCGCGCAGCGATTGGAGACAGATTTGTCATCCCCGCGCAGGCGGGGATCCAAGTTGCGATCGTTGTCCAAGAGCCAGCGCGGTACGCGCGCAGCGATTGGAGACAGATTTGTCATCCCCGCGAACAACCACAAGGGTTGCGCCGGGCGGGGATCCAAGTTGCGATTTGCCGCCCAATTAGGTGAGTATTGTGGGGCGTGACGTAAAACTTGATTCTGTTGTAACGGTATATAAATACCACGTCTTTCCCGAAGGGCTTGATTTCCAAATGTTCTATTTTTTTTCAAACAAGTTGTGCGTCAGCCCAAAAAATTATGGAGACTCGGGTTGTTCCTACAAATTAAGTTAGACCTTGCATGCGCACACTAGGTTGGCTTTGCGCACTCCTCTTAAATGCGGCATTGGCATGTGTCGCAATCTTGTACGTGTTTGAGCCGGAGCCTTCGGTGAGTGAACGTGCATTCGCTGGCGCCGCTGCCACCGTTTTTGCTTTCATTGTCATCTTGCTTCTCCTTGCTCGATTCGGACCATTGCCACGTTGGGCACCAAATGCAATGCGCTTGGTTTGTGCTGGTGTTCCCATCGTTTTCATTCTCGGCTCACTTGATCTCGGCATTATTTCTGGGTTGGAAATAATCTCCGTAGTTTTCGCTTCGGCTTTTGCATGGGGTACCTGGTATGCATTTAGTCTCTATTCAAAGGCCTAACACGTCGTTGAAGTTCGCTCCCTTCGGTCGCGGGACGCCGCAAAAGCGCTGCACCCTTTAGCGTATTCGTTAGACCTCGCAATTGCGAGCCGCAATCCGCCTACTGCCTAGAACAAACAAGGAGCAAATATGCTTGAAGGATCATGTCATTGCGGATCGACGCGCTGGGAGTTGGATGCACTACCGGCGTCAGCGACAGCTTGCAATTGCACCGCCTGTCGTCGGTACGGTGTGCTTTGGGCCTACGGATACGAAGGCGAGAACATTAGGGTCAAAGGTCAAACGACCGCATACGTCCGTGGCGATTCACTCAGCTTCAATTTCTGCCCTAAATGCGGTGGCGTCACGCACTGGCGGTCACTGAAGCCAAACAAAGAAGGACGTACGCGAATCGCCGTAAACCTCCGCATGACCGAGCCTGATCCGATCGCTCACGTGCCCATAGACCACTTTGATGGCCTGGACAAGTGGGAAGACTTACCGTCGGACGGAAAATGCGTCAAGGATCTTTGGTTTTAGCATCGTGCCAACTGCACGTGCGCACAAAATTGCGCGCTCGACGCCGACCCCGGTGACTAACACCCTAGGCTTCCAGGCCCGCGTCTACTTATTTTTCTGTTTGATGACCCAGACGACCAATCCAACAACCACGGCAAAGCCCAAGATCGGCAGCCAGTAGCCGCCGTATCCACCCATTGCGCCAACACCCCACATACCGTCATTCATCATGATGTTTATTTCCTCTTGGAAGCGATGGCAGTGACGTTCAGACTGCGAAGACTTGCGTGATAAGCCGGCTCCAGATGCGCCGCGCCACTGCAACAAGGGTCACGATGCGCTTTTCACAAGCATGCGTCGGTACGCTAGCCAACGCGGGCGTTCAAATGGCCGGCCTCGACAGTCAGGTTGGACCGAACGTTATATAACTGCTTTCTAGAAATCTGAATATCCAGCAACACCAAGGGTCAGTGTGAGACAGCATGACACCGCCAGACGTAATCACAACAGCTTGGTTCAAGGGCGCGATTTGCGTCGCTCCATGGCGGCAATAAGCTGAGACAAACGCCGCTTATTGTATTGCTGGAGCAAACACGGATAGAGATTACCGACAGCATTGAAAAAGACAAAGCTGAGACCTATCTTCGGTCCGTATGAGCTCCAAGCATAGACCGTCAGTACCATCATCACAGCAAAGCCCACCCAATGCGACACTTCCGCGGTCGCAATGTGCTGCTGAATATCCTTCAGCAATTGCAGGTCACGATTCTTCGGCAGTTTGATGTTGGTATTGAACATCCGTAGCGGCGTCGCCAGCAGAATCTTCCGAAACCACTCGACCCCAAGACTTTCATACGTCTTTGAATCCGCAAACAAGTAGCGCGCGCTCATCCATCCATAAAACGGCATCCGGCGCAGCACAAGATCCGCGAGGACGCCAATGATGAACGACAGAAACATGACGGCGATCGCGTTGTTTAGAAGTGTCATTCTTTAATCCTCAAATATTCCCGAATTAGTCTTGTCGTCGTCGAGCTTGCGGTACTCGATGTCGTCGGCCAACGCCGCTGAAATGAAAACCCCGACGACCCGCCCCGCGGTGCCGCGGCGAATTTTGACACGTTGGATTGCGCTATCCCCATCGGCACGAAAGGTATCGGGCTGATAGCGGTCAAGCAGGGTATAGCTGCCGTCGCCCATGCGCAACCGGAGGGTGTTCCTGTATGCGGACAGCGTGATGACCTGTTGGAGGGTTTCGGCGTAGTAGCTGCCCTCAAGCTCGTGTATGTTGAGCGGCGTTTCAGGTACCGGCTGCATCACGACTAGCGGCGCCGGGATGTAGCCGTCCTCGCTGATCTGCCAGCGCATCTCGGTCGCTTGGCCGTTTACAAAGTCACGGAATTCAAGCCGCAATTGCCTGGCGGGGTTAAGCATGAAGACGCCTTTGTCGATCTGAGGTAGCGCCGACGCGTTACCCCTGCCAAACATCGAGAAACTTAGCTGATCGCCATCCCGGCGCAGCGAAAAGACTATGCCCGCGAACAATTGATAGTCACCCACATAGCGGTCCAAGTCGGTGCCGGTTTCCGGTCGAAATTTTGTTGCCGGTGTTGGCGCTGATGGATCGGCAACCAGCGCCCGTGCCACGTTGAAGGCAAAAGCTGCTTTGTGAAAGTCGGATCGGTTGCCCATGACCGCGACGGCCATTCGCGCCTCGGGAATCCGCAATAGAAAGCTACGAAAGCCGCCGACGCTGCCGCCATGTGACCAGGTGTCGAGCCCGCGAAACCTGCGGCACTCCTGCCCATTGCTTGCGATTGCCGGCCGACCATCATGAAACGTGCTGCGCTCTGCCATGGCAGCTATCACGGCTGTGCCGCCAATCTCGCCCGTTTCCAATGCGCGCGCCCAACGCAATAGGTCGCGCGGATCAGAAATGATTCCACTTGATCCATAAGTCGCCGAAAGTGAGTGCGCGCGTGCAAAGCCGTCTCCTACCGGCGCGTAGTCCACAGCAAGGTCGGCAATGATCTGTTTGGGGTCGCTGTACACAACAGTTCGCGTCATCCCTAATGGCTCGAAAATGCGGCTGCGCATGAAGTCGGGAAAGGGTGTCCTAGAAACGCGGGCGACGACCTCCGCAAGTAACTGGTAGCCGGTATTGCTGTATTCCTCGCGCTGGCCAGCCGGGAAGTTTCCGCCGCGCTGTCGCACGATCAAATCAAACGAGCGAGCCTGAGTTACCGGCCACGCTTCGGGCGTCCCGACCAGTTGCAGCAAACTATTGGCTTCGCGCAGTCCGCTGGTGTGGTTGAGTAGGTGTCGAATCGTCACCGGTGGCGAGCGGACTTCCAGCTCCGGGATAAACTCGCGCACATCCTGCTCCAGCTTGAGTTCGCCCGCATCGACAAGCATCATGATGGCGAAGGCCGTGAACTGTTTGCTGACTGACGCAATGTTAAAGCGCGTGTCAGCGCCGATCGGCACGCCGTGCGCCAGGTCCGCCTGACCCGTCCAGCGATGGTAAACAGTCTGCCCGTCGATCGAGACAGCAAGGCTGATCCCAGGTGCCCCAGCTTTGTCAAAGGCATCAACTAGCGTGTCGAGCGCAGCCCAATCATGTGTGGCCCGTGGTGGCGAGGCCGCGAGTGGGCAAACGCAAAAGATGGCCAAGAAAGCAAAATAGCGGAGCATCGTGATAGTCCCTCAGGTTGATTCAATGAGGGCGAGACTAGCGGCAAAACAGCGTCGGTGCGTCCGAATACTGGAAGTCGAACCTATTTTTCGGCATGATTTTGGCGGTAAGCCGTTGGAGTGATGCCCGTATGCTTGCGGAAAGCCGTGTTGAACGATGATTTTGCGTTGAAGCCCGATGCGTAAAGGATCTCGGTGACACTTTGTTCCGAGGCAATCAGCAGCGACTTCGCGTGGTCAATGCGGTAGCGATTGACGAAATCGAAAAAGTGCAAGCCGTGGCGCTGGTTGATTAACCCAGACAGCTCTTTGGCGGGTATCCCGCTTTGCCGCGCCAAGCGCGACAGCGAAAGGTCAGGGTCGAGGTAGGGATGCTGTTCATGCATGAATTTGGCGAGGCGGTCGGGCGCTTCGTCTGCGTTGTCGTTCATCGCAGTGGACGCCGACGCCAACAGCCGGTCGCCGCCGCGAAATAGAGTCGGGCTCAGCAATGCTAGGAAGGCTATCCACACCGTGATGACAAGCACCAACAGCGCAGCGATCACTTGCAGCAATTCGGCGATAGCTACCGGGAGCCAAGGTGAAAAGGCGGTTCGCACGACGTAAAGTGCATGCGCCAACAGCGAGGCCCCGACCAGCAGTGCCAGCCACCGCCAGGTGGGCGATCGGCTGACGAACCGGTCTCTCAACAATCGATCAACGCGCCACAGGGCGAAGATTGCAATACCGATATAGACTAAATACTGGAGTTCTAACAGGGCCAGCAAATACGGTGGTGGATTGCCAGTGGTCACAAATGCCAGCACGTAGAACGCTGGCGAGAGATGAATAGCGTCCCGCGCCTGAAAGCGGTGCTGACGGAAACAGTTTAGCCAGATAAAACCTGTGAAAAGTGGCATCTGGAGGGCCGCCAGGACCGGGCGAAAACTGCTGATTAGCGCGTGGTCATTCCACCACGCTGCGACAAA
Organism: Burkholderiales bacterium; assembly: GCA_031431435.1. GTDB lineage: Bacteria > Pseudomonadota > Gammaproteobacteria > Burkholderiales > Usitatibacteraceae > UKL13-2. Next base: position 77,085 of record JANPDI010000199.1, read on the forward strand.
CCAAGCGCTGATGTCGATGGCGGTGGCGACTAGAAACAGCGCAAGCAGAAGGTTCGCCAAGCGCGTGCGTGACGGCACGATGACCAAGAATGTCGCCAAGAGCAGCGCCAAGAACGAGCACAAGGTTGCAGCAACGGGAACAATCCCGTCCATTGATTGCATATTCGGAATTCCAGATCAAGCGAAAAACCCAAATGATACGGTCATTCCATGCCGCCAGTTGGACGAGTTCGAAAGCTATGTTGCAGCCGCGTCATCTTCATGCGCCTCTGAACACCACGGGCAGATCAAATTGATTTCAGCTGACAGCCGATTGATCTCGCTCGCTATCTAATGACCACTTTCGGGAAAATCGAATGGCCGCTATGGGTGGCGGATTCAACTGGTCGATGCAACAAGTTGGCTGAATCGTTCAGCAGGTGTTTCGTAGTCTAACGTCATCCTTGGGCGCCCATTCAATCGCCTTGCCACGGCATTGAGCTGCGCCTGTGAGTAATTAGAGATGTCTACCC
>JANPDI010000200.1:0-12577 GCA_031431435.1 Burkholderiales bacterium
CGGACGGACTTTGCCGTCGTCGCCAACTTTGCCGGTACCGACCGCCAAAATTTCACCTTGATCAGGTTTTTCCGCGGCGCTATCAGGGATAACGATGCCGGACGCGGTTTTCTTTTCTTCTTCGAGACGCTTGACGATCACACGATCGTGAAGGGGACGCAGTTTCATAGCTCACTCCTGGTGGTTGATTAATACGGGTGCTTCGATTCGGATGGCGACGACGGCCTGGAAAAACATGGCCAATGTCGCTCTGCTTGTCGCCCGCCGGGCTGGTAATGACGCGCCGGGTTGTTCGGCGACGTTCGTTAGCACTCAAGCGGGGTGAGTGCTAATTATAGGGGTGAAGACGGGGATTTCAAGCGACTTGAGCGCCTTTTTGTTGATTCAACGGTAGACTGATATCGTGAAATTCCGCCAAAATCAGTCGTTCCAATTGCGTTCTCAGGTAAAAACCGGCAAAACCGAACAAATTGTGAATGATGGAAAACGTAAATCTGTTATAAATATCTTTATTACGTAGCGCGATGAAAGCCGTTGATTACAAACGATTTTTCGACTCTTCACTGGAATGGTAGGGCGCACCGCGGAATGTTATGCGGATGTGGTGCTGCCTAAATTGAGTTAGGCCTCTGGAGGGCATCATGATTGAACTTAAGGCACGTGATGTTCGCGCTTTTCTCCCGGCAAAGGACTTTGCAGCATCGACGGACTTCTACATTTCGCTGGGCTGGAAACTCAAGTGGTCAGATGAAAACTTGGGACTATTCGAGATCGCGAACCAGCGTTTCTACCTCCAGCGTTACTACGTCAAGGAGTGGGCTGAGAACAGCATGCTCCATGTAACCGTGGAGGATGCGGAATCGTGTTTTAGACAGGTCAGCGAGTTGATCGATTCGGGGCGCTTCTCCGGCGTGCGAGTTTCGAAACCAAAGCAGGAGCCATATGGAGCATTGGTTACATATGCCTGGGATCCGGCAGGCGTTCTTCTCCATCTTGCCCAGTGGACAGACGCATAACATCGCATCCGAAAAGGACGCGTCCTTCAATTTGAACGATATACCTTCTAAAAAGTGACCGCGCTATACTTGGTGCTAGCGAAGGAGAAGCCATGGAACTTTCTGCTGTACTGACTCCAGCCGCGGAGGGCGGCTTTATTGCGCTGAATCCGGAAACTGGAACTACTACTCAAGGCGAAACTGTTGAAGAAGCGCTCGCGAACTTGCGCGAAGCCACTGAGCTTTATCTTGAGGAGTTTCCGTTAACCGTAACGGGTCGCTCGCTGCTCACTACCTTTCACGTAACCGCGCATGCCTAGTCTGCCGGTTGTTTCCGGTGCCGACGCAGTGCGCGCCCTTGAGCGTCTCGGATTTGTAGTTGCTCGCCAGCGCGGCAGTCACATTGTTCTCCGTCGCGCATCTTAAGGTTGCGTAGTTCCCAATCATCGCGAATTGAAAACCGGCACGCTTTCAGGTGTGCTGAAGCAGGCGGGCGTTTCTGTTGAAGAGTTTGTCAATGCGCTTAAGGCATAACACGGCGGTGGATCCTACCGGCCACAAGCGGCCGGCCGCTCACCTTGGTCGTTAGCGCGCAGGGCCTCTGCGACGGGACCGTTGGAGAGCCAGGTATCGAACAGACCGCGCTGCGAGCGCGAGACATGTCGGAGTTCAAATGATGACCGTGCAACAACTCCTGGGTATAGACCTACCGATCATTCAAGCACCAATGGCGGGAGTGCAGGGCAGCGCGCTCGCGGTAGCCGTGTCCAATGCGGGCGGACTGGGATCGCTGCCTTGCGCCATGCTCAGTCTTGACGCCATGCGCAATGAGCTAAGGGCGATCAAGGCGCAAACCAACAAGCCGTTCAACGTGAACTTTTTCTGTCACACGCCACCCAAGGCATGCACCGAACGTGAGAACGTTTGGCGAACATCGCTGTCGCCTTACTACAAGGAATTCGGAATCGACGCGGACAACATTCCCATCGGGCCGGGGCGTGTGCCATTCAGTTCCGAGGCCGCCGACGCGCTAGGCGAATTCGGGCCTGCGGTAGTGAGCTTTCATTTCGGTTTGCCATCGGCTGATTTGTTGGCGCGCGTGAGAGGCTGGGGCGCGAAGATACTATCTTCGGCAACGACTATTGAAGAGGCACATTGGCTCGAAGCACATGGCGTCGATTGCATCATTGCACAAGGCCTCGAAGCGGGCGGGCATCGTGGCATTTTCCTGTCAGATGACCTTAGTACTCAGGTTGGAACGTTTGCACTGGTGCCGCAAATTGTACGGGAAGTGAAAGTCCCAGTCATCGCCGCTGGCGGCATCTCGGATGCGCGAGGCGTTGCTGCCGCGATGGCGCTCGGCGCAGCCGGCGCACAGATCGGGACTGCATATCTGCTCTGCCCGGAAGCCACCACAAGTGCAGTGCATCGTGCTGCGCTAAAAAGTGAGGCTGCCCGGCACACGGCGCTCACCAACCTTTTCACGGGCCGACCGGCGCGCGGAATCGTGAACCGCATCATGCATGAGCTTGGCCCCATCGGCACTACCGTGCCGGCGTTTCCCTTGGCCACTTCCGCCATCGCCCCTTTACGCGCAAAAGCGGAAAGCGAAGGTAGCGGTGATTTCTCGCCTCTGTGGTCAGGTCAGAATGCCAGCGGTTGCAAGGAGGTGCCGGCCGCCGATCTCACGCGAGAATTGGCCGCGGGCCTCTAACGGCTGGCGGCTGTAGCCAAATGCGCACACTTAAGGAACACTACTTAACCGCTTGATATTGAATGATTAAAATTTGCGCTATTTTTGTGTTTCTTCGGCGCGATTCATCGTTCCGCCCGCAAGGAGAGTCAAACAATGACAGCGAAAATCCGCGCAATCACGATCCGGCCGTCTTTTGACGTTGTTATCGAGAGTAACAACCGGTGGTGCGAGCGTGAGTGAGTCGGTCATCCACGTGTCGGGGCTGACGCGCCACTTCGGCGTCAAGACGGCCCTGGACTCGGCGAGCCTGTCCATGCCGCGCGGGGCGGTCTATGGCCTGGTTGGCGCAAACGGCGCGGGCAAGACGACGCTCATCAAACACATCCTGGGTCTGCTGCGGGCGGAGAGAGGCACGGTACGCGTCTTCGGCCTTGACCCCGTCGCCGATCCAGTCGCTGTCCTGTCGCGCATCGGTTATCTGTCCGAGGAGAACGACATCCCCGGCTGGATGCGCGTCGATGAACTCATCCGCTACACGCGCGCGTTCTATCCTGCCTGGGACGATGAGTACGCGGAGGAGCTGCGGTTGGCATTCGCGCTCGACCCCGCGGCGAAGATCAAGGATCTCTCCAAGGGGCAGAAGGCACGCACGGGACTGCTGATCGCGCTGGCCTATCGGCCCGAACTATTGGTGCTGGATGAACCATCGTCCGGTCTCGACCCCATCGTTCGTCGCGACATCCTCGGCGCCGTCCTTCGCACCATTGCCGATGAAGGCCGCACGGTGCTGTTTTCGTCGCACTTGCTGGCGGAAGTGGAACAGGTCGCTGATCACGTCACGATGATCAAACAAGGCAAAATCGTGATGAGCGCGACGCTGGACGCGATCAAGGAATCGCACCGCGTCGGCGAACGCGTCCCCTCGCTCGACGAGATCTTCGTCGCCCATGTCGGGTCGGGCGCAGCGTCAGCCCCGGACGCTTAGATCGTGCGTTCGCCCGCTGCCGCGTTCGCCTGGGAGCTTCGCCGACGGCATCATTGGGCACTGATCGCCTTGATCGTCTACCTGCTCGTCCTCGCGACGATCAAGCCTTTGATCCTCGCGCCGGGGAAGGTCGTCAGCCTGTTTCCTCCCGACGGCATGGCAGGCCTGCTGATCGCGCCCTTCGGGATAACGTTTATGTATTTCGTGGCAGTGTTCAGCTTCGGCTTTGCCGGTGACCTGGCCGCGCGCCAATCGATCTACCCCGCCCGCCTGTTCGCGCGGCCGGTAACCACCGCCGCGCTGGCGGGCTGGCCGATGCTGTATGGCGCGGCGGCCATGGCGAGCTTGTGGCTGATGATGGCGCTGTTCGCACGCTGGTCGTGGGGGATAAGCCTGCCCTTGATCTTGCCGGCACTGCTTGCAGCGGCATTTCTCGCCTGGATGCAGGCACTGGCGTGGATGCCGTACGGTTTACCGGGGCTGCGTTTGATCGTCGCTGTGCTGTGGCTGACTTCGCTTGACGCCATCATCATGCTGGCGCTCTATTTCAAAACCCCTGAGCCGTTGATGGTAGCCTTTCTGGCACCGCAACTGCCGCTCGCGTATCTTGCCGCCCGCCATGCCGTTGCGCGGGCGCGCCGCGGCGATGTCCCCGATTGGCGGGGCATGTTCCGCCGGCGACAGATCGCAGGTGTCCCGCCGGGCCGGCGCGACTCATTTGCTTCACCCGCCCGCGCGCAAGTGTGGTTCGAGTGGCGGCAGCACGGTTCAACGCTGCCAGTGTGGGTGGGTATCCTGCTGCCGTTCGAGCTGGCCTTGCTGTTCCTCGCCGACCCTAACGCGCCCTCATTCGTCTACTACACGCTGTTAGTCGTGCTGCTCACACCTCCGGTCATCGCGGCTTTCGTCGCCGCGACGGTGAGCAAGTCGAATCCGCAGGTGCGCGATGACTTCGGCATGATGCCATTCATCGCGACGCGACCGCTGACCAGCGCGGCCCTCGTCGCGGCCAAGCTGACAATGACCATATGGACAACACTGGCCGCGTGGCTGTTGGTCCTGCTCGCCATCCCGCTGGCGCTCAGCCTGTCGGGCACTTGGCCGGCCGTGATCGAACCGGCAAGTCGGGGGATCGACGCCATCGGCGCGCCCCGCGCAACCGTGATCGTGTTGCTGCTGTTCACGGGATTGTTGGCATCGACGTGGAAGCAACTCGTGCAGGGTCTGTACATCGGCCTGACCGGCCGCGCCTGGCTCATCAAGGCGAACGCGGCGCTGCTTTTGTCGATCCTCGTCGTTATCGGGCCGCTGGCCGATTGGATCGTGAAGAACAGGGAACTCTTGGCGTTGATGTGCGACGCATTGCCGTGGATTCTCGCTGGTCTGATGTGCGTCAAATTGTCGGCCGCGGCCTGGGTCGCCACCCGCCTGTATCACGGCCGGGTAGTTAGCGACCGCACGCTCGTTACCGGTGCGGCGGTCTGGCTCGCCGCCGTGGAGGCGCTTCGCGCCCTGCTCGTGTGGTTCGTCGACACGCCGGCCATCGCGAGCTACTTCCTCACGCTCGTCGCGATCCTGGCGATTCCCCTGGCGCGAGTATCCGCGGCGCCACTGGCGCTCGCGTGGAATCGGCACCGATGAGCGCGACGACTACTAAAGGCACGACCATGCAGCGCAGGTCGATGGTCATCGTCGTGGTACTGGCGCTGATCAGCCTGCCGGCGGTGCTGGTCCTGATCGAGGCGGTGTCTTACCACGTCCGGAACCGGAGCAACGGCACCATCGTCTCCTCGGGTGTTGCGCGGGAGTACCTGTTGCATGTCCCGAAGCGCTACGATCCCGCCAAGCCGACGCCCCTCGTCATCAGCATGCACGGCGGGGGAATGTGGCCGGCCGGCCAGATGGAAACGAGCCAATGGAACTTGGTGGCCGAGCGCCACGGGTTCATCGTCGTCTACCCATCGGGAATTACCGGCGACGGGCCCAGGCACTGGCGCGCGGGCACCGGACCAGGCCTCATGCGGGATGTCAAATTCATCTCGGAATTGATCGACAAACTGGCGGCGTCCTACAACATCGACCCGGCGAGGATTTATGCCGACGGGCTTTCCAATGGCGGCGGCATGGCGTTTGTGCTCTCCTGCACGCTGTCTGATCGGATCGCGGCGGTCGGGTTGGTGGCGTCTGCCCAGTTTCTGCCGTGGAGTTGGTGTACCGACAGTCGACCGGTGCCGATGATCGCGGTCCATGGGACCGCTGATCCCGAGACCCCGTACCAGGGCGGTCGGACCTGGGTCGCGCCCGTGACGTTTCCGAGCATCCCGGCCTGGACGGCGAATTGGGCGCGAAGAAACCGTTGCGCAACGATCCCCGTCGAATCAATGGTCGCGCCGGATGTCACCCGCCTCGAATACCCGAACTGTGCTGACGACGCGGCCGTGGTGCTCTACACGGTCAAGGGGGGAGGTCATTCCTGGCCTGGTGGCGCGCCGCCGCCGGAATGGTTGGTCGGGACCACCAGCAACAGCATCGACGCCTCGACCGAAATGTGGGCATTCTATCGCGAGCATCCCCTACGGCAGACGCAGACTACGGTGAGGCAGAATTGAGATGGCGCTGGCTGCGCAATATGGCGACTTTCCGCGTGTCATTGTGTTGACCGCCCCGTCTAACATTTCGTTCGCGAGAGACGCGCCAACAAGCGCCTTCGTTTATCCTTTGGGCAACGTGGAGCGCATCCCTCAACTTCATCGTTAGGCATTAAATTGCCATGGTGACATTAGGCACACACTATGTTAGTGTGCAGAGATGAAACCATTTCGCTGGAATCATGACAAGAATGACGAGCTGAAGGTCGAACGCGGTATTTCCTTAGAGGAAATCGTTCTTGCTATCGAGGCAGACGGGTTGCTTGACGTTGTACGACACCCTAACAGCGGAAAATATCCGAACCAGCTCGTGTTCATTGTTGCTCTAGATGCTTATGTGCTTCTGGTGCCTCTTGGTGATGAGCCAGAGTACTATTTTTTAAAAACCATCATCCCGAGCCGGAAGGCCACTCGCGATTATCTGTTGAGGAGAAGCCCTGATGAAACGCCCTGACAAATTCGAGCAAGACATGCTGAAGGCCTATGAGGGTGGCGTTCTAAAATCCATCTCGCCAACGAAAGCAGAACTAAGCAAGTTCAAGGCGGCTGCATCGGCAACATTTATCAAAGAGCGACGCGTCAATATTCGGCTGTCGTCGCCGGATTTAATGGATATTCAGGCGCGCGCCTTGGAGGAGGGATTGCCGTATCAAACATTCATCGCAAGCGTTCTGCACAAGTACGTCGCCGGGCGTCTTGTTGAGAAGCCTTCACGCCTAACATCGCGCTCAAGCGGCCGCGCCACAAAACGGCGCGCCGTTTAGCGCCGACGTTTGCCAGTAGATGCCACTTTCCGCATATCTTTTTGGCACGTATCGCGGCAGATGGCCCGCCATTCGACGATCGCTGTCGATCTATGCCCTTTAAAATTGCGTTAGGTTGCCTTAGGTAACCTTAGGTTGCTTAAGGGCAAGCCGGCTGCGTTTACAATCCGCTGTGGCAATCATTTGCTTAACGCGCGAAGATCGTTCGGCGCAAACGAATTCCACGCCGGTCAACTCTAATTTCCCCAGGCATGCGCCAAACAACCCCATCAAAAGCCGAGACCACACTGCTTGACCCATTTGCCGGGCTCACCTTGGAATCGATTGTCGTGCCGGTGACGGCGGCGCATTTTGCCGAGGCCGCCGCCGAAATCCGGGCGTCGCAAGTGGTGGGCTTCGATACCGAATCCAAGCCAACCTTTGCCAAGGGTGAAGTCAGTACCGGACCGCATGTTGTCCAGTTTGCCACGCGCGAAAAAGCCTTCATCTTTCAAATGCACCAGACCGCAGGACAGGCATTTCTGCTTGAGATCCTGTCCTCCAACGAGATCCTCAAAGTCGGTTTTGGTCTGGAATCCGATCACGACCAGATTCAACGCAAATTCGGCATTTCCCTCAGCGCGGTGGTTGACTTGAATGTTGAGTTTCGCAAACGGGGCTATCGCAATACGGCGGGTGTGCGTGCCGCCGTGGCGATTGTGCTCAATCAAAAATTCCACAAATCAAAACGTATCACCACATCGAACTGGGCCATGCCATCATTGACATCACAACAGTTGCTGTACGCGGCAAACGACGCATACGCGGCATTAAAGGTATTGGACGCACTCAACATGCCAGCGCCTCCAATGCCAGACACCGGCGACATCATTTAACGCCATCGCGCATCGATTGATTGACGTTTCGTGTGTTGGAAGCGCCGCGCGCATTCGACCATGTTCAGACCGTGTCGCCGATCCGACGATGGAATCCAGTCATGAGTCGTCACGTCATGAACGGCACCTTCCCGCAATTGTTGATCGATGGACCTGATGATGCCGGTGAAGGGCGGTGGATTCCGACCACATCGGTCGATCAGTACGCGGCGACCACGGCGAGGTGGTTCGGGCTGAACGGCAATGAGGTCACCCAGGTGTTTCCGAACATCGGCCGCTTTGCAACGGCAGACCTGGGATTCATGGGGCCGTGACGGCGAACAGAAATTCTAAAAACGCTGTCATCCCAGCGCAGAGCCTGCCCCAGCGGGCCTAAAGGTGGGGCTGGGATCCAGTCCGCCGTTACGCAACTCGTTGTTGATCGACTGGCTTTGTTCATGGCTTCGCCACCAAGCCAGAATGGAAACGTTCCCGGGCTGGTTCGATACTTCGTAAACTGAAACACCAGATACGGCGGGCATCTCCGGCAATTTTTGCCGCAAGATGCCCGTCCCTTGGCTAGTTTGAATTTGAATCCGTTGGGCGCGTCACGACGAATCAACGACGCGGTGTGATAGATTCACAGCGCCATGATCCCGCCCAACCAAAGCAGCACCGTCCGCAACGCCGATTTTATTAAGCGTTCATTGGCAAGCGTCTGGCATCCCTGCACACAGATGAAGCACCACGAGCGGTTTCCGCTGGTGCCCATCGCCTCGGCGCAGGGTGTGTGGCTGACGGATTTTGAGGGCAAGGCGTATCTCGATTGTGTGTCGAGCTGGTGGGTGAATCTGTTTGGTCACGCCAATCCGCGTATCAATGCCGCCATCAAGGCGCAGCTCGATACGCTCGAACACGCAATGTTGGCCGGCTTTACCCATGCACCGGCGGTCGAGCTTGCCGAACGCCTGCGTACGCTGACCGGTCTCGGCCACGCGTTTTTTGGCAGTGATGGTGCGTCTGCGGTGGAGATTGCGCTGAAGATGAGTTTCCATTTTTGGCGCAATAGCGGGCAGCCGGGCAAAACAAAATTTGTTTCCCTTGCCGGCAGTTACCACGGTGAAACGCTCGGCGCATTATCGGTCACCGACGTCGCCATTTTTAAAGATGCCTACGCGCCGCTGCTCAACAATAATCTGTCGGTGCCATTTCCGCACCCGGTGAGCGCCGCAATTGGCGAAAATGATTTCCCGTGTTGCCCGTCCTGCGCGGTCGACGCCGCCGCCGCGCTCGAAGCGTTGTTGATTGCACGGCACCATGAAATTGCCGCGTTGATTGTCGAGCCGCTGGTGCAGGGTGCGGCGGGCATGCGTATGTATCACCCACAGTACCTGCAGCGTGCGCGAGAATTGTGTTCGCGTTACCACGTGCATTTGATTGCGGATGAAATCATGACCGGTTTCGGCCGCACCGGCAGCATGTTTGCGTGGGAGCAGGTTGACGCACCACTGCCCGATTTTATGTGCCTGTCCAAGGGTATTACCGGCGGCTATCTGCCGCTGTCGTGTGTATTGACCAGTGACGCTGTTTACAACGCGTTTTATGACGATGACGTCGCGCGTGGATTCTTGCATTCACATTCGTACACTGGCTCGGCGTTGGCCTGTCGTGCGGCGCTGGCAACACTTGATATTTTTGCGTCGGACGACGTCATCGACACCAATCGTACCAACGCCGCGACTTTCACGCGCCTGATGGCGCCGATTGTCGCGCATGCACGCGTCGAGAATTTCCGTCATGCCGGCATGATCTGGGCGTTTGAGGTGCGATGTGATAAACCGGAATTTGCCCGGCAGTTGTTCGCCGCGGCGCTCAAGCGTGGCTTGCTATTGCGGCCCATCGCCAACACGGTCTATTTCATGCCGCCGTATGTGATTGATGCCGAAACGGTTGCGTGGATGGTGACCGAAACCATCGCCGCGATTGACGAGGTGACCGCTTGAAGGTTGTTTGTATCGCGCTGCTGATGTTGTTGCTCGCGGGGAACGCCAACGCACAATTAAGACCTGCATCGCCAACAGAATTGCCCGCGGCCATCGCTGAGATTTTTGCCAAGGCGCAGGTGCCGGTCGACGCAATCGCCATCGTGGTCAAGGAGGTTGGGGCGCGTGAGCCGCTGATCTCCATCAACGCCGATCGGCCCATGAATCCCGCATCGGTCATGAAGCTTGTCACCACCTATGCGGGGTTGGAGTTGTTGGGGCCGGCCTACACATGGAAGACCGAGGTGTATGTCGCCGGTGATTTGCGCGGCTCGACGCTGACGGGCGATCTGGTGCTGAAGGGTTCGGGCGACCCGAAACTGACGGTGGAACGATTCTGGATGTTGCTCAAACAGTTGCGTGAACGCGGCTTGCGCACCATCACCGGCGACCTGGTGCTCGACCGTTCGTTTTTTGCCGATTCCGACCACGACCCGGCAAAGTTTGACGGTGAAACAACGCGTGCCTACAACGTCGGGCCGGATGCACTGCTGATGAATTTCAAGACCGTGCGCTTTCAATTCGCGCCCGCCATCGATGATCGCAGCGTGAGCATTTCGCCTGACGTGAAGCCGGCGCAAATCGAAATCGTTAATCGCACCAGACTGGTGGATGCACCCTGTGGCGATTGGCGGGAGCGCATCAAACTGGACGTGCAAACGGTGACGCCAACCCAAATCAAAATGGTCTTTACCGGCAATTACCCGCGCCGTTGCGGTGAAAGCACGTGGAATATTTCGCTGCTCGACCACGCGCGTTTTGTCGGCGGCGTGTTTGCCAATATGTGGAGCGACGTCGGCGGTATCTGGAAAGGTGCGGTGCGACTTGCCCCGGTACCGGCCGACGCGCGGCTGATTGCCACCACCGAGTCGCCGCCGCTGGGCGACATGGTGCGCGACATCAATAAGTTCTCCAACAATGTCATGGCACGGCAGGTCTATCTGACCTTATCGGGTGAGATCGATAAACAACCCGCCACCGCCGCAAGATCGCTGGAAATTGTGCGTGGTTGGCTCAAACGCAAAGGTATCGCCGCGCCCGAGTTGGCCATCGAAAACGGCTCGGGGTTGTCGCGCATTGAGCGCATTTCGGCCGCGTCGCTTTCACAGTTGTTGGATGCCGCCTGGCGCTCACCAACCATGCCGGAGTTCATTTCATCGATGTCATTGGTCGGCGTCGACGGCACATTTCGCCGTCGTCTGCGCACCGATATTGTTGCGGGTAATGCACACATGAAAAGCGGCACGTTGAATGACGTGCGTGCGCTGGCCGGTTATGTGCTGGCCGCCGACGAGCGCCGCTATAGCGTGGTGATGATGGTCAATCACGCCAATGCATTGTTGACACAAACCGCCCAAGACGCGCTGGTGCAGTGGGTCTATACCCGTGTGCCGGTGACCGCTGGCACGGTGCCGACCATCGCGCCCTAATCTGGCGCGATAGCGCACTTACCAGTTGCGCGGAAGGGAGTAAGCTGGCGGTATGTCCGGATTTGTCTTACATGCCCAACTGTTGATGCCTCACCGGCGTGATGTCATTAATGTCACCCTTCGATTTTTCGCTGGGAGTGATCGTTTGCAAGTGCCGCTTGATTGTGACAGGCCATGAAGTTTTTATCTTCGATTGTGTCGGGGATTGTGTTTCGACCGCGCATTCTCGACCATCTTGCCCGGTATACGCGTGCAGACTTTGTTGCTGACCTGGGTGCCGGCTTCACAGTCGGTATTGTCGCGCTGCCCTTGGCGCTGGCGTTTGGTATTGCCTCGGGCGTGCGTCCCGATCAGGGTTTGGTGACGGCAATTGTCGCGGGTTTCATCATTTCTGCATTGGGCGGTTCGCGTGTGCAGATCGGCGGGCCGGCGGGTGCGTTTGTGGCGTTGTTATATACCGTTGTCGAAAAGTACGGCGTCGCCAATTTGTTACTTGCCACCATGATGGCGGGTGTGTTGTTGTTTGCGATGGGCGCCTTCAAGATGGGCAATCTGGTGCGCTTTATTCCGGTGTCGATCATCATCGGCTTCACCGCGGGTATCGCCGTTATCATTGCCGCATCGCAGGTCAAGGATTTTCTTGGACTGACGATGGCCAAAGTGCCGTCTAATTTTTTCTCGCAGATGTCGGCCATTGCCGACAGCATTCACAGCATTAATTGGATGGCGCTGGCCATTGGTTTGGCGTCGTTGTTGCTGATTGTGCTTTGGCCGGTCGGCTACCAGCAGCAGACATTGCCTTGGAAACGTATCACGGCGAAGCTGCCGTCAACACTGATCGTGCTGGTGGCAGGCTCGATTGCGGCCTGGCTGCTCGACTTGCGGGTCGAAACCATCGGCAGCAAGTTTGGTGAACTACCGGTTGGTCTGCCGATGCCGGCAATGCCCGAGTTTGACTGGCAGACCGCACAAAATCTGGTCGCGCCGACGCTGGCCATTGCGGTATTGTGCGCGATCGAATCATTGTTGTGTGCGAGGATGGCGGACGGGTTGATTCAGGACCGGCATGACCCCAACCAGGAATTGATGGCGCAGGGCGTGGCGAATTTTGTGGTGCCGTGGTTCGGCGGTATTGCCGCGACCGGCACCATTGCGCGCACCGT
>JANPDI010000201.1:0-1784 GCA_031431435.1 Burkholderiales bacterium
GTTGGCGGGAATCCGGCTTGCATCAACCAGACCATTGCTGATTGCGTAGGGACCGACTGCGGCGGACAGATTGCCACAGTTGCCACTCCAGTCAACAAACGGCTGGTCGATCGATACCTGCCCAAACAAATAATCCACATCGTGGTCGGCACGTTCACTTTTTGACAGGATCACCGTCTTGCTGGTACTCGATGTCGCCGCACCCATGCCGTCAATTTGTTTGCCGTATGGATCCGGGCTGCCGACTACGCGCAACAGCAAGTGATCGCGCGCCGCGCCGGGCGTTTGCGCCGGCTTGGGTAGGTCGGCCAATTTGAAGAAGACGCCCTTGCTGGTGCCGCCACGCATATAGGTGGCGGGAATGCGGATCTGTTGGCGCGGTGTGACCATTACGCCGCCTGCCGCGATTCCAGAAAATCTTTTGCAAAGCGTTGCAGCACACCGCCTGCCTCGTATATGGCAACTTCCTCGGCCGTGTCGAGCCGGCAGGTCACCGGTATGTCGATCCGTTCGCCATTGCGGCGGGTGACCACTAATTTGAGCGCCGCGCGCGGTGTGCGTTCACCCACCACATCGTAGGTCTCCGAACCATCGAGTGCCAGCGTCAGGCGTGTCGTGCCCGGCATGAACTCAAGCGGCAACACCCCCATGCCAACCAAATTGGTGCGGTGGATGCGCTCAAACCCTTCCGCGGCAATGGCTTCAACGCCGGCCAGACGCACACCCTTGGCCGCCCAATCACGCGACGAGCCCTGGCCATAGTCGGCCCCCGCGATGATGATCAACGGCTGCTTGCGTGCCATGTAGGTTTCAATCGCCTCCCACATCCGTGTCACCTTGCCGTCGGGTTCGATGCGCGTCAACGAACCGCGTTTAACGACGCCATCAACAACCGCCATTTCGTTGCTGAGGGTGGGGTTGGCAAAGGTTGCGCGTTGGGCGGTCAGATGGTCGCCGCGGTGTGTCGCGTACGAATTGAAGTCCTCCTCGGGTAGGCCCATTTTGGTGAGATATTCACCCGCCGCACTGTTGGCCATGATCGCGTTTGATGGCGAGAGATGATCGGTGGTGATGTTGTCGCCTAATATGGCGAGTGGTCGCATGCCGGTCAGTCCGCGCGGGCTGGCGAGTGCGCCCTCCCAATATGGCGGGCGGCGGATGTAGGTGCTTTCGGCGCGCCAGTCGTAAAGCGGGCTGACCTTGGTGGCGCTGCTTGCACGGCCTTCAAACATCGGGAAATACACTTTACGAAACTGCTCGGGCTTGACGCTCGAAGCAACAATCGCATCTATTTCTTCATCCGAGGGCCACAGGTCCTGCAGTGTGATCGGGGTGCCGTTTGCGTCGCTACCGAAGCTGTCGCGTTCGATGTCGAAACGCACCGTGCCCGCAATTGCGTATGCCACCACCAGCGGCGGCGACGCCAGAAACGCCTGTTTTGCATAGGGATGAATACGGCCGTCAAAGTTTCGATTTCCCGACAGCACCGCGGTGGCGTACAAATCACGGTCGATGATCTCTTGCTGAATCTTGGGGTCGAGCGCGCCGGACATGCCGTTACACGTGGTGCAGGCAAAGGCGACGATACCAAAGCCAAGCGCCTCAAGCTCGTGCATCAAGCCCGCCTCTTCAAGATACAACGCAACGGTTTTGGAGCCGGGCGCAAGTGAAGATTTCACCCATGGTTTGCGCGTGAGGCCAGCCCGATTTGCGTTGCGCGCCAACAAACCCGCGGCAATCACGTTGCGCGGATTGGAGGTATTGGTGCAGCTGGTAATCGCCGC
>JANPDI010000202.1:0-36195 GCA_031431435.1 Burkholderiales bacterium
TGTTTGGCGCGTTTGGCGGCGGATTTAATATTTGCCATGGCTATATTCCAGAATCAACTCAAAATGAAAAAATGCGCGCGGTAAATCGCACGAAGCCTAGTATTATAGCCAGCCAGCCTGAAAAAGCAAATACCTGATTTACAAGACCTCTTTTGTCGGCGTCTGCCTCATTTGGCGACTTTTTGGTTCGCCGGCCGGTTGCTGGTGTCACTAGTGGTGGTTGGCACAGTTTCGACGCTGTTATGGCATTTTTTTGTTACGTTTTACCCATTTATGCAAAAACTGGTGGTGGTTGACTACGGCATGGGAAATTTGCGTTCAGTCGCAAAGGCTTTCGAATTCGCGTCCCGCGAATGGCAAATTCCCACCCAAGTATCGATTTCGAGTGTGCCCGGGGAAATCAGCGCCGCCGACCGCGTGGTGTTTCCCGGCCAGGGCGCGATGCCCGATTGTATGCGTTACCTCACCGAAAGCGGACTGGAACGCGCCGTGCGCGAAGCGGCCGCCAACAAGCCATTTTTTGGTGTTTGTGTGGGCATGCAAATGCTGTTCGAGCACTCGGAAGAAGGCGACACCGCCGGCCTTGGCATTTTTGGCGGCACTGTCAAGCGGTTTCGACCGACTGACCACAGTCAAAAAGTCCCGCATATGGGGTGGAATGAAGTCGTTTTTGATCCGGCCAACAGCGTCGCCGATAAAATGTTTCACGGCATTGCCTCGGGCGAACGCTTTTATTATGTGCATTCGTACTTTTGTGCGCCCTCGGATTCGGGCATCATTGCAGCAACAACGACTTATGTCGGACGCTTTACGGCAGCCGTCGGGCGGGCTAATATTTTCGCCACACAATTTCATCCGGAGAAAAGCCACCACGCCGGCCTGACAATTTACCGAAATTTTCTGCAAGCCAACCCGTAGCCACTCCCTTCCCACCGATCAAACCGCACATTTCGTGCTTTTCATCCCACTCAAACAATCATGTTGATTATCCCGGCAATCGATATCAAAGACGGGCATTGTGTCCGTCTGGAACAAGGCGACATGCTGCGCGCAACCGTATTTTCCGACAACGCCGGTGATACTGCGCAGCGATGGAAGGACCTGGGCTGCAAACGCTTACACGTGGTTGATCTGAATGGCGCGTTTGCCGGTAAGCCGAAAAATGAGTCGGCTATCAAAGAAATCATTTCAGTGATGGGTGATGACGTGCCGATCCAGTTGGGCGGCGGCATCCGCGACCTTGATACCATTGAGCGCTATCTTGACGACGGGGTCACCTATATCGTAATTGGCACCGCGGCGGTGAAAAATCCCGGGTTCCTGCACGAAGCGTGTGATGCGTTTCCGGGCCATATTGTGGTGGCACTTGACGCAAAGGACGGCAAGGTGGCAACCGACGGCTGGTCCAAATTGTCCGGTCACGATGTGATTGATCTGGCCAAACGGTTTCAGGACTATGGCGTCGAGGCGGTGCTGTATACCGATATCGGCCGCGACGGCATGATGACCGGCGTTAATATTGACGCCACCGTGAAATTGGCCCAGGCGCTAAGCGTGCCGGTCATTGCCTCCGGCGGATTGAATGACCTGGCCGACGTGAAAAAGCTGAAGCTGGTCGAAGCCGAAGGCATCATGGGCGTCATCACCGGGCGTGCCATCTATGAAGGCAAGCTTGACTTCAAAGCCGCGCAAGAAGCCGCCACGTGAACCCGCGCCGATACGCAGCCTGTTCTTCATGTTAGCCAAGCGAATCATCCCTTGCCTTGATGTTAGTGCCGGTCGTGTGGTCAAAGGCGTTAACTTCGTCAACCTTCGTGACGCGGGCGATCCGGTTGAGATCGCCAAGAAATACAACGACGAGGGTGCCGATGAAATCACCTTCCTCGATATCACCGCCAGCTCTGATCAGCGCGATATGATATTGGACGTTATTACCAAGGTGGCCGAGCAGGTGTTCATCCCATTGACGGTTGGTGGCGGTGTGCGCAAGGTTGACGATATCCGTCGCCTGATGAACGCCGGTGCCGACAAGGTCAGCATTAACACTGCCGCCATCACCAACCCGCAATTGGTCAGCGACGCGGCACGCCGCTTTGGCTCACAAGCGATTGTTGTGGCGATCGATGCACGCAAACGTTCTGATGGCCGCGGATGGGAGGTGTTTACCCATGGCGGTCGCAATCCGACCGGGCTGGATGCGGTTGAATGGGCCAGACACGTTTCGGACAAGTTGGGTGCCGGCGAAATATTGCTCACCAGCATGGACCGCGACGGCACCAAGTCCGGCTTTGATCTGGCGCTGACCCGCGCGGTGGCAGACGCGGTGAGTGTGCCGGTGATTGCGTCGGGAGGCGTTGGCACACTTGATCATCTGGCCGACGGGGTGACGGAGGGCCGCGCGGATGCCGTTCTTGCCGCAAGCATTTTTCATTTTGGTGAATACACTATTGGTCAGGCAAAAATGCGCATGGCCGAGCGTGGCATTGAGATCCGGCGATAAACAATGACCACGCACAATGATCGCGCCGTGATGAATCCGACCACTCCGACGATGATTCTGGATGCCGTTAAATGGGACGCCAACGGCCTGGTACCAGCCATCGCCCAGGACGCGGCGTCGAACGAAGTGTTGATGCTCGCCTATATGAACCGCGAGTCGCTCGCGCTGACTGTCCAAACCGGTGAAGCCCACTATTTTTCCCGGTCCAGACAATCGTTGTGGAAAAAAGGCGAGACATCCGGTCACATCCAGCACGTGCGTGAGCTACGGCTCGATTGTGACGGTGACACCATACTCATCAAGGTTGCGCAAACCGGCGGTGTCGCCTGTCATACCGGGCGACGCCGGTGTTTTTTTTACCAGCTTGAAAACGGCGCGTGGGTCCAGACCAACGACACCGACCCCATTCTCTCCGCTGTGCCCACCAAGCCCGCCGGCTTCCACAAAGATCAACCATGACACATCAGGATATTCTGCAGCAGCTTGAGGCCACTATCGCCGCACGCAAGAACGCGTCGCCGGAGACTTCATACGTCGCCAAACTCACCAGCAAGGGCCTCGACACCATTCTGAAAAAAATCGGCGAAGAGGCGACTGAAACCGTCATCGCCGCCAAATCCGGGTCGCGCGAGGCAATCATTTATGAAACCGCCGATTTGCTGTTTCATGTGCTGGTCATGCTCGGGCATCAAAATATTTCCGTCACGGATGTGCTGTCAGAATTAAGCCGCCGTGACGGTGTTTCCGGCATTGCCGAAAAAAATGCGAGGTCATGATGGGCGACACCACAACCAACAATCCAACCATTTTCGGCAAGATCATCAATGGGCAGATTCCGTCCAAAAAAGTCTATGAAGACGATGATGTGTTGGCGTTTCATGACATCCATCCGGCGGCCGACGTGCATTTTTTGATCATCCCCAAAAAATTTATTGCCACCCTCGCCGACGCCACAAATGACGATACGGCGCTACTCGGCAAGATGTTGGCGCTGGTACCGGTGTTGGCCAACGAGCAGGGTTTGACAGGCGGGTTTCGCACTGCCATTAATACCGGCCAAATGGGCGGCCAAGAGGTGTATCATCTGCACATTCATGTGTTTGGTAATCGCCCGGGAGGCGAACCGCTACGAACCATAGCGGGCCGTGCCTGACACAGACCTCGACCGCGTGAAAGCGCATATTTAGCAGCATTTCCGGTCGACCCAGCTGACGGCACCCACCCGTCGCCATTGCGCCACCCGCCCCGTTTCACCGTATACCGACAAGTCGTTGTCAAACGACAGTCATGATATGCGCTGATGGGACAGCTACAATAACGTTTTGTTTGATTGCCCCGCCGCGCGTTATGGTTTTGTCCGGCAGGGCGTTGACTGTTCACCTATTCGTTCTTAAGTCCAGCAAGGAGATAATCATGGGAAGTTTCAGCATTTGGCACTGGTTGATTGTGTTGGTAATTGTATTGTTGGTGTTTGGCACCAAGAAGCTCAGAAATATCGGCGGCGATTTGGGTGGCGCCGTTAAAGGCTTCAAAGACGGCGTGAAGGGTGGCGAAGAAGAAAAAAAGCCGGAGCAATTGGCTGAAAAAGCCGGTGTCACGGTCGAAGGCGAAGTCAAGGACAAGCAGAAATCATAGTGCCCGCTTTGCTCCCGGTTGTACCGCCAACTTCGTGTTGATCCCCCATGTTTGATGTCGGCATTTCAGAAATTGCCCTGATCGGCGTGGTGGCGCTCGTGGTGCTCGGCCCTGAGCGCCTGCCCAAGGTCGCCCGCACCGCCGGGCATCTGTTTGGCCGACTGCAGCGTTATGTCGCCAATGTCAAGGCAGACATCAACAAAGAGATGGAGTTTTCCGAACTCGCCAAGATGAAAGACGAGGTCACCTCGGCGGCAAAGTCGTTTGAACAAACCGTACAGCAACACGCTAATGCGGTTGAAAGTGAAACACGTGCCGTTGAAAAGGCGGCATCGGAAGATGCCGCATCGACGTCAGCACCCGCGCCCCCCTCGTCAGGAAATCCGGCGGCACCAACACAGGCGGCGCTGATTGCGCAACAGGAAGAAGGTTTGTCTTCGGCCGGGTCAATTGAACCACCGGGACCGGGGGCTGCCGTGACGCAAGCATCGCCGGCACAAACAATTTCCGGCTACTCGCCAGTCACAGCCCAGCTCCAATCGTTTGATCTCGGCGTAGAGCCGCCACGTCGAATCGTTTAGTCGCGATTATCCATGTCAGAAAATCTTCAAGATACGTTTGTTTCGCATTTGGTTGAGCTACGCAACCGGCTGGTGATATGTTTGATCGTCTTTGTGGTGATCCTGCTGCCGATGGTTACCCCGCCGTGGTTTATTGCCGGCAAGTTATACGATTTTCTCGCCGCGCCGATGATGGCAGCGTTACCGCAGGGCTCAAAAATGATTGCCACCGGCGTGATCGCACCATTTTTTATTCCGCTCAAAATTGCCATGATGACGGCATTTTTGGTGGCCCTGCCGGTGATTTTGTATCAACTGTGGGCGTTTATTGCGCCCGGCCTTTATAAACACGAAAAACGCTTCGTGTTTCCGCTGATTGTATCGAGCACGTTATTGTTTTTTGTTGGTATGGCGTTTTGTTACTTTTTTGTGTTCAAGATGGTGTTTTCGTTTATCGCCCAACTTGCCCCGTCGACGATCACCGTCGCGCCTGACATCGAAAATTATTTCAGCTTTGTGCTCGGCATGTTCATGGCGTTTGGTCTTGCGTTTGAAACGCCGGTGGTGGTGGTGGTGCTGGTTGCCACGCGCCTGGTGACCATTGCAACGCTCATCGAAGTGCGCCGCTATGTCATCGTCGGCGCGTTTGTGGTCGCCGCCGTCGTCACGCCCCCCGACGTTGCCTCACAGCTGGCGCTCGCCATCCCGCTTTGTATCCTGTACGAGATCGGCATTATTGCGGCGAGGTTTATCGATGTCTCAAGCCCGACCGATGACGCGGAGCCAAAACCAACCGAATCCGGCGCCGCATGAAAAAACACCTGTTCGCTTTATTGCTTTCTCCCCTCATGATTGTTGCACCCGTCCCGAACGCCTTTGGCTGGGGCGCCGAGGGGCATCGTATTACCGGCTTCATGGCCGAAGAGTTGCTGACGCCCAAGGCGCGCATTGCCGTCAATCAACTGCTCGACGGTGGCTCGCTCGCCGACGCGGCCGTGTTTATGGACGTCTATCGTGAAGCCCTCAAGCGCGAGGTGCCGGGTTCCGAGCGTTGGCATTTCAACAACAACCCGGTATGCGGCGACCCGACCGGTGCGCCGATTTGTGCCGACGGCAACTGCGCCTCCGCACAAATTCCCCGGCAATTTGCCATCTTGGCAGACATGAGCAAGACAAAAGAGGAGCGGCAACAGGCACTGCGCTTCATGGTGCACATGGTTGGTGACATTCACCAACCACTGCACGCGGCGGATGACAACGACCTTGGTGGCAATCGCAAACCAGTGATGATGCCGGGTGCCGAGTTCCCGCGCAATTTACACGCCGTTTGGGATTCGGACATCGTCAAGATCGCCACGCGCGGTTTGTCCGAAATCAATGTTGCAAAGGACCTCATTTCAAACTACAAGAAAAATTTCGCCGGGTGGATGCGCGGCGATGTCCGGGCGTGGATGGCCGATTCATACGGCACCGCCAAACGGCTGGTGTATGGCAAGTTGCCGGTGTTTTCATGCGGCATGGTTGACGGCAAACCCACCGGCGTATTTGACGGCAAGCCGTGGCCGGACACGCCGTATCTATTGCCCAAAGAATACGTCGATGGCGCGGCGGGCGTGATGCCAATTTTGCTGGCGCGGGCAGGCGCCCGAATCAGCGGGATGTTAAACGCCGCGCTTGATCCAGACGGCGCGAAGCAGGCAGCACAAGCACCAACGACACTACCGCCAACACCATCAGCTGCGCCCGCCCCACCGACATTGTCAAAGACAGACTCATTACAAGAAGCGTTGCGGCGACCGCCGCCGGCGCAGACGGATGCAAAGTAATAAACGAAACGCCCCTAATAGCGGGCATTTTGAGACATTTTTTCTCGAAGAAGAGCGCCCTACCTAGAGTTCTGTTTCGCGCCAAGTTGCCTGCAATTGGCAAATTGCTCCAGCCAATTGGCAAAGGCGCAGCGAAGTCGATACAATATTTTCTCTGCAGTGCGCGGCCGGCCCTTGGTTCTTGCTTTCGTTTGGCCCCTTGCGCGGGTGTAGTTCAATGGTAGAACGGCAGCTTCCCAAGCTGCATACGAGGGTTCGATTCCCTTCACCCGCTCCAACATTTGCCAATTCGCGCCACACAATGTAACGCGACAACAAAATCCAACTCTGCAATGCGAATTACACTGGACGAGAAAATTCACATCTGCAATACTTGGTGTGGCGGGGGTCGCGGGGGCAAATGCCAAACCGCCTGTTGCAATCCAGTTTTTCTAACTAACTCAAGTCTGACCGTCAATCCAAATGCCGATTTGTATAGACCTGCTACAGGCTGAAAGCCAACTCGACGCCGGCGTTGTCGCGCCTGCCGTCGCGCCGCTCAGCGCGCTCGGGGAAAGGCTAGGTGAAATCAACAGCGGCGAGGAGCTGGTAGCGGCTGCGGATATCGGCCTGCGCCTATGCCGCAAGCTTCACGGGCAAAATCGCTCATTCGAGGCCATCCCGATTGCGCGGGCTGTATATGCCCAAGCAACCCGATTTGGCGACAAAGCAATTTTCCTCAAGTCTGCTGCCGCGTCGGGAATATTGTCGGGGGATTCGGGCGACTTTGCCGGTGCCATCGAATTCCATGGGCGGGCATTGGCAATGGCGAAAGAATGTGACAACGATGTCGCTATCGGGCAGGCGCTGGTCAACATTGGCAATGCGTTTTCTGATGCCGGGCATTTTGACATTGCCGTGAGGAGTTATCTGGAATCGATTGATTCTATTGTTGATCTCAAGGGTGGGCAATATTATCGTTATTCTGCGATGACAAATTTGGCAAACAGTTTGCTCAATTTGAAGGACGTATCAGGCGGGCTTGAACATGCCAGACAGGCCATGGCCGAACTTAAGCTTGGCGTCGGCAATGTTCCGCTCATTAGCCAGATTTGTTTACATCAAAATTTCGTGCGATTGTTAATTGCATCTGACCGCAATGCTGATGCTGAACACCATGCGCAGCAGGCAATGGACCTCGCAATTGCTGATGGCGGCAAACGCAGCATGATTGTCGCCACCACCTCACGCGCCGTGCTTGATCTGGCGTGTGGAAAAATCGATATCGCCCTGACGCGCCTGGAAAACGTCCTTGCGGAATCGCGAACCAACAGCGCGTCACTTGGCGACACCTTGGCGTATGTGGTTCGTGCAGAGGAGCTCGCGGGCCAACCGGAGAAAGCGGCGTTACGATTACGCGAGCTTTCCTCGCTTGTCCATGAACGAACAGTTCGCAATGCAATTCGGCAACTGTCGCTCGGCCAGTTGCCGGCAGACATCAGGCGCGGGCCAACAGCCTTTGAATTCACGGAGGCCCGCCTGCGCGCACAATTTGCGGCACCAGCCATGCCGGAAGCCTGGCCGACACTGAGCCGGCTGGCGATCGGCAATGGCCTGCAGGTCGACGCATCCGGCAGCCACGGGTTGCGGGTGGGCGCGCTGACGCGTTTGCTGGCGCAGGCCTACGGCTACGGGCCGATTGAGGCACTTGAGGTCGGCTTGGCGGCGCAGTTACACGACATTGGCCTTGCGGCAGGGCACGACAATTTGCTGGCACGACACGCCGATAGCACCCGGGTGGCGGATCACGCCCATGCGCAACATTGCGAGGCTGGCGCGAAAATTCTTTCGGATGATTCGACGCTTCGCATTTCGGTGGCGCGTGATATCGCGCGTTATCACCACTGCTGGTGGAATGGCAATGGGTATCCCGTGGGTATTGTGGGCACGGCAATTCCGATCCATGCCCGGATGTGTGCCATCACCGACTTGTACGACTCGTTGCTCACAGACTGCCCCGGCGCATCGACGTATTCAATGAATGACGCGCTGCAATATTTGGAACGCGTTGCCGGTACCCAGCTTGATCCGGCGCTGACACATTGTTTTACAAATGCAATCCGCAGCGAAGCATACAATGAAGGCCTTGCATATGAAACTGACAGCGGATTGGATTGTTTTTACCAACTCATCGAAGCCCTTACCAACGGTCGAAGCCTAGTATGAAAACCACACCCAAAACCGAACCTTATTCGCTCACCGAAACCGAAAAAAAGATGCTGGCGCTGCTGGTCAAAGGCGCGTCAAGCAAAAAGATTGCGCAAAGTCTGGGCTACAAAGACGGCACCGCGCGGGTTTATCTCTCCGCGCTATACAAACATATTGGTGTCTCGAACAAGACCAGCGCGGTCACG
This sequence comes from Burkholderiales bacterium, assembly GCA_031431435.1. Classification (GTDB taxonomy): domain Bacteria; phylum Pseudomonadota; class Gammaproteobacteria; order Burkholderiales; family Usitatibacteraceae; genus UKL13-2. The sequence continues at coordinate 8,915 of JANPDI010000202.1, forward strand.
TGGTACATCGCCAAACAGGGCGGTGAATCGACGGATGCAACGTTGGTATCCGGCAACCTGGAACCAATCGACCAGTCTTTTGGTGACCGCGCATTGCGCACCGACCTATTGTCGAGCCTCGGCATAATGGAAATATTTCTGGGCGCCTACGGCAAGGTTTGGGAAGTTTCCAACCGGCTGACGAAGTCGCATGACGATTCCGATGCGGCTGCGATCGGCAAGCTTCAACGCCAATCACGCAGTTTGTGGCGCGCATTGCTGGCGGGTGACTTTTCAAAAGGCAAGCGCGAATTTGATGCGGGACATCTGTCCGATCTGTTTATCGCCTCACCGGGCGATGCGGTAATGCTCGCGAGTCTGGTCATATTGGGTGGATACACCTCAACTGGAAAAAAAGCGCTTTCCGCGATGCCGCAGAAAAAGGCGGCGACCATCGGCATCACACTCGACGAACGCAGGGCATTGCTGGCAATGGTCGACGCAATCGAGAAGCGCAACGACAATGCGCTCGGTGCATTGCATCAACTTGCAGCCGGTGCCAAAACCAAACCAACCTTCCGCCATTTGGTCACCATCGCGCTGTTTCACCTCTACAAGATACGTGGTGATGTCGACCGCGCACGCGTATGTGCCAATGCCATTTGGTCGGAAGCAGAAAGTGTGCGCCAGCAATTGCAAGCCGTCGGCGACCGCACGCTCACGGTCGATAGCCGGCTGCCGGAGCCACCGGTGTATTCTCGCGCGACATTAAGCGCCTACCTCGAAAAATTGCCGGCCTAAACCTGGCGGGCTGGATTTCGCAATCCAGCCCGCCAAATTGCGGTTTAGACAACAATGTGCATCCAAGCTTCGCAGGTTGCTACCAAGCTACTGAGTTCTCCCCGCCTGAGACTAACAGCAACTGATCTGTCGCCAGCGTCTTGACACCGGCCGATTGATCGCCCTTTGCCGTCTCTACGATGTTTGAGTTAGCGATTGTGATGATTTCGTTTGTGTTGTTAATTTCAATGGTTTTCATATAGGTCCTTTTGTGAGAGTTGCGCGCGCCCAAAATTGGGCGCACTCATTGTTTCACATGTATTTTTTCAATGCTATAATATTTAACATCTGCATAATGCATACGTTGCCCGGGGGGCCACTGCTTTGCGTCAGCTGCCGCGAATAAAGGGAAATTCATTCCCTGCGTAATAAATGTCGCGTCAATGTGAGCGCTGACCAACAATATCAATTGGGGATTGGGAAATGACCAACAAAAAATCCGTCGCGCGGCGTACAAAAATGCGCCTTCAGCGGCGCGCCAGCCGACGCAGCCTGCCGGCAACCCAGGTCGCTATCAATGAAGATGGCTTGCCAGATATGCAAACCGTCACGGACAACCCGGAACAACCCGTTTCGCCTTCACGAGGCGATCCACAACCTGGCCCGCCGCCACCCGACAAAAAGGTGCGCACGATACTGGCAATTTGAACGTGGCATTGCGCCAACAAACCGGTAAATAGCCAACACAAACAAAAACGCCCCGCAATGCGGGGCGCTTAACTTTCGTAATTCAACTTGATCAGCGCAAATCTTTAACCAGCGCGGAGCGGGTTCCGGTCGCGACATCAACCGACTGATGATATTGATCATGGTCACACCCAATGGCGAGGGTGACACCGTATTTCAGCGCGGCGGCCATTTCGTCGGTCACTGGGAACCGCAAAAAATGAACGGCGGATGTTTTTTTGCCATCATCGCGTTCGAGGTCCTCATCGGCAATTGCAAATACTTTCGGTGAGCCCTCCACCAGCAACCAGATTTTGCGTTCGATGCCTTTGAGTTGCGTGAGCGCAACGCGGCGCTCAGCCTCGTCGGCGTATTCGATCAGCATGGTCGCCCGGAAATCACGCCCGCCGGGAACCAACGGATTGTAGGCCTCAAGTTCATCCAGAATCCCCTGTTGCTCGAACGTCTTTTCGATTCGCAATATTTCCTGAATCTGATAACGAACGGTCATTTCATCTTCAAACAAAAGCGTGATGTGTTGGCCGATGGCAACGCTGCGCAAGCGCTTGTGCGCAATTGCGTTGGCACGAAACGTCGGGCGCGCCTTTGAGTAAGCCTCAAGGGTCATTAATGATTCGCGGGTAATTCTATTCATGGTTGCTTGACTCACTTTATAACTCCGTTATTCCGGCAATCCGTATGCCTTGCGTACCAGCGTGAGCGGGTGTGCAAGTTTGGCATCGGTTTTGACCAGGTTCTGACTCGACTGCTGATTCAACTGGGATATGCCTTGCATGATGTGGTGGCCGGCGAGTTGACAATCGCTGGCAATATAGTCCGGTGCGGCGGCAGCCATTTGTTTAAAAACCGGCTTGCCGATTTTCATGGCAATTTCATGAAACTCTTTTTTAACGCCCCACGTGCCTGAGTGGCCGGAGCAGCGCTCAACGGTGGTCACCTTGGTGTCCGGAATCAACTCGAGCATTTCGCGGGTTTTCTGGCCGACGTTTTGCACCCTTGAGTGGCAGGGGATATGGTACGAAATGCGCCCCAGCGATTGCGAAAATGTATTCTTGAGCAGGCCGTCTTTGTTACGCAAGACCATATATTCAAACGGATCCATCATCGCCGCTTTCACCGCTTGCGCATCGGCATCATCCGGCAGCAGCAACGGGATCTCCTGCTTAAACATCAATGTACAGGAAGGGATCGGCGTCACAATCGTATATCCTTCACGCGCGAGTTTGCCGAGCACTGCCAGATTTTTTTTGGCCATGGTGATGACTGAATCAATATCACCCAGCTCGAGTTTCGGCATGCCGCAGCACGCCTCTTTTTCAACAACAATGTACGGCACCTCGTTATGATCCAGAATCTTCACCAGATCATGGCCGATACCGGGCTCGTTGTAGTTCACATAACAGGTCGAAAAAATGGCAACTTTACCTTTTGTTCTGCTGCCGTCTTTAGGTGCATACGCGTTACTTGGTGTGTAACTGGAACGAAATTTTTTGGTTGCAAAGTCCGGCACCCAGGCATCTTTATGAACACCGATCACTTTTTCACCAATGGCGCGCAATGCCGGTACTTTTGATGCGCCGTTGATAAATTGCACCACCACCGGAATGGTCGCGAGTTTGCCGTTTCGATCGGTCGATGAAAGTGTCACATCACGGAAGCGTGTTGCCGAGCCTTGTTTAAATTGGATGGCCTTGGCACGCAACATGAGATGTGGAAAATCGACATTCCATGAATGCGGCGGCACGTAAGGGCATTTGGTCAGGTAACAAACATCACACAGGTAACACTGGTCGACCACCTTCCAGTACATTTCCTTTGGTACACCATCAACTTCAAGAGTGGGGCTTTCGTCGATCAAGTCAAACATGACCGGGAACGAATTGCACAGCGAGACACAACGCCGGCAGCCGTGGCAGATGTCAAACACGCGCTCCATCTCCTTCATCACCGACTCAACCGAATAAAAATCCGGGTTTTGCCAGTCGATCGGATGTCGGGTCGGGGCTTCGAGACTGCCTTCTTTTTGACTCATGTTTTTCTCTGTACGCTAGATTTGCAGCAGGGAACCTGATACCGAAGCTTGTGAGGCCCACAACCAAATTGCCCCGGCGCGGGGGCTAACCTGCGTCCCCGCGCCGGGCATTACAACAACTAACTACGCAACAACGCTATCCAATGCTTTCTGGAATTTGTTGGCGTGTGAACGTTCTGCCTTTGCCAGCGTTTCAAACCAGTCGGCGATCTCTTCAAATCCTTCGTCACGCGCGGTCTTGGCCATTCCCGGATACATGTCGGTGTATTCGTGAGTTTCGCCATGTACGGCAGACTTCAGGTTTTGCTCACTTGAGCCGATTGGCATATCTGTTGCCGGGTCACCAACTTCAGCCAGATAGTCCAGATGGCCGTGTGCGTGACCGGTTTCACCTTCGGCGGTGGCACGAAACAAGGTTGCGACTTCGGTTTGGCCTTCAACGTCCGCTTTGTTCGCGAAGTAGAGGTAACGACGATTGGCTTGTGACTCGCCTGCGAATGCATCCTTCAGGTTTTGATGCGTTTTGGTTCCTTTGAGACTCATGATTCACTCCTCTGTACAGGGGGTTTGGTACTTGACGACATTGGGATCTGCAACATGCAGAAGGGCAATATGGCTGTTCGCCATTAATTCGTCAAATTGATTGATTCAATGTTATTGATAGCATTCATGAATTGCGATGGAATTATTCGCATTTGACGCAATGCTGTTGGGTTGCCGCGCCCACATGCGCGACAATACCGGCATGAACACCTTCGCCAAAACAATCATTCAATGGCAGCGGCGCGCCGGACGCCACGACTTACCCTGGCAAAACACCCGTGATCCATATCGTATTTGGGTGTCCGAGATCATGTTGCAGCAAACACAAGTCAGCGCAGTCATCGACTATTTCGCCCGGTTTATGGCGCGCTTTCCGAATATCGCCTCGCTTGGGTCGGCACAACTCGACGATGTGATGCCTTATTGGGCGGGCCTTGGCTATTACGCACGCGCGCGAAATCTGCACAAGGCGGCGCAAATGATCCAGCGCGATTTTGGTGGTGTTTTCCCGCGCACCTATGAAGATATATTGTCGCTGCCCGGCGTCGGGCGATCAACCGCGTCGGCAATTTGTGCGTTTGCATATGGCGAAACCCGCCCCATCCTCGACGGCAACGTCAAACGCGTGTTTGCGCGATATTTTGGCGTTGAGGGCGATGTCCGCTCAAAACCTGTTGAAGTTGAGATGTGGTCAATAGCAGAGCGCGAGGTACCGGCGAAAAGTGTTGAGTCGTACATCCAGGGCCAGATGGATCTGGGCGCGACAATCTGTACCCGCGGCAAGCCGGCCTGTTTGTTGTGCCCCTTGCAAGACGACTGTGTGGCGCATATTTCCGGACGCACGGATATCCTGCCGGGGCGCAGTCCAAAAAAACAGATTCCGCATCGGCAAACACAAATGTTGGTACTGGTATCGGCAAACGAGGTGCTGATTGAGAAGCGTCCGCCCACCGGCATCTGGGGCGGACTTTGGTCTCTGCCGGAAATTCCAATTGATGCCGATGCGGCGGCACTGGCGAAATCGCGCTTCGGGGTAACGCTCGCGCGGGGTCGCCGACCAAAACCGCTTGAACAAGTCGAACACGGGTTTACCCACTATTCATTGACGATTTACCCGGTCGAAATGGCGATCGGCAAACGCGCCCTGGGAATCAACGAAATAGGAACGATGTGGATAAATCTCGATGATGTCAGCGGCGCTGCACTACCTGCACCGGTCAAAAAAATTATGCGGCAGTTATACAAGAAGTGAACGGTCCGGGTAATCGTGGGTTTGGCTGCAACTCGCGCCCGACATGGCGCGCAAGGAATCTGGCGGTGATCCGGCGTCCCACCAGACACAAAAATGAACATCGGCAACCAGTGTCCTGCCGAATGCATGGCGTAACATTGCAAGTTGGATTTCGCGCAGAAGCCAGTACCAGAGCACTGCATCATTGTAGTCACTGCGCGCCACGCTCCCAATAGACACAAAGGCGCTTGAATGAAACACGGCAACACGGAAGCACCTACTGACGGCATCCCAACTCCTCAGTGGATCGCCGACCTTCAGGGCAAGCAGCTTCGCGTGATAACAAAACTGCTGCTGGCAGCGCTGCTTGCCGGCATGGTCATGGGTGCCTTGCACTACGCACAGGGCCGGCAGGTGACCGGAATACTGCTGGTTGCGCTTGGACTTACTGCGGGGTCGTTGTTAGTTCTGGCACTCAGGTCCAGGATCACGCCCGGCGCCATCCATCTCTCAATGGCCATCGTGATGTTGATCTTATTTTTGGTCTCGATCATTTCCGGCAAGGAAACCCCCGCATCGGCGATGCTATTCGGACTTCCTTCGTTTCTGTTTGCAGCGGTCGGCGAGCGGCGGGCAATGGCAATCTGGAGCATCGTTGGCCTTTGCGCGCTGGCGCTGCTGTACCGCTGGCCGTCATTTGGCATTGAGGTTGCATTGGAAATCCCGGGAAATTTTCCATTGGTGTATTTTTCAGTCGCGGCGATCTTGCTGGTGCTGATATCACTCATCGGTTACATGCTGGTTGACGCACAACGACTGCTCCTCAAAGAGTTGGCAGCAACCAACGCGCAGATAGCGGATACGATGAAGCTTGCGGTCAGCGCAAACGAATCAAAACAGCAATTCCTGGCGAGGATGAGCCACGAGTTGCGAACCCCATTGAATGCGATCCTCGGCTTTTGCCAGATCCTGACGAACAACAATAAACAGAGTGCACTCACGACACAGCAGCGTACCAATATCCACCACATTGAAGCCTCAGGCACCAAATTGTTGGAGCTTGTCGACGAAATTTTAGACATTACCAAGCAAACAGATTCTGGTTACATTGAGACAACCGTCGTCGAGCTTTGGCCGCTGCTTAACCTGATCACAAGCACACACCAGATCAAGGCGGACCAGAAGAGCATTAAGCTGATCGTATCCAGCATGGACAATATCCGCGTTCAGTGTGACCCAAAACAATTGGGACGGGTCATGGATCAGTTGATTTCGAATGCAATTGCCTTTAACCGGCATTACGGCATCGTGACCATTGATGCTGTCGTCGAAAATGACTGCATTAACGTTTCGGTCGCTGACTCCGGCCACGGTATGACCGCGCGACAGATGGAGGCGGTTTTCGCCCCGTTTGGCGAACAGGACAAGCGCTTTGCAGCAGATCAGGGCGCCGGTGTCGGTCTCGCGCTGGTCAAAAAACTTGTTGAGCAGATGCATGGAACAATTTCTGTCACAAGTGAGCTCGGCAAGGGATCACGGTTTGTCATCACACTTCCCCGCGCCAGACCGCCATTGCAAACGGCAAACGTGCGACCTGCACAAACAATCACAGACCCAGTCGGCGGCAATCCGGTGACGGCTTCGAAGTCATCCGCCGGCGTATTTGATATTCTTTATGTAGAAGACGCGCCGTTGAATGTACTTTTGATGGAAGCCTTGTTTGAGGAGCTGCCGCAATTCAGGTTATGTATCGCCACGACTGGTGTTGAGGCGCGGAAAGTGGTTGCGACGATCAACCCCTGGCTTTTGTTGCTCGATCTAAATTTGCCGGATATTCACGGCATCGATTTGCTGGCGCAGTTACGCGAAGATCATCCCCTGATGAACGTCGACGCCATCGCCGTCTCGGCTGACGCCACCCAGCAAACCATTGACCGGGCATTGACGAGCGGCTTCGCTGCGTATTGGGTCAAGCCGGTAAATCTTGACACCATCCGCAACGCATTGCTGCGTAGGATTCATCAGTAGCGATCTTCCCGCGCCGAACAAACACGCACCGTATTGTCGGTTGGCCAAACTGAAAATGCACATCTAATTAGCCACCAACGGATTGGGCAGATAACGTTTTTCTCGGCTGACCAAGCCTTGATCAATCAGATATTTCGCCAAAAGTTCCAGGCGCATGGTTGCATCGGTTAATTCAAGCATTTTCTGTTTGGTGGTGCTGACGAGCGGCAACATCTCAGCGAGGCGCATGCCGACCCAAAAGGCATTGTCGAACAACAGTCGACCGCCATGGATATCATTCCTCCCCGCCGCAAAAATTCGCGCCGGAAAAGTTGCACAAACTGACAGATTTTGGCTCGCAGCACTTACATCGTCCGCGATATTTTCGACATCGGCAAGGATAAGTCCGTGTGCGCCAATACGGCTTGCGGCGATTCGAAACCGGCTACCGCCGACAACGCCAATGTCCAGAACACCCAGCTGGCGCATGTCCCATGTTTGGATTTCGGCAATGGTGCCAACCGACTCGGGCGTGGCCGGCTCACCAACTTCCTGGCCGCGCTTGATTAATACAATACCAAACGGTTCGCCGGATTTCAGCGCCGCCTTCACCATGTTCATATATCGCTCTTCGAAGATCTTCAGCGCAAGCGAGCCGCCCGGAAGCAAAACGCTGTCAAGTGGCAAGACCGGTATTTGAGTGCGTTTGCCCGCGCCACTTTTTCGCGATGACTCGGTGATGGTTTCAAGAATTTTCTTGATCAAGGCAACCGCTGTCAAAGATCGCGATGGCGCACCAATACTTGCTGACTGCCGCAAAAATGTCCGGCCAGTTCTTCCGCAATAAACACCGAGCGATGCTGCCCGCCGGTACAACCAATGGCGATTGTCAACGAAGTACGGTTATCGCGCCCAAACGAGGGTAACCAGCGGCTGATGAAGCCGGCAATATCCTGGATAAAACGTCCGGCGTCAGGTTCGGCACGCAACATCTCCCGCACTTGCTCATCGCGCCCGGTAAGTTGGCGGAGTTGCGGATCGTAGAACGGATTTGGCAGGAACCTAACATCAAACAGAAAGTCTGCGTCCATCGGATTGCCGTGTTTGAAACCGAACGATTGAAAAGTCAGCGAAAGTCGCGAACGATCGAGTTGCAACCAGTCCTTTATCCAACCACGCAGCACATTGGCATTGACGCCCGACGTATCCATACGATGGCCCAGTTCCGACACGTCTGCCAACAGGCGGCGCTCTTCTGCGATACAGGCGGTTACGCCACCGGATACCCGATCTGCGAGCGGATGTGGCCGTCTGGTCTCGGCAAAACGGCGGGCAATTGAGTCGTCATTCGCCTCAAGAAACAACAGGCGGCAATCGATGTCACGCAGACGAAGATTTTTTACCAGCGCGGGCAGTGCGGCGACCGATTCGCCGACTCGCACATCGATGGCTATTGCGATCTGCGCAAGATCCGCCATTTCGTCCAAAAGCGATTCCACCAGCGCAGCCGGCAGGTTATCAACGGCAAAATAGCCGGCGTCTTCCAGCGCCTTGAGCGCCACACTTTTGCCTGACCCGGAAAAACCGCTGACTAAAACCAGTTTCATTGCCGCCCGTCCCCGCCGTTCAACAACGACAATTAGTCGACACTGAACGCGCCAAATGCCGCTGTTTGATCAAGGTTAAAGCCCTTATCCATTCCGGCATCGTGCTCGCCCTGCTCGCGCATCGCGGCTTCATGGCGATCCAAAAAATCCTTGGTCGAATCATATCCCCGCGTCTGCAGAATATAGTGCCGCACCGCCGCCTCGGCGAGAACCGACAAGTTGCGACCCGCAACAACGGCAAGCGTCACGGTGGGAATTTCAACGCCAAGAATGGTTGTTGTACTCGATTTCGTCTGCAGCCGGTCGAGCCCCTGAAAATATTCCTTGGTCGGGCGCTCCAGATGAACAATCAACCGCAACGTCTTTCTGGGACGCACGGCCGTCTCGCCAAAAATTGTCTTGATATTGAGTACGCCAATCCCGCGCACTTCGAGAAAATCCCGTAACAGCGGCGGGCAGCGCCCCTGAATGGTCTCGGGCCCCACTTGATATAGCTCGACAACATCGTCGGCCACCAGACCCGCACCCCTTGAAATCAATTCCAGCGCCAATTCACTTTTGCCGATCTGTGAGTCGCCGGTAATCAGGGTGCCGAACCCCAGTACATCGAGAAAAACGCCGTGCGAGGTGGTTACTTCCGACAACTCGCGCTGCAAATACGGGCGCAACAAGTTGACAAACACCCGACTCATCTTGAGCGACAAGAATAGTGGAACGCTATATTTGTCTGCCGCTTCGATCAAATATTTGGGTGCGTCGGCACCATCACACAGGAAAATCGCCAGTGTTTCATTGGTACAAAGCGCATCGAGACTCGCCGCCAATTGTGTTTCATCGAGGTGATCGAGATATTCAATATCGCTGGTGCCGAGCGCCTGGATCAATATCGGGTGGATAAGATTAAGGTGCCCCACCAATCCCACACCGGGGCGATTGAGCGCATCCGCAGGCAGCACGCGTGATGCGCCGTTGTGGCCGGCCAGCCACGTCAACGCGAGTTTATCGCGTCGGTCCTCAAATAGTCGCTGAACGTTTAGTAGGGGCATCAATGCGGCCTGCATCGGTTGGGGTTTCGGTTGCGCCAAACGGCGACCATTCTGTCAGCATTTTATGCACACGATCATGATCAGGTTCGGCAAGCAGCGCCGCCCTCAGTTCCGTATCGCTGAACGCCTCGGCCAATTCCGACAGCAGGTTAAGGTGCTGTTCGGTTGCGTGCTCTGGTACCAGCATGGCAAACACCAGCCGCACGTTTTCACCATCGGGGGCCTCAAACGGAACACCGTCTGCGGTCCGTATGAACACGGCAAGCGTGTCGCGCAGGCCTTTCATCCGGCCATGCGGAATCGCCACACCATGACCAAGTCCGGTCGAGCCTAGTTTTTCCCTTGCAAACAGGGCGTCAAACACCTTGGCCCGCGAAATACGGTTCTCGTTTTCAAACAACAACCCAATTTGCTCAAACAGCCGCTTCTTGCTTGAGACGTCCAGATCCAGCACGACATGTGTCGCGGGAAGATGTTTTCCAAATTGTGCAAATGACATATAGCTGGGCGAGTGGCTTTGTCAAGCCGCCGCGTTTTGCGAAAGACCGTATTTTACGCTGCCAGCACTAGCAGCGGGATGCATGGCGGTCGTTTTGGCAAGATTTCACATTAATCTGACGGGTGGCCGATGGCAATTGGGGAAACCGCAACGGGGTCAACGCAAAAAAACGCCCGCAACACCATTAAAAGTGTGCGGGCATTGTTCAGTTCCGGCATCCACCGTCAGTCGTCGAGCATGACGCGTTTTGGTGCCTCACTGATGTGTTTGCTCTTTATCTTTTCCTTGTGTTTGACAATCTGCCGATCGAGTTTGTCGACCAACAGGTCAATGGCCGCGTACATATCTGCATCTGCGCTTTCGACAAATATATCCTTACCGGAAAGGTGCACATTGGCTTCTATTCGCTGTCGCAATTTTTCCACCGTCAGAATCATATTGACATCAATCACGTGGTCAAAGTGGCGATTGATGCGGGTCATCTTGGCAGCGACGTAATCACGCATGGAAGGCGTGATTTCGAGGTGATGGCCTGTCATGTGCAAGTTCATTTGCCGATCTCCTTTCAAATGGACACATCAAGTGTCCGTGGTGTTTGCCTCCGGTCAGAGGCAAGAAAACGTGGGTGAATTTCAAGATACCCGCAAACTGCCGGGCACGCAAGCACAAAAAATTTAGGCGGTTGCTGCGACGATTTTGCGGAGATTAACGGGCGTTCATGCCGTCTCGTTCAAAGAGACTTGCGCAGGTTTGCCGGCTGAATATGCAACGACTCACGGTACTTGGCGACCGTGCGGCGCGCAACGAGGATTCCCTGTCCGGACAATACATCGGCAATTTTGTTATCCGACAAGGGCTTACGATGGTCCTCGGCTTCTACCAACTGCTTGATTAGTGCGCGAATAGCCGTCGCCGAACAGGCGCCTCCGGCATCCGTTGCGACACTTGAGCCGAAAAAATACTTCAGCTCGAAAATGCCCCTCGGAGTGAGCATGTACTTTTGCGTCGTTACCCGTGAAATCGTACTTTCGTGCAGCCCAACCTGTTCGGCAATTTCGCGCAGAACGAGCGGGCGCATCGCCACTTCACCATGGTCAAAAAAATGGCGCTGGTTTTCGACGATGGCCTCTGTGACCTTGAGAATGGTCTCAAACCGTTGTTGGATATTCTTGATCAGCCAACGCGCCTCCTGCAATTGCCCGGTAAGATTTTTGCCGTCGGCGTCACGGCTTTTTTGCACCAGATCGGCATACAACTTGTTGACTCGGAGTTTGGGCATCGCCCCCTGGTTGAGCATTGCCCGCCAGCGTCCGCGGACTTTCCGGACAAAAACATCCGGTACGATATATCTTGTGTCGCCCTGGCCAAAGGCCCGCCCGGGCTTGGGTTCAAGCGAGACAACCAGCGCGCGAATTGCCTTTAGCGCGTCATCAGAAACACGCAGCAATCGTTTCAGTTTGACAAAATCGCGTTGCGCAAGCACGTCAAGGTGTGCCGAAACCAATTGTCGCGCCTCCGAACGGTAAGGTGTTGAAGGCGGCAGTGCATCAATCTGTAGAACCAGGCATTCTGCAAGCGATCGCGCCCCAACGCCGGTCGGATCAAGATGTTGAACATGCTGCAATGCGATATTCAACTCGTCGCGCACGTCATCGGCGTCAAAGTCATCACCGGATGAATCGGCGGACATATTCGCCTGCAACAATCCGACCAGGTCATCCATTTCATAGGTTAAATACCCGTCGTCGTCCAGATGAACGATCAGGAAGGCAACGATCTGCCGATCGCGCGGCGAAAGCGATGTCAACGGAAGCTGCTGCAGTAGATGTTGTTGCAACGATTGCGCCGACTCTGATGTCTGCCCATATGCATCGCCGTCTTGCCGCTCGTCGTCGCTGCTATTTGAGCTGCGGGCGGCACCATCACCAAAGTCGGCAAATTCGGCGCTGTCGTAACCGGCGTCCTTGTCGCTATCATCCCCTGATGCAACTTGTGTCGCCACCACATCCAAAACTTCTTTTCCGGTGTCGGCGCCTCTGGTGAAATCACCATCTTCGCCAGCCATGGCGACGCCTTCGGCGGCATTGAACTCCGCACCCTGGGACTCATTGTCGCCGCGCTCGTCCCGCTCCAGCAGGGGGTTTTCCAGCAGAAATCGCTCCAACTCCTGATTGAGTTCAACCGTCGACAGTTGCAGCAGCTTGATGGATTGTTGAAGCTGCGGTGTCAGCGCAAGATGTTGCGATAACTTGAGCTGCAGTGTCGGTTTCATGGCAATCAGCGTTACAAGCGAAAATGCTCGCCGAGATAAACCTTGCGCACCGTTTCATCGGCGACGATCTCCGCCGGTCGGCCCATCGCCAGCACCCGACCCTGGTTGATGATGTAGGCGTGATCACAAATGCCCAGCGTTTCGCGAACGTTGTGATCGGTTATCAACACGCCGATGCCGCGCTTTTTCAAGAATTTAATAATCTCCTGAATATCAATTACGGCGATCGGGTCGACACCCGCGAATGGTTCGTCGAGCAATACAAATCGCGGCTCGACCGCCAGTGCGCGCGCAATTTCAACGCGTCGCCGTTCTCCGCCGGAAAGGCTGATCGCCTGGTTGTTGCGCAAATGACTGATATGCAACTCATCCATCAACGCGTCACGCTTCTTGATAATTTCCTCGGCCGACAGGCCGCGCAGCTCAAGCACGGCCTGGATATTTTCCGAGACCGTCAATTTGCGGAATATGGATGCTTCCTGCGGCAGATACGCCACGCCCAAACGCGACCGTTGATAGATTGCCAGCCGCGTCAACTCATCGCCGTCAAGATGAATCTCACCGCCGTCTGCGGGCACCAGCCCGACGATCATGTAAAAACACGTTGTTTTGCCCGCGCCATTGGGACCGAGCAGACCGACGACTTCGCCGCTTTTCACCTCCAACGAAACGTCGTGAACGACAACCCGTTTTTTGTACGCCTTGCGCAAGTGGTCTGCTCGCAACACGCTCGGCTGCATCTCCTCGGGCGACTGAACAGTGTTTTTGTCAACCCCGGCAGGCAAATCAGGCGCATTCATCGTCTACTTTTTTGCCGGTGTTGCAGATGACGCCGCAGGCACAGAAACCGGGGTCGAATCATTGCGCGGTTGAATGGTGATACGCACCCGCCCGGTTTGCGCGGCAGACGCCTTTGGATCCCTGCCGGATTTATTGTCGGGCGCGCGGCCATCCGCCAACATCACATCGGTCGTCGAGTTGTAATAAATATATTCGCCGGACAAAACGTCATTGCCGTTCTTGAGTCTTGCGCGCGTGAATAATTTGATCGTGCTGGTGGCTTGATCGAATTCGGCGCGATCCGAGGCGCCTTCCATAAAGTCGTTAAATCCTTCGCGTTTTTCCTTGAAGGAAATTTGATTGCCGTTCAACCCCAACAATTCGGCAAAAATATTGTCCTTTGCATCACGCTTCAAGATCATTCTGTCGGCGGTGATGCGCATCGTGCCCTGTGTAAGCACCACGGCACCGTCCAACGTTTGAACATTATTTGCGATATCAGACTTCGCGGCAGCAGCGCCGATTTCGATCTCTTTTGTCCGATCAGCCTTTTCGGCAAAGGTGTTCATTGTGCCGAGCGCTGCCAACAACGCTGCCACAATGCCGCCGTATGAAATTGGTGCCCGCCCTGCCGCGCGCGTCGTTGTCAACACGATTTTTTTCATCACATTTTCCTGGGACTTTTTTCTGTTGAATCCGGTTTGACGCGACGCAACGTCGCCTGTACGCGATCGAGCGTCAAAATATTGGTTGCACTATTGAGTTCAAATTTTGTGGCGTTCATCACGCCCTGCACACTTTCAATCACAACACCATCGGTTGACCGCGCCAGACTTTTGTCGGGAAAAATGGTGAGTTTTGGCGTGCGCATCTGCATCGCCGGCGAACGCCCGGTTGCCCCCGAGTCCAGTACAACACCACCATCCATCGCCACCTCGTCACCACCTTTGTACAGCCTGCCAACCGGCGCGCGTGCAGTCACCGTCGGCCGGCCGGGGGCGGTCGCGGTAAACACGATGCGTTCCAACACCGACGAATCATCATCCGGGAAATGGGTCATTTTGTCGGCGGCCACCACATACTGAACATCACCTGTCGGCGAGAGCTTTTGCGCGGTAAATTGCTCGATGACAACATCCGGGGCATGCCGGTTGATGTCATTGCGGCGCCCGCCCTCACTTTCGACATATCGCGATAACCAAAACGTGAGAACCGCGAGCAATATGAGCACCCCGATTGGCAGCAGCGGCAACGAGCGCTCTTTCATTGCGTCACCTCGCGGGTCGATGGCGGTGGCAACGCGCGATCCTGAATGGCGACCACGACAGCTTTAACGGGGTTGCCGGCGGCACCATAACGCAGCTCAACCGCCTTTGGCAAAGGGAAACGCATGCGCTCCCCCGCCCGTGCCAAGCCGGCCCGTTGCGGCCAGACATCCTGCCACCGGTCCTCGTCGTCCAAGTAGCGAAAGCCGCCCTCACTGCCAAGCCATGACAACAGGACAAATCCGGTCTGTCCGGAAAAGCCGCCGGAGACGTGCGCAAGTTCGGACAATAGCAACTGTGTTTCACCGGTTGCAGCGTCAAACTTCAATTCAAATTTGTATTTTTCCGGTGCCAGCGATTGGGACGCAGGGGGTCGCAACGACATACCACTAATCATCCGTCCATCACCCGTCAGCGGCGGCTCGCGGTTGACACGCCGCAGATCGATTGGCGGTAAGATGGTCAGGGCGACGGTTTCGCGAAACCATTCAAGTCGCATCGCCTGATCGCGCGCCGCCGTCGTCTCATTTGCACCGACCTCAACCACCCGCATCGCCTGCGCGACAGCGGTTGCAAGAATTCCGGCAACCATAAAAAACACCACCATTGCCGTCAGTACCTCCAGCAGCGTAAAGCCACCGTGGCGACGATTGCGCGCAGCTGCCCGAGCGTGCATCATGCATCCGACCGCTGGCGGCACTTTTGGGCACCCGCCGCGCGGCGCGGGCCGTGACGTTCGGTTTCGTCGTTGGGGATCTGGCATACGATTAGCGACTCTGATGATTTGAGTGCGATTTTTGCTTTGCAGAAAACATCATCATAACGCGTTGCCGTTGCTTTCTCCATGGAGGATCGTCGCCAGCCGTCTTGCAGGGTGGGGTTTCCCGGCCGTCGTGAAGTTGCCTATACTGGCGCATGATCCCCAATCAAGTTGTTCGTCATCCGCCGCCACTATCATAAATGCAGAAAAATAGTCTTAAGGAACAAGGGTTTGTGTTGGTCGCCACCCTTTTTGCCGTTGCCATCATCGCGCTTGCCGCCGCCTTCTTCGCCGGACGCGTGGATGCGTTGCGTTCAAGTGCATTTGCGACACAACGCTGGGCTGAGGCCGAGCGTGAGGCGTTTTCGTTGCGGGAAACATTGATGCATGCCGCAGCCAAATACGCCCGCGATGAACGCGGACTGGTTGTGACGGAGGGGAACATTGCTGTTGACAACAGACCGTACCGCTTGTCAGACAGCATCACGGTTCGGGTGCAGGACGAACGTGGGTTGATTGGCGCCAATCTTGCCGAGGATCAGCTGCTCGGTCGCTTTTTTACGTCCGTCGGCATCCCTGTTTCGATGCATGCGCGAATGATCGATGGACTCAATGACTACATTGACGACGACGACCTCAAGCGCCTCAACGGTGCTGAAAAATCCGATTACGCCATCTTCAAACGGCCAGCACCCGCAAACGATTTCCTGCACTCGCGCGAAGAACTTGCCAATGTAATGGGTTGGGAACAGATATTTGCCGCGCTTGACCGGGCAGACACCACAACACCATCGGGCCCACACGGTATTCGAACGCGCTTTCTTGCACTTTTCACCACGGCACGACACGCAGGCGTGAATATCAACTCGGCCCCTGCGGCCGTCCTGGCGGCAGTGCCGGGGCTCGATCCGTCACGAATCGACGCCTTGATCGACCAGCGCAACGTGAAGCCGTTGGTTAGTTTGGCCGACGTTCTGCCCTATTCAAACGGGCGACTGAATGAAGAAATTGTCGGGTTAGTCGGCGCTAACGATTGGCGCGTCACCATAGCCAAAGCGGGCCTACCGTTCCTGCTAGAATGCAGACTGTCCATCACGCCGGGCGACAAAGACCGGCCGACCAGGGTAAAAGAGTGCCGCCGCCGGTCGGTCGATGCGATCGCGGTTGGATTGCCAAATGAGTTTTCTCTTGCGTTTCGCGAGCTCGGCGGCAGTTTGAATGCGCCCTCCCTGCTAACCACATTAACCGCTTCAACCGACATCAGGAAAACCAACTTTGCCGACCGGAACGAACGCCGCGAATCCAGCCGCGCCAATGAAACGCCAGCGCCAAGGTGGCTGGCTGAAGTCGTTGAGCCTGTCGGGGCTCGGTTTGGGCAACTTCGCCAACGGTAGGCCGTTCAGTCTCGCCGAGCATTTTGTTCAACGCAAGGCAGGTGTGACGGCGCCAACTATTGGCACGCGCGCAATGACCGAAAAATATTGGGTGCTGTCACGCGCCCATTATGTCGTCCGCATTGTTGATTTCAACGGGGTGCCGGTTGCCAAACGTGCCGCCGCGCTGTTGTTGGCACAAACCGCGTGGACGCCGTTTGTGGACACCGCTCACTATGTTATTCCGCAATCGGACGGGGCAATGTTGTGTGCATACAATTTTGCCGCCGTTCAGGAGGCGCAAGCACAAATCGGCATTGATCCCGCAACCGTTCTGGTCATTCCGGAAACGGCTCTATGGACTACCGGCGCAGGAAATGCCCATGGCCCCACAACGCAATGGGCGGCGTCAGCACAAACCCAAATGATATCGGTCACGGATGCGCTTGATGGCGTGGTTGCCACCGTCGTCGATTCCAGTCGGGTGGTCGCAGAACAATGGTGGCCCGCCCGTCCGGCCGAGATCGTCTGGCTGAATTTTCAGCGCGGCGTCGGCGTTGGCGCAGATACCCGCACCGATTCCATGCCAACCGCCACCAAAACCGGTTGGCGACCGACCCCTATCGGCTTCGCCGGTGGCAGCGCCCAAAATACCACCTCGCAACGCGAACGATGGGTCGTCGCCTTAGTGGCGTGGCTATTGGTAATCCCGACGATTTGGTTTGCAAACGATTGGCGACAGTTACATACGCTCAAAATCGACGCCATTTCAAAACTGGCCGCGACTGAAAGCGAACTCGACGCCACACTTGGCGCGCGAGGCCAGGCGCTTAACGCGCTTGACCGTGCCAACAAACTCGCGGGGCTGTTTGGCCAGCCCGACAGTCTGACTTTGTTTGCGCTGGTCAATGATGTGCTGGCTCAAACCGTCAAGTCCGGCGTTTTGCAACTGGTTGAATGGGACCTGCGGGGTCCGCAATTGAAGTTCGTCATGATTGCGCCGGCCGGCGGTGCGCCAGCCGCGACCGCTGTCGTCAAGGCGTTTGAAAAAATCAGCTTTATTCGTGACGTCGAGGTGAATGCGGACGGCGCACGCACATCCGTCAGTCTGCGTATTGCGGGCGCAACAAATCAACCGCCATTGACTGATGTTGCGCCAAATAATCGTACCACGTCACCCGCGCCCATTGTCGGAACCGGGGTCGCCAAATGAGCGCGATCGGCAACAAATTGCAGGGCGCACAAATGCGTCAGGAATGGCGCGAAAACAGCCGCCTCCGATATGGCGTCTATATCACCATTGGCATTGTCTGGATCTATGCGATCTTGAGTCTGAAAGACGCGACAGAAATTGAGCGGGGCACTTGGCAAAACAGCGAATCACGTGTGGCACGGGCGCGTGCAACGGCGGCGTCCGCAGATTGGCTCCGGCGGTCACAAGAAGTGGCAGGCGCGGTCAATGAATACGAATCGCTGCTCTGGCGTGAGGGCAGTATAGGCCTGTCACAAGCGGCGTTTCAGGAACGCATTTCGCAGAGCCTCGGCGCGGCGGGAATCGTGGTGCGCGCCTTGAGGGTTGTGCCGGCAAGCGACGCGCCACTATCCAACGACATGAACGATATTGTGCCGTTGCGGGCGCGTATTCAAGTCGAGTTTCGTCCGTCGAGTTTTTACACCTGGCTCGGCGCACTCGCCAAAACCATGACCGAAAAGCGCGCGGCGCTGGTGATTGAATCCATGACCATTCGTGCATCGAATACCGGCCAGGCGTCAATTGCCGACGTTGAATTGGCAGGATATGCGCTGAAGGGTGGACGCGGCGTTGCAGCTTCACCGGCGCCGACTGCCGCGTCGGGGAGCGCAAAATGAACGTGATCCTCAAGCGCTGGCTCTGGCTCACGCTGGCATCAGCGGTTGTCATCGGCCTGCTTGCGCCGGCACCCTCACCCCGCTCCGGGACATCAACCAGTCGCGATGAGGGCTGGTCGGTGCCGCGCAACGTCACAACGATGGACCCGGTAATCTTGGCGGCCAATTTGCAGAAAACCAGTCTCTGGGGCGGTCAGGCCGATGTCATCGCCGGCGTGGATGATCGGGCAATGCAGTGGCGTATCGCCGCGATTGCCGGGCAGGCCCGCGAACGTGTGGTGGTCATTCAATTTGGCGATGAACGGCTATTGCCACTCAAGGCAGGCGAAAAATTCCCCGACGGCACACCCATTGCAGAAGTTCGCGAAAATGGTGTGTGTGTCACGTTGTCCGGCAAGCGGCGCTTTTTACCGTTGAGCGGACAAACAATTCCAATCGTTTGGTAAGGCTTGGACACCACAAACATGATGAAAACAAACCATTCCCACTGGACATACCCGACCCGTCTGCGCAACCGGCCGACGGTAACGGTACTCGCCGTTGCCATGTTGCTCGCAGGTTGTGCGGCCGGCCCTGTCATTCCGGAAAAACTGGAGCTGCCGGGTCGCTCAGATGCAAGAACCACCGACGCCAACGTTGACCTCGCAAAGCAACAGCGTGTCACCGAGATCACCAATACACCGGCACCGCCCATGCAAACGCCTGCCGCAAAGCCGGCTGCTGCAACAACACCGGCGGGCGATGGCGCAGCCGATATCACGCTCAATTTTGATCAGATTCCGTTGCCGGCGTTCATCCAGGTGGTGTATGCGACAGCGCTCAAAAAGAACATCAGTATCGACCCGGCCGTCAGTGCGCGCAAAGATCTGGTGACGCTTCGCAGCGGAAGAAAAATGACCGCCGCCGAAGCCGAATCGAGCGCACGTATGCTGTTGAAGAGTTACGGGATTGCCGTGCAAGATCTCGGCGGCCTGACGCGGATTGTGCCGGACACCACAACGACCGGCTATCTGCCGGAAATTCGCCGCGGGCGTGCGTTACCGGATACGCCTTTGCCGTTGCGTCCGGTTTTTCAGTTGGTTGAATTGCAGGCCGTCCGGAATACTGAAGTTGGTGGATATCTTCGCACCCTGTTCGGCGAAAAAATTCGCTACAGCGACGACTCAGCTCGCAATTCTTTGCTCCTGTCTGGCAACGGCGATGACGTGCAGGCGGCGATGGAAGCCATTCAAGTACTTGATCAACCCTTGTTCAAAGGGCGCAATTCAATCCGCATCACTCCAGCCATTTGGTCCGCCGACGAATTGGCAAAAAGGTTGACGGAGATTTTACTCAACGAAGGTTATTCGGTCGGCACCACCGGTCAGGCCGGCAGCGCCGCGTTCCCGATCACGTTGTTGCCGGTCGCCGGTATCAACAGTGTGATTGTGATGGCGCAGTCAAAAGATGTGATCAACCATATTGTCGAATGGGCAAAAGTACTTGATAAGCCCGCCGAAAAGAGTGTCGGCCGGAATTTCTTCAGCTATCAAGTACGCAATACCGACGCGTCGCGTCTGGCCGAGACCGTGCAGAAGTTATTGTCCAGCACACCCGCCCGCACATCAGCAGCGCCCACCGGTACCGCAGCACCTGCCGCCCAAACCAACACCAGCGTTGTGGTCGACAAGGCGACAAACACAATACTGTTTCGTGCATCGGGCGAGGAATATACCGACATCATTCGTCTATTGAACGATCTCGACCGCACCGCGCGCCAGGTGCTGATTGAAGTAACCATTGCTGAGATTACGCTCTCGGAAGGCATGACCACCGGTGTTGATTGGATTTTTAGAAGGCTAAATTCAAGCGGGAGAAATGTCACTGGGCTTGGCGGCATAGGGAACCCAGCACCAACCACGACTACAAACGACCCCGTTACTGTTACCCCATTCACAGGTTTTGTAATGAGTCAGTTTGATGGGCTTGGTGCCTTACGCGCCGAACTGCGAGCGGAAGCAACGGACGGTCGCGTGACATTTCTGTCCAACCCCAAAACACTTGCGCGCAATGGTGAAACAGCCAACATACAGGTTGGTGACTCTATCCCGATATTGACGCAGCAACAGACTAACTCTTCAACGGGCGGTAGTGGTCTTATCAGCACTGTGCAATATGCGGAAACCGGTACAATCATGCGAATTACCCCAGTGATTCATTCTTCAGACCAAGTCGATATGGACATTGGCGTCGAGTCAAGTCAGCCAGGGAGTATTGCAAGCAAAACCGGGCCGCAGTCTCCCCCGATTTCCAGGCGAAGAGTTGATACAAAATTGACACTTAAGCATGGTTCCACATATGTGTTGGGCGGCCTGATTTCCAATCGTCAATCTAGTAGCAGCACCGGCGTCCCATTCCTTAAAGACATTCCGCTGCTTGGTTATATCTTTAAGCAGAATGCAGAATCCATGAGTCGAACCGAGCTGGTGATCATGATCACGCCTTACATCATTAGTGATGACGGCGAGGCGCGGGCGGTGACAGATGCGGTGCGCAAGCAGCTCGGCGGATGGGCGCTTGAAAACAAGTCGCCAAATTCAACGCCTGCCGCCCCAGCGCCGTTGAAATAAACTGTTAACGCCCTGGTGGCTTCGAGTTAATGCGCATGTCGTCGATTGCCGCGAGCATGATGTCGGGCGTCAACAGCTCCGGCAATACGCGCGGCTCGCCCTTCGGTGGATACAACACATAAAGTGGTACACCGTTGCGTCCAAACGAAGCAAGTGCGGCGGTGATGGCAGCGTCGCGCTTGGTCCAATCCGCCTTCATGCGGACCACATTGGCCTCGGCCATGCGCTTGACCACATCGGCTTGATTGAGCGCCACCCGCTTGTTGACCTGGCATGTGATGCACCAGGTTGCGGTGAAATCAACAAACACCGCCTTGCCCTGGCCGCGCAACGCGGCAATTTTTTCGGCTGAATATGGCACCCAAGCGTCTTCACCGGCCACGGTCGGACCAGTCGTCGGGCTCTCACTATTGGCGCCCGCCCACGCCATCGCAATGCCAAGCGCGGCAATTGTTGCGCCGGCCAACGCCGCGAGTCGATGGTTCGCGACCTGCCAACGGCCAAACACCCACGCCGCCAACGCAATCAGCGTCAAGCCGACCAGCAATTTCGCGACGCCGTCATTGCTGGTCTGCGCGCCGATGACCCACACCAGCCAGACAACAGTGGCGTAAAGCGGGAAGGCCATAAATTGTTTAAACGTTTCCATCCACGCGCCCGGCCTTGGCAAGTAACGCAACAACGCCGGGAACAATGAAAGTAGCACCACCGGCAGCGCGAGGCCGATCGCAATGGCCAGAAAAACCAGCAATGCAATCGGTGCGCTTTGACCCAGTGTAAAACCAACCGATGCGCCCAATCCCGGCGCCATGCATGGCGTTGCCACCAATGTTGCCAACACACCGGAAATGAATGCGCCAACAATCGGGTCACGGCTTGGGCGCATATCCGCATTACCGGCAGCCGCTTGCAACGAGACACCCATTTCAAACACGCCGGAGAGATTCAACGCCATCAGGAAAAACAACACCGCAAGGCCCGCAACAAAAACCGGTTCCTGCAGTTGGAAGCCCCAGCCGATCGATTGGCCGGCTGCGCGCAGGCCCAGCATCAGCCCGGCCAACAACAAAAATGACAGCACCACACCGACCAAAAATGCGCCACCTTGACGTCGCAAAATGCGGTTGTCGCCGTGGGCATTTTCGACAAAGCCCATGACCTTGATACCCAACACCGGGAACACACACGGCATCAAGTTCAGCAACAGTCCGCCGAGAAATGCAAACACTATCGCGGAAATGAAAGTGCCCGCCAGCTGGCTATCTTCAACCATTTTTGCCTGAAAAGGCGCGCCGACGCTGGCGCTCGTATTATCGTTCGCGTTTGCATTCGTCGTGCCGGTCACCGCCGCGCCGTACACAACCGGTGCGGAAATTGTCACGGCACGCGCATTGACAGGTGCGCCAAATGTCAGATTCTTGCCGCCCGCCACCATCACCCCATCAAGAATTTTTAGCTCCGCATTGCGCGGCTCGGCAAGCGTGACATCAAGCGTAAAGCCGTCTGGTGTTCGCGCGAAGACTTGTTTGGCCGCATTGGCGATCACGTCATCACGATGCGGATAAAACAAAACGGATGCGGACTTATTGGCCGCTGCCAATGCAGTCGTATTGGCAGTGATCCGCATCGTGAGTCCGTCAATCTTGACTGACACGTCATTGAGCGTCGTTGTTGGCAACGCGGCGGAAGCAACCGCAAATGATTTGGCCCAGCGTGGATCCGCCAATGGCGTCGACGCGATCGCCGGCAGGGTGAGACTCACAACACCTTCTTCCGGAATACACACGTCTGCACAAACCAGCCAATCTGCTTTTGCGGTAAAAGTGACAGACTCGCCGGCGGTAAATTTGGCAGGCGATTGAATGGTCACCAGATGCAACACCTCGCCTTCATAACCAAAATTCATCAACGGACCGAGCGGCAGCTGCGTTGGGTAAGGCCATTGGATATCCCCCGCTTCAAAACCGGTCGGCAGCGTCCATTTCAGTCGTGTCGGCAAACCGGAATCGCCGGGGTTGCGCCAATAGGTGTGCCAATGATCAATGATCTTAAGCCGAAGCGCGACCTGGATGGGCTTGCCAGGCGTAAACGCGGCATCACGGGCGATGAGTTGAGCCTCAACGTGCGGCGTTTTGACAACCGTCCGGGACGGCGTCGGCTGTGCCAGTAGCGCTGTCGGCAACCAAGCCGACACAAAAAATGCCGCCAGACTGACCATCGTGCGTTTCATCACAGGAGCCATTGTTGAGTGGAATGACGTTGAAAGGAACAACGTAGCATGTGACAACGGTTACGAATGCGCGTTCACGCTGGATTCAGCAGTGAATGTTGCGACGTCGCAAAAAAAGGTCTGGTGCCCACAGTCGGATTCGAACTGACGACCTACCGCTTACAAGGCGGTTGCTCTACCCCTGAGCTATGCGGGCATTTTACGAAGAGCGACATTCTAACGTGTTCAGCGGGTTTGCGGTGGGCCTCACTTGGCATTCTTTGGCGTATTGACCACTTTTTCACCAAAAACATTTACCTCTGATGCGGATCGTTGGTAACCCATCTGCCTGAGGATGAACGAATAACGCGGCAGACGCGGCTCGGCCGCAAGTGACACTTCAGTCTCATACAGCGCCACCATGAACGGCCCCGCGGTCTGCCCGTCGGTCATATTTGGCGTCACATCGGTAATCGGGCGGG
This sequence comes from Burkholderiales bacterium, assembly GCA_031431435.1. Lineage (GTDB taxonomy): Bacteria > Pseudomonadota > Gammaproteobacteria > Burkholderiales > Usitatibacteraceae > UKL13-2. The sequence goes on from JANPDI010000202.1 coordinate 33,005, forward strand.
CGGCCCAACGCATGGTCACGCCGCCCAATACCACTTCGCCATCGGGACGCTCCATTGGGTTGACCGTTTTCAGGTACTCCATGGCGTTGATTTCGGCGGCAGCCTTTGCATTGTTGTATTCGATGCGGTTCAAGCCGTCAAAACTGGCGTTGATCCATGAAAAGAGTGCCAGCCCTGCCGATGTCAAAATGACCAACGCAACAATCGCCTCAAGTAACGTAAATCCTGCTACATCCAAACAAGATTGTCGTGGCACGGCGACGCTCACGATGCCCTCGCCTCACAACGTGGTGCCACCAGAACATATTCGCGCTTCATGCCATCGGTGGCGGTGATGACAATGGTGCCGCCCTCGCACCATCCATTTTCCCGATAAACGATGGCAACAGCGCTGGCAAATTGCCATTCGGCGGGAAGTTTTTGCAGATGCGCGCGCACACTGCCGCTATCAAGTTGCAGCATGCGGCCAGCTGAAAACGCGCGATATGGCAGGTCGGCCAGCTCTGACTCGACCTCGCGCCATTTGGTTGTTGCTGAAAAGCTGTCGAGGAATCGCCCAAAATTCGGCAGCGCAATGCCGGCAACGGTCGCAATCAGCGCCAAAACGACCAGCATTTCGAGCAAGGTAAAGCCGTGGTGAGTGTGGCCATGATGTATCGGCCGATTGGCGGCGTTGCTGTTGCGGGCATCGGTGGTTGCAATCATCCACCGATTTTAAGCCACGCGCCGCGATCCTTGCGTCACGCGTCACAATCAGCACCGGATCTGTATTTTGAAGCCGCGCCGAAACAGCTGCACACAAGCGGGCAAGATCGTGGCAATTGTTTATGCCACAATTTGGCCTGGCAACGACCCAGGCATCGCGTTATGCCGGTTTTTTCAGATTCATTAACAGCATCGACAGCAATGACAAACAAGCGCGGATTCACGATGATAGAACTCATTGGCATCGTGCTGATTGTGGGCGTGCTGGCTGCGCTCGCCATTCAAAAGTTTCAGACGATTGCGACAGATGCCCGCGCTTCCGCAATTAAAGGGCTGGAAGGGTCGGTCAAATCGGCCGGCGCGATCATCAATGCGACGACCGTTGTGCGCGGCAACGGTGCCGCCAGCGGAATTGCCGGCATTACCTTCCTCAGCGTAAACGGTGTACCCATCCGGCTTTGGAACGGCTACCCCGACCGCTGGTGGGACGGCATCGGCATGACGCAGGTCGGCGCCCAACCCATTGCCGGCGGGGGTTACCTTTCCAGCGCGGCCGTTGGTTTCGGCCGCTTCACATTTTATGGCTTTGGCAATGCCAGGATTCCCGGCGGAAACGCCGGCTGGCGCATCGAAACCGCACCAAATCCGATCAATTGTTCGGTCTGGTACATTTATGGCGGTGCGGGCATCCCTACCACCTCATCGATTACCACCGGGTGCTAGCGGCAGGGCACAAGCCCGTTTTGCGGTTGGCGTCTGCGATGCAGGGGAGGGATCGATTTTGCGGGGGGCAAGGCTGAAGCCAGCTGCAGTTTGGCAATCTAAACGCGGTGCCGGAAACAGGCGTTGAACTTGGCATTGCGAAGCCGAAAATTACAGTCAATTCGGCACCCTGCTATTTCTGGCTAAAACGGTGTCACTAATTGACTTTCTATCAAATTCCACGAATTTAAGCAATTCGTAGAACACCCTACTAGCGTCAATTTTCCCGCGGCAGATCAACCAGATCGTCTTGCGTTGTTAATTCATGCAGCCGGGCATCGTTCAACTCCGCTGGCATCCGTCCAACGTACTTGCCCACAGCACTTCGCCGCTAAAACGCCTGCTGCTGATTCGACGCATTCATGCCATCGGAACTGGTTTTCGAGATGAGTCTCTTTGTTGCTGCTTCTCCAAAACGCCAGTACACAATTGGCGTGAGGATCGTGTCAAGCAACGTCGAGCTGATCAGTCCGCCAAAAATAACAACCGCGACGGGATGCAAAATTTCCTTGCCCGGCGCGTCGGCAGAAAATAACAATGGCGTCAACGCAAAAGCCGCAACCAGGGCCGTCATCAGCACTGGTGTCAATCGCTCAAGAGAACCGCGAACAATCATCGGCTGATCAAACGACTGCCCCTCAAACTTACAGAGATTAATGTAGTGGCTGACTTTCAGAATGCCGTTACGTGTTGCGATTCCCGCGAGGGTAATGAAGCCCACCATAGACGCAACTGACAGGCTGACGTCGGCAATCCACATGGCAATCACGCTTCCGACCAGCGCAAGCGGAATGTTGGCCATGATGACGCCGGCTAATACAGCCGATTCATACCGCGAATAAAGCACCAAAAAAATCATCACCAGAGAAACGACGGATAGGCCGGCGATGAGTGCAGTCGCTTGCTCCTGCGCTTGGAACTGGCCTTCCAAACTCACAAACGTGCCGACTGGCAACGTCGTTTTCGAGACCACATCGCGAATATCGCCAATGATACGGCCCATGTCCGAACCATCTGAATTGGCGTAAATGACGATGCGACGGCGACCATTCTCCCGACCGATCTGGTTTGGCCCATCCGATTCGCTGACAGTCGCAATGCTGGACACCGGTATGCGCCCCGAAGGGGTGTCGATTAATGTTTGCGCCAAGTCTTGCGGACTTCGCTTGCCATCGGACAATCTGAGCACCAGTTCAAAGCGCCTTGCGCCATCAACAATTTGTGCTGCGTGTGCGCCATCGGTCAATGCCTTCAGCGTTTGTATCGCCTCGCCCGGTGTGAGCCCCGCCTGTGCGGCGCGGCGGTGGTCGATTCGTACCGTTATTTGCGGGATGAGAACTTGCTTTTCCACCGTCAAATCAACCAGTCCGGGTGTGCCCACAAGGCCGACGCGCATCTGCTCGGCAAGGCCACGCAAACTGTCGATATCATCACCAAAAATTTTGATTGCAATCTGCGCGCGAACCCCTGAAAGCAGGTGATCCAACCGGTGAGAAATCGGCTGGCCAATTGCCACCGCAGCCGGCAACGACGCGAGTTGGCTGCGAATGTCCGCCATGATGGCTTCCCGGTCGCGCGTTGAACGTTTTAAGTCGACATCAATTTCCGAGGAGTGAACGCCTTCTGCGTGTTCATCAAGTTCGGCACGACCCGTTCGGCGACCAACTTGTATCACCTCTGGTACTTGTGTGATCAGCCGCTCGGCAACAGCGCCCATACGATTT